>NZ_MTEG01000064.1:0-9392 GCF_002108615.1 Klebsiella sp. YJ
TCATCGAGGCGCGGGAATAAAATCCCATTCAGACGCCGGATAGATTCAAGCAAGCCAATTTATCGTCAAAATCGGTGTTGCAAAAACGGGAGTGACCATAGATTCCGTTTTCTTGTTCACAGTCATTCCTATCCTAAACATACGACCGTTAATGTTGAATCCCATTACTGTAGATCATCCAGCATACGACTGTTAACTAAAATCATTCATGTATTAATGAAACTCCATATGAACATTAACAAAAACACGTACGACGGTTAATCAAAAGTGTCGATTTTCTTATATAATTCAATTGGATACAGTGCCGGGGATCCTTTTGGTTTTTATGGGTTAGATCTAGGATCATATTGGGATCAATTATTGGTTATAGGGTGTGGATAACGGGGATAAGTGGCTGGACCCACAAAATCGTTTACAAACACAGCATTTGTCTCCTTTTAGGGGATTTGACCCCTAACTCTTACCGAAGCCGGATCCCAGATCGGAATAAACAACAACAAATATGCCGAAGACACAACGTAGATCACTGTCACACAGTTTAATAATTCGTTATTTATTAGTATGATAAGAACAAAACCAGTGGGTGTTGCCTCTCTGCAGGGTAGTGCTGGTGGTTGAGTTTCGGTACCTCGAACAGTGGTAATGATCGGATCCAGCGCAGAATGGTCGTCAAACACACCAGGATTAGTCGCAAATATTATACGTAGGTAGGTACCATTTTTCTAAGAAACGGCTTCTGAGAGCGATTACGGGCCTCTGAGAGGCTAGTTAACTAGCAGGCTGAACTAACTGAAAGGTTTTACCCTTAACGATCCAGAAAAGGATCCGAGTGATCCTGAGCACGTTCGCTTCCGGACGATAATCCAAAAATTGGGCTTTTGTGGATGGTTTGATGTCGTTAGAAAATGGTTATTTCAAGGATAAACGTAGCTACGAAAGCTATGGTTCGGGCCTTAGATTTCGTACAGCAAGGGGCGCAGAAGACAGCAAACGCTATCTGGCAATGTTTTCTGAACCCACCGGACCATGAATCGTACTACTCCTGGGACGGTCACCTGAAAGGTTGGGGCTGCACTGCTGCAGCCCCTCATTGGAGAAACTATAACCTTATGTTTGTAAGTTCCTTACGGCTATCTTCAATTTTTACCCGCGCTTCCTCAAATGCTAACCTTAACCAATCGCGGTCAAACCAACGTCGCACCGGACTATTTTTGTTAATTGAAACCAGTTCGGCGTAATGTTGTCCGTATACCTTTCCTGTGGTTCTTCCCCTCACGATTATTTCAAGATTCTTCAGTTCATATCTCCCGGTAAGAAGATCAGCTATGTATAAATCTTTACATTCATCATCCCAGGCATCTGATGTGTCCCAAAATTCCTCTTCGCTTTCGGTTACAATGATTTCGAAATTAGCTGTGGCACGTGACATAACAAGGTCGCCAGCATAGGAAGGGCTCATATTTTCATGGATTTTATAACCGTCATTTTCAAGCGTGCTACATATCTCCTCAATGCTCCCCTGGATACTATCCAGAACGTCATAAAAGCGATCTTCATACCCGATATCTTCCGGGTAATTTTCTAACAGGACTCGGATGGTATTTGCATGAGAATATCGGTACCCAAAACCGTTGCGTTCAAGGATGAGTTTTGTTTCGCTGTCTTTGATTACTTCGGCAACCTCTTCTGCCAGTTTTGCAGTGATATGATTATATTTCACCAGACCAGCCAGTAAGGACAATATTTCTTTGTCATGCAGCACGCCGTAAAATGCCACACCATCTCCCTGGCAGTAAGCTAATGAATAGTTCAGTTCCATATCGGCAGGCCATCCGCGAGCCAGCAGAGTGTTTTGACAGTGACGGTTAAACAGATTATTAAAAGCATTCATAGCGTATTCTCCTGCAATTTAGGATTGTGTGCGGCCTGACCTGTGCCGTGAGACAAACGCAGACGGGGAAAACAGAACGAAAAAGGGCGGAGAAGGAAGCCGCAGCTCAAAGTTTTTGCAGGCTGAATGCCTGTAAAAATTTTGAGACCGGGTGACTGAGACGGCGACAGCTTCCCTTTGAAGTGATGTGACCCGTCTAAAGTGGTCTCACGGCACAGGTCCCGGTTCCGGGTTTACCGGGACCGTGGGCCTGTGCTGGTGGATAGAACGAAATACTAAATTGCAGAGGGGTAAAATGGAGAAAAGTGGTTCTTGATGATTTACTCGTAACCGTATTTTATGGCGGCTTTTACAGCTGCATCATACAATTCCTCTTTAGCCATTTTTTCTTCTCCGCCACAATCAAGGGTCACAGTCCTGAAAGTTTCGGGGTCGGGTTCATTACGCGATTTTAACTGGCAAGATAAATATTCTTTCCCTATTGGCACCAGGCCTATGTTCCTGTCCTGCCAGCTGGAATAAGAAACGTAGGATGCACCGACAATGCTAAAGAAAATGAGAAAAATCCATTCTTTTCGGGTTAACAGGTCCTTACGGAAAATTGCGCCAGCGATAGTCATCACCGGCATAATCCAAACAACAATACTGGTCAAAACAAAGAACTTGCTAAACATAAAGCTCCCCTAATACCACCTTTCGACAACGCCTTCTGGCGTGTTGAATCTGTCTTCGGAGATATTTTTCCTAACGGTATCCTTCTGCATCAGGATATGCATGATTGCCGCCTCCCTGCTATCGAAACTGTGTCTGGTAACCTTATTTACTGGTGCCTCGATATTGCTCAATGAAACATTAGCCTCAGCGCCTTTTGGACAGATATCAAACCAGTGGTGAATACGGTAGATTTCACCACTCGATTTCATTACCGGCAGCGGGCCTTCTGACAACGACTTAGGTAGAATGACTTCGAAAACATCAACGGGAGACTGTGCCTGTAGATGTGAGGAACCAAGGAGTTCATCTATGATAAACTCACCATTGTCGCTTTTAAGGTTATCGGCAATATAAATCCTGCGATGTAACCCGCGTTCCGCTTCAGCTAGGACAAAAATCAATCGGTTTTCAATTCGCTGAAGCTGGCTGTAGGCACTGTAAGATAAAGGTCCATAATTCACGCTATCCATTTCAATATTGCGATCTGCACAGAACATGCCGATGTCGGGAGTTTTGTTCGTCATGACCAATGCCAGTTGGTTCCCCCGAGTTTCAAGCCGTTCGAGCTTTCCTTCCGGGTGAGCAAAGCGTGAAACATATTCCTGAAAAAGTTCCTTTTTCAGGCGTTCGCTGCAGTTGTGATAAAAATACCCAGCGGCCTCACTCTCTGTAGTGACGTAGATATACTGCCAGTCTCCCCAGTTAATGTAGATGCCTACCGGTATCATCAATCTCGGCTGCTGCACCTGGCCCCCGGTTTTGCGGTAATCATTCATTTCGCAGTAGGCCGTCATCCATTCACGTACCCCAGCCTCAAATTCTGAGGGGTTAGCCGGAGACAGTTTTCGGAGGTCCTCTTTGCCTGTCTCAATATATTCAAACGCTCTTTGCTTTTCGTTAAAGCTGGAGAACACTGATTTCAACCCTTTCCACTCATTGGCCTCCGGCCATTCATAGAGGGTTGTTTCGCAAACACTATTTTTGCTTAGCAACGCAGGTTTGCTGGAATCAAGAGTCAGCCCTTTTGCTGACATTTTAAAGGTCAGCAGCATGGCCCACTTATGTTTTTCCACGCGATCGTCACGTTCCTCGGCTGTAGGGGTAACATACAGAGCCAGTCTGGCATTTGTCGTGACTATAAGACGTAACGGTTTGCTACCCCGGGAGATAGCCATCTCCACTGCAGCCTCTTTATGGCTCAAACCGCGCCAGGCGATCAGGTCCATCATGCCAAGTAATGCTTTCCAGCTTTTCTCGTTGGCTATTCCTTCACTAAGCGGCTGACCTTTTTTGTCCGCCCGCCAGGTGATGACTGTCTTGTCGACGATTTCAGCACGGTTAGCTTTAGTGCCTATATTGCCATCCACCAGCGCTCTGATGAGCTTTTGCCGATAGGGCATCTCCTGCACTTCTTCCGTTCTCAGGACAGCTGAAAGGCGTTTGAAGAGCTTTATGTAGTACATAAAATTCCTACGACTGGAGCGGCTGTGGATGTAATAATCAAGATCATCGGCTTTTACAGCGTCCA
This sequence comes from Klebsiella sp. YJ, assembly GCF_002108615.1. NCBI lineage: Bacteria > Pseudomonadati > Pseudomonadota > Gammaproteobacteria > Enterobacterales > Enterobacteriaceae > Klebsiella > Klebsiella sp. YJ. Next base: position 4,134 of record NZ_MTEG01000064.1, read on the forward strand.
GACAGAGGAATCCCACGCTGCTGGCGTCATCCCACGGATCACGCTGAAAATTCGTGAGGGATACTTTCGCATTAAATTCACGTACATCATTAGCCCGAGTGCGACGGTAGATATCTTTTTTGACCGGAACCTCCACGCAAATCTCATTGTTGCGGGTAAAGGCCACCGCCATTCCCTCATCATTGATGAAATCGGCGGTAAAATAATAGGATCGGTAACTGGTACCAGTATCGACTTTCACAACGCCCGGCGCGGTATTTGGTGTACAAACAGCTCTCCACTCGCAGAACACCCTTGAACCTGAGCGCAAATGGCTATTGGCCTGGGTTATATACTCCTCAATAGAGGGGCGCACTTTCGCATCAGGATCGTCCAGAAGGCCAGTACCATCATGATCATAAATGAATCGACAATACTTCTCCTGGAACGCCATAGAGACGAAACTTAAGCGGTCCTGAGGGTCGTAGAACTCGCCAAACAGCTTAAGCCGGTGGTCGAGCCCGCAGCACAGGATAAGAAACCGGTAATAATGCAGAGCAACCATCTCATGCGCTTTAAGCTTGTCAGTGTATGACACGTCATTGAACGTAACCTGCGAACCGTCAATGCCTCGAAAGATATTTCCCTGTTCATCGGTGGTTGGAAAAAGTGTATGAGCGCCGAGGTGAGACTCTACTCCAGAGTAAACCTGGAACAGCCGTTCGCCGTCCCTAACCATCAGAAAGACCGTCTGGTTTTTTGCATTGAGCTCCCAGTTAGCCCAACGGTCCTGATAATCAATATAGCGACGGGTAGTGGTCATACATACCACGCAGCGCTGTGACGGGAAGATCTGCTCCACCAGCCCTGGATGGTTGTTTAATGCATGGAAAAAAAGTGGCAACTTTTCAAAATCAAACCATTCTCCTATATCGAGAAAAACAGCCGTTTCCTCATCGACGGCCAGCTTACGCTGTACGAACGTCAAGGGAATGTGTGGCGGTGCTGATTCACCCTCCCTGATAGTGTTCACCACCACATCTTTCCCGATGTAGAGGTCAAGGGACTTTATACCGTCCATCAGTTTATTCAGCGTTTCGCGACTTTCTTCGGCAATGGCAAGCTGGGCGGCAGCCGACTCTTCCAGATAGGGAGTAATAGCCATGACGGCTCTCGAAATCGCATTATTCTTTTCTTTAATCCAGTCGATTTGCGCCTGTGCGATTTCATGTCTGAACTCAACAGCCTGCTGGAGCTGTGCTATTTTGGCTTCATCGATACCTGATGACAGAGCTGTGCCAAGAGACGCTATCTCAGTTGATGAAGACAGCTCCATAACCATAGGAAGTTGCTTTTTGTCATCGCCTGGCGTCGATGAACTGGCTTTCTTTGCTTCAACCCTGCCGAGGAGTTCCGTACGCAGTGCTTCAGGATCAGACATGGTTTCGGTCATTTGCTGAGTCAGCTGGCTAACCCGGTTTTGAGCTGCAAGCAGTTCCTGGCTCCGGATATCCTGCCCATCATCTGCAAATTCAAATTTATCCAGAAAGTCATTAAACAGAAATCGATGCTCTTTAAACGATTTCGTGGTGCGGCAGCTACGGCCAGCAGCATCGGTAAATTTGAAAACAAAGTCTTTGCCGTATTTTGACGGATGGGTGCGGAGGATCACAGTATGGAGTGCATTATCAACCCAGCGGAGCGACTCAATCAGCAACACTTCATCCTGTTCAATACATTGCTCAGGAATATCGTTTTTTGCGCGCCAGTATTGCCCTCCCTTGAGGGAGTGAAATTTATGAAGACGTTCCGGCTGTTGTTGGTGCGGGATAATGTCAGGCATATCGCCATCTCCTGTGATCGTTCACTCCGCAAAAGACAGAGTGAATAATGTTTATTCGTAACGGCCGCTTACGCGAACAACTCACCGTTATCAATAATCGGGTTCATCTCAAATCCCGGGAAGTCAGAAAAAAAGCCGGTGGCTGAAATTCGTAACCATTCCAGAATACTATCAAAACACATCCATCTGCGGTTGAGCCGCTCGGCGGCCAGGCCTGTCTTGAGAGAACCGGCAAAAGGATCAACAACAAGCTCGTTTTCCTCCGTCAGGAACCGTATGAAAAAATCGGGGATGGCCGTAGGGAACATCGCCCCATGAGCAGGAAGCCTTAAGCGTTTAGCCTCCTGATGAAACCGGCGAGTGTCAGCACATGCATGGCCTCGGATTATTACATTTTTGGGAATAGCCCCGTCAGTGGATTGAGAAAAGGCCCCTGGTTTCACGACATGGGCACCGTCACCGTAGATGGTCGTACGGTTCTCTCCGCCTCTGGCAACCAACGCGCTGTGGCTCTCAGTGTGGGGCTGCAAAACGCGCTGGTTACAGGAGCGGACAGCATCAGGATTATTGGTCAGCCAGAAAATCATTTCATGACCGGCCAGCAGCTGAACTTTCTTACGGCAGGCCCAATATGTCGGTGAGGGTGGTTTGCTCATATTCACCCACGGCACCCGGTCCATCAGGTAGAGGTCTAGTTTCTCGCACAAGGCCAGTAATAGGCGCTCAGGGTAGAGGGAACGAGAAGGCTGACCCGGATTAAAAATATCCTGACCGATATTCAGCACGACAGAACCACCGTCAACCAGCTGGTGGGCAATTGGCCGAATGGCTTCTACGATGAAATCAATATAGTCACAGTCGTTTTTGAAGGCTGCAGCATAATCCCGCTGCTTTCTGAGCGGATAAGGTGGAGAAGTCAGGCAGAGATGAACCGGCTCGGTATTGCCCGGTAACACCATTGTCGAATTTCCTAAAATCGCTACGCCGAGATCTGTACTGAATGCCACTAAACAAGCCCCTTCCCTGACTTCGGAAAGCCCTGACTTGTTTTTCCGACAGTGGCGCCATAGAGAACGGCCTGAGCTTATACGCTCAATGACGTTCATAGCTTTTAGCGTCTGTTGGAACCAACGGATACGGTGTTTTATTTTGTTATGCGGCACACCGGCCAAACCGAATTTTTCTTTTTTATTGAAATCATTATCTGAAATTGAAAGGCGAGACTGTACCTCCCTATATAACTCATCATTGGTGAGTTCACGCTCGGCATCAGAGTAAATGGCTTCAATTAAATCCAGATTCAGAAGAGACATAACATACCCCTGTGAAATTCGTGTAATCATTATCTCATATTTAATCTTGAATGCCAGGGGCGAATTTCATCAGAATCAAAAATAATACGGAAAGGACATATTTAGTTAATAAACATCCAATGTTTGAGTGTGGTTACCCCCCCCGGAAAACCATTTTTCTTTGATTGCAATATCATAGCCCCTGACTAAGGGGGGGGTATTTTAAATGGAGATTACTTGTGATGTTCCAGTGTTTATTTATAATTGTGAACTCCCTTGAAAACAAGCAGGTGTAAATAAAAAATGGACACCTGCAACCAAATATCCACTTCCGGAGCCAGACTGCATTATTAAATCTGTTGTTAAGATTTAATAAATTTTTCGTAAAGTCGTGATAGTTCTTTGTGTCTTAAACAAACAACACGATATAGATTTTGTCTTTCTGTTTCAGGCATTAGCCGATAAATAGCAAGGAGCTCTTCGGTATCACTATTGTAAACCTCATTAAGTGAGACGATCGACCCGGCTGGGCTCTGCTGCTTGTTATCGAGTTCGCTGATTTCTTTCAAACGCAAACTGAAACTTTTTGCCAGAACGGCGATTTCTTCAGGGGGAAGATTCTGCAATTCTTTCGTCAGGCCTTCACTGTTTGCCTTAAGGGTTTCATCCTTACCGGAGACAAAGCCCCGAATCCATTCCGTCGATACCCCGACCGCACATGCGATGTTGTGCAGTGCTGTCTCACTGGCGACTCCATCCTTGAACCAGGACTCCACTGCAACAGAATCGGTACCGGCGATTAGCGCAACATCATCTGTCTCCATCTTGTGAGATGACATAATTTGAAGCAAATTAACAGGATTAAAAGGCACCATTTTTTCTTCTCCGGCATTCAAATAATTAATTAAAGCAAGACGTTGGGCAGTTTCAGTAGGATCCGGTGAGTGGTATTCATAGTTAACGGATGTTTTGTCCAGAGGCCCACCACGAAGTTGGTCAATCAGGTCGTTATTTGATCCTGGTTTAAGAATCCTAATTGTGTTTTGTTCGCTCTGTCCTGATTGCACAGGATCATCTGCATGTTTATCGCTGGCATTATTCTGCTCGTCGTTGAAATTCATTGTTTTCTCTATGATTAATAAGGTTTTTCGTTCGCTGCATGTTTACTTCAGAAAGATTATCAGATTTGAAAGTAAGCTTCCTCGCATAACCGCTACAAATGCCGCAGCGGATAATTATTTTTATCGAAAGTTACTTTTCTGGCAGTAAGTGACAACTTGTCACCGCCCTGAACGTGTTGCAATCCTGATTCTGCATCAGCTGTCGTGAATAAACGTCAGCATTAACAACCTGTTGACCGTCATCGCACATTAGGACAATGACCGGATAGCCACGACCGCTGATTTCAGCTGATTGCTGGTCAATGAAGTCACACTGTGTAAAGTCCCTTGTACCGGACAATATCTGATCCATACTTGTTGCTACGGAGTTATTCAGAGTATGGAAAGCCAGACAAATCACCAGGGCACTGATGGTCAACGTCAGGGCCAATGGACTGCGTCTGCTCCATGCGAAAACGAAACCGCGAATAATGCAAATCGCAATCAGAAAAAGGGCAAGGTAATAAATTTTCTCTAACATTGTCGTCCCATATATTTGCTTTGACTGGTTCAGTCAGCTTTTTGCTGGCTGCTACCTTTCCTACGACTGGCTAAACGCTGTTTGATACGCTCGCGGGCCTCTGCCTGTTCATCAATGCAGAGCATCTGTCCGATTAACAAAAGATGCCTTTCTTCGCGTTCAGCATCCGTTAGAAAATCAAATGGTGTCCCCGTAAAATCAGGAGGCAAAGGTAGAGCTTGCTCCCAACGAGATATAGCCTTAACAGAGAGACTGTTCAGACGCACCTGCACGCCTTCCCGGCCCAACAATGTATATAACTCGATAGCCCGGATTTCTTCCTCAGGATGCTCTGCTACATGGTGCATTAAACAATTCCTTAAGCATGGGCATGAGCGGTAAGTTTGACCCGATTAGCGGCTTTGTTGAATAAATCGAACTTTTGCTGAGTTGAAGGATCAGATCACGCATCTTCCCGACAACGCAGACCGTTCCGTGGCAAAGCAAAAGTTCAAAATCACCAAC
>NZ_MTEG01000065.1:0-9249 GCF_002108615.1 Klebsiella sp. YJ
ACGGCTTCGGCGGCGGGCTGCACGTCAGCCGGTGCGGCGGCCTGCTGCTCGGCCTTGCGGGCCTTCGCGCGGGCGATAGCCGCTTCAACGGCCGCTTTACGCGGGTCAGCAGCCTCGGTGGCAGGCTGTCCCGTTTGCTGATCCTGCTGCGCCAGCTTGCGGGCGCGGGCCTCGGCCTTACGGGCTTCGCGGGCGGCGATCGCTTCACTGTTATCCGGTTTTGCTCCGGCCTGGACAACGATCGGCTGGGCGGCATCGCGTTGTTTTTCGCGAACCCGGGCCAGCGCCGCGTTAATCGCCGCATGATCTTTCGCGGCCGGTTGAACAGCAGACTGTTTGTGGCGTTCCAGACGAGCGGCTTTGTCCCGCTCCAGACGAGCCTGGCGGGCCTCAAAGCGGGCTTTGGCCTCCGCCGCGCGCTTTTCTTCCTGACGGATAGCCGTAATCTCGGCCTTTTCCTGACGGAAATATTGTACCAGCGGAATATTACTCGGACAGACCCAGGCGCAGGCGCCGCACTCGATGCAGTCGGCCAGGTTATGGGCGGTGGCTTTATCGTGCTGCTGGCCTTTGCTGAACCAGTACAGCTGCTGCGGCAGCAGATCGGCCGGACAGGCATCCGCACAGGCGCTACAGCGAATACAGCCTTTCTCTTCCTCGGGGTCGCCCATTTCGCTTGCCGAGGGCGCCAGCAGGCAGTTGGTGATTTTGACCACCGGAACGTCAAGCCACGGCAGGGTGAATCCCATCAGCGGGCCGCCCATAATGACCATCTGTTCGGCGCTCGGGCAGAAGCCGGCATCTTCCAGCAGATGGCGAACCGGGGTTCCCAGTCGCGCCCACACGTTGCCCGGACGGGTAACCGCCTCGCCCGTGAGGGTGACAACGCGCTCGGTGAGCGGCTCACCGTCGATCACCGCGCGTTTAACCGCATAGGCGGTCCCGACGTTTTGCATCAGCACACCGATGTCCGACGAGCGCCCGCCGTGGGGAACCTGTTTGCCGGTGAGGATCTGCGTCAGCTGCTTCGCGCCGCCGGACGGATACTTGGTGGGAATCACCCGCAGTTCGATACCGTGAGCATCGGCAAGGACTGCCCGCATCATCGAGATGGCCTGCGGTTTATTATCCTCAATACCGATCAGCACCTGACGCGGTTGTAAAATATGGGCCAGGATGCGGATGCCGGCGATAATTTGCGCCGCGCAATCCTGCATCAGGCGATCGTCGGCGGTAATATAGGGTTCGCATTCAGCGGCGTTAATAATCAGGGTTTCAATTTTGTCGCCGCCGCCGCGTAATTTGCTGCCGGTCGGGAATCCCGCGCCGCCCAGCCCGGCCACGCCGAACTGATGGATACGCTCGATAAGCTCTTCGCGGGTTTTGTTTGCGTAATCACTCCAGCCGTCACGCTCAATCCACCGGTCTTCACCGTCGGCATCGATAATGACGCTCATCTCGGCGAGGGCGGAAGGGTGTGCGGTCGAGTGTGGCGCGATGGCGCTGACGGTACCGGAGGTCGGGGCATGAACCGGCAACATTCGTCCCCAGCCGCGGGTCAGCGGCTGACCACGCAGTACGCGATCGCCGGGCCGCACGCAGAGCTCACCCTCAGCGCCGATATGCTGTTTTAACGGGATCACAAACTGCTGCGGCAGGGAAACCTGGCGCAGCGGCGTACCGTTAGACTGGCTTTTCATTTCAGGCGGGTGAATACCGCCGTTGAAGTCCCAGACTTTATCTTTTCTGAAAGCGGAAAATAGCTTAAACATGTTGTTCCACAGGAATATTGCGTACTGGAATAGTGTGCAGGTCCCACTTCCAGTTTTCAGTGGTCGTCGCGACAGGAACCATCTCGATACATTGCGTCGGGCAGGGCGCGACACAAAGATTACAGCCGGTACAAAGGTCGCTCATCACTGTGTGCATTGCGCGAGTTGCGCCGACAATCGCATCAACCGGGCAGGCCTGGATACACTTTGTGCAGCCGATACAGTTGTTTTCGTCAATGATCGCGAGCATGCGTGCCGGCTCGAGTTGTTGTTCATCGCCATCGATGGGCTGCGGGTCGACGTTCAGCAGGGCGGCAATTTTTAGCATCACCGCTTCACCGCCAGGAGCGCAGCGGTTGATTTTCTCACCCTGAGTGCCGACGGCTTCGGCATAAGGACGACAGCCGGGGTAGCCGCACTGTCCACACTGACTCTGCGGGAGAAGCTCATCGACTTTTTCAACAACGGGATCATCTTCCACTTCAAACCGACGGGAGGCGTATCCCAGAATCACGCCAAAAATGAGCCCCAACAGGCTAATGGCGATCACGGCTATCCAGACTGCACTCATATTACAACTTCACCAAACCACTAAAGCCCATAAAGGCCAGCGACATTAAACCGGCAGTTACCAGGGCAATGGCATTACCACGAAACGGCGCAGGCACATCTGCAACCACCAGGCGTTCGCGAATAGCGGCGAACAGAACCATCACCAGCGAGAAACCGACCGCGGCGGCAAAGCCGTAGAGCGCGGACTGCAAGAAGTTATGCCCGAGGTTGATATTCAGCAGCGCGACGCCGAGCACCGCACAGTTGGTGGTGATCAGCGGTAAGAAAATACCGAGCAGTCGATACAGGGCAGGGCTGGTTTTGCGCACTACCATCTCGGTGAACTGCACCACTACCGCGATAACCAGGATAAAAGCCAGGGTACGCAGATAGATCAGGTTAAGCGGGATTAGAATCCAGGTATCAATCAGCCAGGCGCAAATTGATGCCAGCGTCATCACAAAGGTGGTGGCCAGTCCCATCCCCATTGCGGTTTCCAGTTTTTTGGAAACCCCCATAAACGGGCACAGTCCAAGAAACTTCACCAGCACGAAGTTGTTCACAAGGACAGTACCAATAAAGAGCAGTAAATAATCAGCCATCAACTCGACCTGAAAACAGAAAAAGCCGCCTATTATCGAATAAATCGATACCGGCGACAACAGGTTAACTGTGGGGTTATTACGAATTCACGAAGGTTCGCTTAACCCGTGCGGAACGTTTGAAATAGGGGACTAACAGCGCCGCGGCGAGAAGCGGAAACAGCAGCTGGCGCATGGCCATCACGTCTGATATGGGTGAAAAAGCAAAGGCCTTTATCGCCAGAAGCAGAGAGATGAGCAGCCAGATAATATAGTGCTTTGGTACGATGCTTCGCCGTTTGAAAAACGCAATGGTTAGCCACAGGGTATAGTACCACATGGCGAGGGCGAACAGCAGCGACCCCACCCAAAGCAGGAGGTGCCCTGTGCTCATCTCCGCCAGCAGGGCGTAGGTCCGGGAGCTCATCAACGCATTAGCAAAGATTAACAGCGACAGCGAAGTGCTAAGCAGAGCAACCAGTAGCCATGCGAGCGGCGCCAGCAGCCACCCGCCGATACGTTCTGCAGAGTGAGAAGACATGATTTCTCCCGGATTCAATCAAAATTAAGAGCGGGAGTATAAGCAACTGGCATGGCGGAGAACAGTTTTTATTGCACGTAACGCCAGACGGATTTCGGAACCTGCCCGACATCGAACAATTTACCGCCAGAAACCAGCTCTGCCCGGCGGTGATCGGCAGCGCGATACATGTTGACGATTTCCGCGGTGTCGGTCAGAGAATAGTTAAGATGGTCAAAAAGTTTTTCAAGGCTTTCAAGGGAGCTGATTTTACGGAATTTTAATAAGTAGTCCTGAACGGTCATTTGCGTTTCCATTTTATAATCGGAATAAACAAGTCGAATATTAACAACTGTCGGTAAACCATCATTCAACAAACAGTGCCTTCTTAACGGGCCGGATGAAATTATTTAGGTTGTAAATACTAAAGACAAGAAATGATTTCATTCCTGAGGTAGTCAAAAGAAATTTAAGAATATTCTAGAGCTAAATCAGGCGCCGGGCGGCGCCTGGGAGAGAAGATTAACGCTGTTTGCCCCGGCTGGCAATCACGTTTTGATACCAAAAAAAGCTCTTTTTCCGTTTACGGGCGAGCCCCTGCTGATGATCAACATACACAAAACCGTATTGTTTTTGGTAACCGTTCAGCCAGCTCAGCAGATCAATAAAGGACCAGGGATAATAACCGCGGACATCGGCCCCGGCTTCGAGGGCCTTTTCCAGCGCATTAATATGGCTGCTGAGATAGTCGATACGCGGATCGTCAACGACTTCACCATCAATAATCGGATCTTTTGCGCCTAAACCATTTTCGGTGATGTAAATGGGAATATCGCCGTAGCGGTCTTTGATCATCATTATGCCGTCGGTTAACCCCTGCGGCCAAATCTCCCAGCCCCATTCGGTATAGGTGCTCTGCGGGTTGCGCACGAAATAAAACAGACCTTCGACGCCCGGTTCACCGCCGCTGAGTCCCTCCTGAGGTCGGGCTGAGACGGTCTCACGACGATAATAGTTCAGACCAATAAAATCGCAGCGGTTGTCGCGCAGCAGCGCGTCATCGCCGGGAGCAAACTGCGGGACCCCCCACAGGGCCTGGGCCTGCTGTAAAAGCGACTCGGGGTAATGGCCTTTTAACACCGGATCGTATAGCCAGTGTGTATGTATCGCGTCCGCCATGTCGCTGGCCTGGCGATCTGCTGCGCTGTCGGTGAGCGGCGTATGCGGCTGCAGGACATTCACGAATCCAATCTCGCCATGGATACCGCTTTCGCGAAACTGTTTCACCGCCATCGCGTGGGCAATAAAAACGTGATGACAGGCCTGGATGGCGCGCGCCGGATCGCGCACCGCCGGCGGATGGCAGCCGTTAATATAGCCGTGTCCGATGAACACTATGGTTTCGTTGAAGGTTGCCCACAGCTTTACCCGGGAACCGTAGCGCGCGTAACACAAGCGGGCATACTCGGCGAACGCTTCGGCGGTGCTTCGCGCTTCCCAGCCCCCTTCATCCTGTAGCGCCTGCGGCAGGTCCCAGTGATAGAGCGTAATCATCGGCTCGATATTGTGAGCCAGTAGCTCATCGATCAGATCGCTATAAAACCGGACGCCCGCTTCGTTAACTTCACCACGGCCATGAGGCAGCAGGCGAGGCCAGGAGATAGAGAAACGGTAGCTTTGCAGGCCCATTTCGGCCATCAGGGCAACGTCTTCGCGAAAACGATGATAGTGATCGACGGCGACATCACCATTGGTGTTTTCGAATGTCGCGCCGGGTTGATGGGCGTATATGTCCCAGATTGACGGGCCTTTACCGTCGGCATCGTGACCGCCTTCAACCTGATAGGCTGCGGTGGCGGCGCCCCAAAGAAAATGTTGCGGAAATGCGGCCATGAAAAACTCCTTATCGAATGATAAAGAGAGTGTAGTGAATGCGTTTAGCCGTGTGCAACCGGTTTCTGAAACCGGTTGCACACTTGCGAAGTGGGTCACTGTTTAGCATCAGCAGAGGCTGACAGGCTAATGGGACAGGGAGCTTGTTTGCACAGCATTAGCCGGAGGCGGGGATTGGTAGTTATCAATGTGGTGAGCGATAACCAAAAGCAGGGCTGAAACGCCAAATACAACCCAACCAATAAGTTCTACAATTCGGTTAAAAACGTTTGCCATAATCCTGAAATTAAAAGTTAAAACAGACGTAAATGTTACTAAATGGTGAGAGTAACGCAAGGGCTGACGGATGAGTATTGTCACGATTGCTGTAAAGGTGAACGCTTGAGAAGCATAAGCAAAGCTAATAAATCAATTGAGGCTTATAGTTATCAGAGGGCAAAAATCCTTGAATGAGAGGGCTGCAAGATGAGTGACACTATCCGGGTGGGGATGATTGGCTACGGATATGCGAGTAAAACTTTCCATGCGCCGTTAATCAGCGGTACGCCGGGAATGACGCTGGCCGCGGTGTCCAGTAGCGATGAAAGGAAAGTCCAGGCCGACTGGCCCCAGGTGAGCGTGGTGGCCGAACCCGCAGACTTACTGAGCAACCCTGATATTGATTTGGTCGTCATCGCTACGCCAAACGATAGCCATTTCCCGCTGGCAAAAGCGGCGCTGGAAGCGGGCAAGCATGTGGTCGTGGATAAACCTTTTACCGTGACACTGTCACAGGCTAGGGAGCTGGAGGCCGTGGCCAGGCGCTGCGGCAGACTGCTGTCCGTTTTTCATAATCGCCGCTGGGATAGTGACTTTCTGACACTGAAATCGCTGATTAACGAAGGCCTGCTGGGCGAGGTGGGCTACTTTGAATCGCACTTCGATCGCTATCGTCCGGAGGTTCGTAACCGCTGGCGCGAACAGGGCGGCCCGGGAAGCGGAATCTGGTACGATTTGGGACCGCACCTTCTTGATCAGGTCGTCAATTTATTTGGCCTGCCGGTCAGTATTAGCGTTGATTTGGCGCAGCTGCGTCCGGGCGCCCAGGCGACCGACTATTTCCACGCCGTGCTGGCATATCCTCAGCGCCGGGTGGTGTTGCACGGCACGCTACTGGCGGCAGCAGAAACCGCGCGGTATATCGTCCACGGTTCCCGGGCAAGCTATGTTAAATATGGGCTGGACCCGCAGGAGGAGCGGCTGAAAAATGGCGAGCGGTTGCCGCAGGAGGACTGGGGATACGATATGCGTGACGGGGTACTGACACGGGTTGAGGGGGAAGAGCGCACGACGGAAAACTGGCTCACTCTGCCGGGTAACTACCCGGCGTACTATGCTGCCATTCGCGACACCCTCAATGGCAGCGGCGAAAATCCGGTGCCTGCCAGCCAGGCGATTCAGATTATGGAGTTGATTGAGCTCGGTCTGGAGTCGGCGAAACATCGCGCCACCCTGAGTCTTATCTAAAGCCTCTGCCCGGCAGCGAGGCCGCCGGGCGGGGGGTCAGGCCTGCTGCACGCGCTGAATCAGCGCCGCTTTTTCCTGATTGCTGAGAAACGCCAGTTCCAGACCATTGATTTGCGCCTGGCGAATCTGATCGCGACTCAGGCCGGCTGCCGGCGCGGCCACGGTGTATTCGTGAATGATGTCGATACCTTGTACCGCCGGGTCGTCGGTATTAATGGATGCCAGCACGCCGTGTTCAAGGAAGGTTTTAAGCGGATGTTCAGCCAGTGATGCCACGGTGCTGGTCTGGATATTGGAGGTCAGGCAGGACTCAATACCGATACGCTGCTGCGCAAGGTAATCCATCAGGGCCGGATCCTGGACGGCTTTTACGCCATGTCCGATTCGCTCAGCTCCCAGCTCCCGTATAGCCTGCCAGATGCTTTCCGGCCCGGCCGCTTCGCCGGCATGCACGGTAATACGCCAGCCGGCATCGCGAGCCAACGTAAAGTGTTGCATAAACAGAGTGCCCGGGAAACCGAGTTCATCACCCGCCAGATCCAGGGCGGTAATAGCGTCGCGGTGGGCAAGCAGCGCGTCCAGCTCTTGCTGGCAGGCCGCTTCGCCGAATGTCCGGCTCAGAATACCAATCAGGCGGGTTTCGACATTAAAATCGCGGCTGCCTTCGCGTACGCCGGCAATCACCGCTTCAACCACGCCATCGACCGGCAGCTGGTGGGTCATTGCCATATAGCGCGGCGAAAAACGCAGTTCAACGTAGTGGAGACCATTGCGCGCCGCATCCTCAACGTTTTCATACGCAACGCGACGACAGGCTTCCAGCGAGGCCAGAACTTTTACGCCCCAGTCCAGTTTGGCGAGGAAGCTGACCAGATCGGGTTCATTACTGGTGACCTGTACATGTGGGATCAGCGTGTCGAGCGAGGTCGCTGGAAGGGGGATATTGAACTGGCGGCCAAGATCGAGAATGGTTTGGGCACGAATATTGCCGTCAAGGTGGCGGTGAATGTCGGTTAATGGCAAAGTTAAATCAATCATGGTCGCACTCATTTTTTAGTTAAAGTGCACGTCATTATACAGCAATTCTTTAACTCTTTAAAAGCATTGAAAAAATCCAGTGGATACAATCATCTGTCAGACGCGCGATCGGTTTTAAACGCCCGCAGGATCGTCTGCTGGTCCCGTCAAAGCCCCGGGCGCCGATCGATGCCGCTCCAGTCCCTTTCTGCTGAGGTCAAGAGACTGGACGACGGGATCCGAAAGGACAGGGTCTCCTGCGCAGAGGCGAAGCAGCGGCTATTGCGCAGCTTCGCCATATTTATTTCTTTTGTGAACGTACAACAGCTTATCGGATTTTTTGATCGCGCTCTCAAGAGAATCGCCTGGCTTTAATGGATAGTTGCCATGTGAAAATGAGACCCGCGGGTCTTTATCCGTATGGCGTAAGTTTTCTTTGATTCGGGCGATGATTTCTAAGCTCTTCGCGTAGTCGGTATCGATAAGAATTAATAGAAACTCATCGCCGCCAGGACGGATGCCATAGTCACTTTTACGAAGGGACTGCTCGATGGCCTGGCCTAATGACTGGATGACTTTATCGCCCATATCATGACCGAGCGTGTCATTGATCCTTTTCAGACCATCGCTGTCGATAGATACCAGCGTAACAGGAATGTTCTTTTTCAGCATTGCGTCGATTTTATTACTCAAGGCCTCGTTCAGTATTTTTCTGTTATAAAGGCCAGTCAGCGTGTCAGTAATATTATCTTTGGACAGTTCAGCATGGCGTGTCATTTGTTTTTTGGTGTAGCGACAAAGTAGCCAGGTGCTCATAACGTAGATAAATGCCAACCATAAGTTGTCGATGATAAAATAAATAAGATCTAATTTTATATTTAGTAAGTAGATCGGAGTTAAATGTTCCTGGTACTGTATAATATTAATCGATTTGATGGCCGAACGGTTAAAGTAAATATCACTGGCGGTCACTTCATCCGTTAAGTACAGCGACAGGAAGCGCCAGAGTATCGGGCGGTCCGCGGTGTAAAAGGCCGTGGCTAAATCGTCAATATTTACATCGGTGACAATGATTCCTTTGATTTGTCCATGTTTAAAAACCGGGGTTAACATGCTGATAATGTTTTTTTTAGTATAACCGTCCCGATAAACATGGGAAGTGACATTTTCTCCATGAAGAAAATCGTTTAATGCCCGACGATCAATGCTGATGATGTGGGCGCTACGGGTAATATCGATGGCATTATCATTGCGGACCTGCCAGTTATCAAATTTGTATTGGTTGGCGGCAATGGGTTTGTTAAGGAAGGTGCGAATAAGCAGGTCATTTCTTCCCAAGCTGACTCGCTGATTAAAATTTCGCGGATCTGGGCCGATTTTTTTCCCGCAAACACATCGAATCAGCCTA
>NZ_MTEG01000066.1:0-8084 GCF_002108615.1 Klebsiella sp. YJ
GTCGCCGGTCATAAACACGGCGATGGCGATGTATCCCCAGATCAGATTCAGCGGCAGACCGAACCACTGTTTGCTATTCACGGACATAATGACCTCGTTTTCAGGGTGCAGGAAGACGCTCCGGTGCAGCCACCGGAGGTTTTTTATTATTAAAATCAGTGATGTCGGTAATTCAGGTCGTTGAGATATAGCGCTTTAAATTGCGCATAGCGTTGCATCAGGGTGTGATGGCGTTCAGGCGCGGCGCGCCAGGTCTGGTAGACCTCTGGTTTTTCGCAGACGGCAGCCAGCGGTTTCCCCGCTGCCAGACAGGCCAATCGCGCCGCCCCCAGCGCGCCGCCGGTTTCGCCGCCTTTATGAGTCACGACCGGCATATCAAGAATATCCGCCAGCAGCTGCGCCCAGAACGGACTGCGAGCGCCGCCGCCGACCAGCGAACACTGTTCAATCCGCGTGCCGCTCTCTTTCAGTACCTGCAAGCCATCGTTGATACCGAAACTCACCCCCTCCAGCACCGCGTAACCCAGCTGGGCACGCAGGCTGGAATGGGTCATCCCCCAGAACATTCCGCGCGCGTCCGGATCGTTATGCGGCGTACGTTCCCCGGAAAGATAGGGCAGAAAGAACGGCGCGTTGGCCTTCTCTTCCTCGCTCAACTGGGCAATCTCTTCCAGCAGCGCCACTTCGGTGGTGCTGGTTAAACGACAGAACCACTGCAGGCAGCTGGCGGCGCTGAGCATTACGCTCATCTGATGCCACAGGTTCGGTAAGACGTGGCAGAAGGCGTGCACCGCCGACTGCGGCGCCGGCCGATAGGCATCAGTCACCACGAACAACACTCCGGAGGTGCCCAGCGAGATAAACGCATCGCCCGGCGAGACCGCGCCGACGCCGATCGCGCTGACCGCATTATCGCCACCGCCGCCGGCTACCACCACCGAGGGATTCAGGCCCCAGCGCGCGGCAACCTGAGGGTCCAGGGTGGCGGACACCTCGCAACCTTCAACCAGCGTCGGCATCTGACTGCGCGACAGGCCACACTTATCCAGCAGCGCATCGGACCAGTCGCGTTTCGCCACGTCCAGCCACAGCGTCCCGGCGGCATCCGACATATCGGAGATTTTTTGGCCGGTCATTTTGTAGCGCAGGTAATCCTTCGGCAGCATCACCGTTGCCGTGCGCTGAAAGTTTGCCGGCTCGTGACGGCGCACCCACAGCAGTTTTGGCGCAGTGAAGCCCGGCATCGCCAGGTTTCCGGCGACCTGATGCAGCTCAGGCGCCCTCTCCTCCAGCTCACGACACTCCTGGGCACAGCGCGTATCGTTCCACAAAATGGCCGGACGGATCACCTCCCCGCCGCTATCCAGCAGTACCGCCCCGTGCATCTGCCCGGAGAGGCCAATGGCCTTAATCGCGGACCAGTGAGGGCCACATTTTTCCCGCAGCGTGGCTATCAGATATTCCGTGGCTTCCCACCATGCCTGCGGCGCCTGTTCTGACCAGTGCGGATGAGGCCGCTGGATAGTCAACGGCGCGCTATGGCTGGCGACAACCGCATTATTCTCATCAATAACCAGCGCTTTCACTTCCGAGGTGCCAAGATCGATGCCTAAGTACATAGCCAGCTCCTACTGAATCAGGGAATAGACGGCGGCAATCTTCTCGCGCATCAGCGCCAGGAAATCAGCCCGTTCGGTCAGGGAACCAAACAGCGCCCGGTCTTTGGCATAAAGCGCAATCGGGTCGCTGGATTCAAACATTTCATGGACCGCCTGAGCATCGAGAATGCCATCCTGGTATTCGTAAGGCAGAGTGCCTTTGTGCCACTGCTCCATAAAGACAAAGAACAGCGCGGGCAGCATGGCCGTCGCCTCCGGGCGAGCGCCGCGCTGGTAGCACTCCTGTAGCGTCGGGGCGATCATCGCCGGGATTTTTGAGAATCCGTCCGCCGCAACCCGCTGGTTGGTGTCCTGGATATAGGGGTTGGTGAAGCGCTTAAGGACCACGTCGCGGTAGGTTGCAAGATCGATTCCGTTGTCGCCCAGGCACGGAATCACATCTTCGGTGACGTAGCGGTCGGCAATAGCGTAGATACACTCGGTCAACGTGCTTTCGTGGATATAGCGTTGACCCATTAACGTACCGGCCCACGCAATACAGCTGTGTGACGCGTTCAGAATGCGGATTTTGGCCTCTTCGTAAGGGATAACCGAGTCAACCATCTCCACGCCGACGGCCTCCAGGTTCGGACGTTCAGCGCGGAAATTATCCTCGACCACCCACTGAATAAAGGTCTCGCCCATCACCGGCGCTTTATCGTCAATACCGGTTTGCGCCTTGATGCGCGCCGGCAGATCGGCCGCTGGTCGCGGCGTGATGCGGTCCACCATGGTGTTCGGGCAGGTCGCATTCGCCGCCAGCCATGCTATCACCGCTCGCTTGCCGGTTAACTGGAGAAACTCCACCAGCCCGTCGTGAAAGCGCTCGCCGTTGTGGCGAACGTTATCGCAATTGAGCAACGTCAGCGGTCCGGCGTTATCCGCCATGCGTTTTTCCAGAATGCGCGCGATGGTGCCGTAGATGGTTTTGCAACCCCCCTGCAGATCGGTGATTAAATCCGGATTGCTGGTCTCCAGCTGATGGCTGGTATTCAGGTAGTACCCCCCTTCCGTCACGGTAAAGGCGATAACTTTGGTCTGTGGGTTTGCCCCTTCGTCAATCAGCGGCTGCAGTCCGTTCTGCCACGGCAGCAGTTTTTGAATAGAGGCGATCTCTTCATATTCGCGATCCCCTTCCGGGCTGACGGTTTCCAGAACGTAGCGCCCGTTCTGGGCGATAAGCGCCTCAACCACCTGCTCGGCATCCTGACGAATATTGCCCGCCGCGATATGCCAGCGCTTATCGCCGGATGCGATCAGACGATGCAGATACCACGCCTGGTGCGCACGATGAAATGAACCCAGACCGATGTGAAGCCATGTGAATTGCTGATTCATATTCTGATCTCCTTGAGTGATGGGACTCACTGTAATTGATCATTTGCTCCAAATAAGAGCCGTAGATCACAAAAGAGCAATTACCCAATAAAATTACAAATGACCAAATGAGAGCAAAAGCTTGCCTGATTTAAAAACCGCGGCGAGAATGCGGCTATCACCTGAACCATTCGCCATGCCGGCTCCTGACGCCAGAGATCGCGGGAACCCTTTATCGGATCGAATGAGGCCGGGCCTGTTTATGACCATACGCTTAAGGCAGGGAATCATGGGTAAAGAAGAAGATATCAGGCTGGATCAGAAGGTCCGCGCCGCATGGATGTACTATATTGCCGGTCTGAATCAAAGCGAGATCGCCAGCCAGCTGGGGACGTCAAGGCCGGTGGTGCAGCGAATGATCGCCGCCGCTAAAGAAGAGGGAATCGTCTCGATCGGCCTTCACCATCCGGTGGCCAACTGCCTCGACTACGGGCAGCTGTTGCAGGAGAAATACCAGCTGGTCGACTGCAATATCGTTCCCGCGTGGAGCGAAGAGAGCACCCTGGACAGCGTCTCTTTCGGCTGTTACCAGCTGATGGCCCGCTATCTGCAGGATGATAAAGCGAAAATTATCGGCATCGGCTCCGGGCTGACGCTGAAAAAGACCATGCTGCGGATCGACTTCGACAGCCTGAATACGCGCTGCGTGGCGCTGATTAGCGCCATGGACGCCGACGGCCAGTGCAACTATTACGACGATGTTCCTCTGCTGCTGGCGCGAAAAATCCAGGCCAAATATTATCAATGGCCCGCGCCGCGCTACGCGCAAACCGTCGATGAGCATGAAATGTGGTGCACCAGCCGCCTGTTCCGCAACGTCTCAGGCGTGGCGCAGCAGGCGGACGTGATTTTCGTCGGTATCGGTCCGCTTGGTACCAACAGCCCCATCTTTAAAGACGGCTTTATCAACCAGGCGCAGCTGGATGAGCTGACGGCCCAGGGCGGGATTGGCGAAATTCTCGGCCGCTTCATTAATGCCGACGGCGGCGTGGTGGAGAGCAATATCAACCGGATGATCACCAGCTACGATATTCGCCACAATCAATGCCCGCGCATTGCGGTGGCCTGCGGAGAATATAAACGCCCGGCGATTCTGGCGGCGCTGAAAGGGGGCTGGATCAACGGCCTGGTCACGGATGAGCACACCGCCCGCTGGCTGCTGACGCGCTAGCGGCAGGCCTTGCTGCCGCCGCGCTCAACGACTCAGAGGTGTTCGCGGCTACCGATCAGCAGCGGTGGGATCTCGACCAGCTGTTGGCGGGCCTCACCGGCATCAATAATGCTGAACACCGCCTCCAGCATCGCCGGGACATTCTGCTGCACCATATCGATGTCATGGCCGAGAAGATAGACAAACGGGTCCCAGTCGAAGCAGCCCATCGGCGGCTGCTCGGTGCCGGTTAATCCCAGCTGCGCCAGCCATCTGACCACCCCTTCCAGCGAAATCGTCGAGTTGACGAAGAGCCCCTGCAGATGCTCCTCCGGGGTGCTGAACCGGGCCTGCATACAGGCCTCGACTTTGCCCTTTGAATAACCGGGAGCCAGCACGTTCTCATCGGGAACGCTCAGGCCCCGCGCCTGGTGCGCGTCGCGAAAGCCGCGCAGACGTTCGAGGGTATTGTGGTCGCTGCTGCGCCCGCCGACGAAGGTCAGCGGTGCCAGCCTGCCGTGACGCCTGGCGCTATTGTCGAGGATCTTATCCGTCAGCGCTCGGGCGCCGGCGTAGTTGTCCGAAATGACCGACGGCGCAAGCGTCCCCGGCAGATCGAGATTCACGGTAGGCACCCCCGCCTGCTGACAGAGCTCGGTAATTTTATCCGGGTTCGTCGCCCCGGTCGCCACCACCCAATCCACCTGCCATGAGAGCATCGCCTTCACCGCTTCGATCTCCAGCTCAGGGCGACGACGGGTACAGGTGATAATCGGCAGCAGACCGCGCTCGCGCGCCATCTCTTCAAAGCTTTCCGCGACGGAGCCGAAGTAACGGTTGTCGTATTTGGGAACAATCATGCCGATCACATGCGATTTTTTACTGCGCAGCATGCTGGCCTGGCGGTTTATCGCGTAGCCCTGCTCTTCCGCAATCCGCGTCACCTTTTCCGCAAGTTTGGCGCTGATACGCCGTTTTTTCCAGTTGCCATTGAGGATTGCACTGACCGCGCTGGCCGAAACGCCGGACAATTCCGCCAGATCGTAGATAGTGATTTTTTTCATTTTCCCAACTTGCGTCACAAATTCATTTCGCTGTTAATTTCCCCACTTGCTCAATCGATGAAGCTGGCGCAACATTAGCTTCATCGATTGAGCAACCATTATGCTCCATGGCGAATGACGTTATTCATCGCTCAATTTTCAGCGCATATTTATAAATAACGCTTTGATTCAACACCTTAACAATTTTTCATGCATAACATCAACGCTGGCCCATGCTTATCGAGGACCAGATCGACTGACCAAACAGACTCAATGAAGGATTATAAAATGAACCACTCTGTATCCTCTATGAATACTTCTCTCAATGGTAAAGTCGCCGCCGTCACCGGTGCGGCATCCGGTATCGGCCTCGAATGCGCCAGAACCCTGCTCGCGGCGGGCGCCAAAGTGGTGCTGATCGACCGGGAAGGCGAAAAACTCACTAAGATTGTGGCTGAACTTGGCGAAAACGCCTTCGCGCTGCAGGTGGATTTAATGCAGGCCGATCAGGTCGATAATATTCTGGCCGGCATTCTCAATCTCACCGGGCGACTGGATATTTTCCACGCGAATGCCGGCGCCTATATCGGCGGACCGGTGGCCGAAGGCGACCCGGACGTCTGGGATCGCGTCCTGCACCTCAATACCAACGCCGCCTTCCGCTGCGTGCGCAGCGTACTCCCGCACATGATTGCGCAAAAATCTGGTGACATCATCTTTACCAGCTCCATCGCCGGCGTCGTGCCGGTCATCTGGGAACCGATTTACACCGCCTCAAAATTCGCCGTTCAGGCGTTTGTACACACCACCCGCCGCCAGGTTTCGCAGCACGGCGTGCGCGTCGGCGCCGTCTTACCGGGCCCGGTAGTGACCGCCCTGCTTGACGACTGGCCGAAAGAAAAAATGGAAGAGGCGCTGGCCAACGGCAGCCTGATGCAGCCGATTGAAGTTGCGGAGTCGGTCCTGTTTATGGTGACGCGCTCGAAAAACGTGACCGTACGCGATCTCGTTATCCTGCCTAACAGCGTGGATCTGTGATTGTTTAACCCGGGAGGCTTAAGGACGGCTTTATGAATAACGATACCCAAACCATTATTGGCGTCGATGTCGGCTCCGGCAGCGTGCGCGCCGGCATCTTCAACCTTCAGGGCAAGCTGCTTGCCCATGCCACGCGGGAAATCACCCTGTTTCGCAGCGCGGGAAACCAGGTAGAACAATCCAGCCGCCAGATTTGGCAGGCGGTCTGCGAGTGTATAAAAACCGCCGTGGCGCACTCCGGCATGCCGCCGGAGTCGGTCGCCGGGATCGGTTTTGACGCCACCTGTTCGTTAGTTGTGGTTGGCGAAAACGGGGAACCGCTGGCGGTCGGGCCTTCCGACGATCCGGACCGCAACATCATCGTCTGGATGGATCATCGCGCCATCGGCCAGGCGGAGCAGATTAACGCCACCGGACATGCCGTATTGCAGTACGTCGGCGGCAGGATTTCGCCGGAAATGGAAACGCCGAAAATCCTCTGGCTCAAGGAGAACCGCCCGCATATCTATGAGCAGGCGCGCCACTTTTTCGACCTTGCCGATTACCTGACCTGGCGCGCCACCGGCGATCTGGCCCGTTCGGTGTGTACCGTCACCTGCAAATGGACCTACCTGGCCCATGAGCAGCGCTGGGATGCCGGCTACTTCCGGCAGATTGGTCTGGGCGATCTGGCCGAGGATGATTTTGCGCGCATAGGTCAGCGCATTGTCGACCCGGGAACGCCGTGCGGTCAGGGCCTTTGCGCAGAAGCGGCGCACGAGATGGGCCTGCCGGTCGGTACCCCCGTCGCGGTGGGCATGATTGATGCCCACGCCGGCGGTATCGGCACCGTGGGAGTTCTCAACGGCGCGGTCAGCAATATGGCCTATGTTTTCGGTACCTCCTCCTGCACCATGACCACCACCCCAGACGCCGTCTTCGTGCCGGGCGTCTGGGGGCCTTACTACTCTGCCATGGTACCGGGCCTGTGGCTGAGCGAAGGCGGGCAAAGCGCGGCAGGCGCCGCCATCGACCAGCTGTTAAGTTTCCATCCTGCGGCGGCGCAGGCACGCGAGCTGGCGCAGGAAGCGGGCGTACCGCTGCCGGTCTATCTCGCCGATCGGGTGCTGGCCCAGGTTGCCACCCCTTCCGAGGCCGCCGGACTCGCCGCCGGGCTGCACGTGGTGCCGGAGTTCTTAGGTAACCGTGCGCCGCTGGCGGACCCGGATGCCAAAGCGGTCATTGCCGGATTAGGCATGGAGCGCGATCTGGATAATCTGCTGGCGCTCTACGTCGCGGGATTATGCGGTATCGGCTACGGCCTGCGGCAGATTGTTGACGCGCAAAAAGCCTGCGGGATTAACAGCGAGAATATCGTCATCAGCGGCGGCGCAGGGCAGCATCCGCTGGTGCGTCAGCTGCTGGCCGATGCCTGCGGTCTGACGATTGTCAGCACCGAATGCAGCGAACCGGTGCTGTTAGGTTCGGCCATTCTGGGCGCCGTGGCCGGCCGGGTTTCCGCCTCGCTGCCGGAGGCCATGAAGCAATTCACCCGGGTAGATAAAACCTACCGCTGTACGACGCAATATCAGCCGCTTCATCAGCGTCGCTACGAGGCTTATCTGGCGTTGCAACAGGCCGCCCGGCTGATTCGGGAGTAGCGTCCCGGGGCTCAGCCCCACTCTTTTAATAATAAAAAACCTCCGGTGACAACACCGGAGCGTCTTCCTGTACCCTGAAAACGAGGTCATTATGTCCGTGAATAGCAAACAGTGGTTCGGTCTGCCGCTGAATCTGATCTGGGGATACATCGCCATCGCCGTGTTTATGACCGGCGAC
>NZ_MTEG01000067.1:0-8036 GCF_002108615.1 Klebsiella sp. YJ
CTCGTCGTCTTTCGTCTGATTTCCCATTTTTGCCCGCTCGTCATTAACTCAAACCAACAGCATATATCACTCTGAGTGATTTAGACAAAATTCAATGAAAATCAAATAAATGTTATCATTCTACTGAATTCTCTGAAGTCGATTAACGAGCTCAGCAAGACTTCCTGCCTGCATTTTTTCCATCACCCGCGCCCGGTGCACTTCAACCGTACGCACGGCAATATTCATGGCATCAGCAATTTCCCGATTCATTAACCCTTTTGCTACCAGATGCACCAGTTCCCGTTCTTTTGGCGTAAGTTGTTGGTAGCATGAGATGATCTCTTGTCGCGAGAACGCCGCTGCCGAGACCTGCAAGGCATGTTCTAATGCTGCCTGAAGCGGCACGGCTGACACCGGTTTTTGCAAAAAGTCGACCGCGCCACGTTTCATTTGCTCAACCGCCATCGGCACATCGCCGTGCCCGGTGAGAAAGACCACCGCCAGCGTACTTGCTTTCTGACGCATGATTTCATGCACAGCGTGCCCATCCAGTACCGGCATACGCATATCCAGCAGTAGTACGCCCACCTGGTGCAAATTTGCCTCGGCGAGGAATTTCTCGCCTTGCTCCCAGCAAGACACTTCATATCCCAGACTTTCCAATAAAAACGCACAGGCCTGGGTAACGGCAATGTCGTCATCCAGCAGATGAATTATCGCCACTACGGCCTCCTTCCTGATTTGGCTTAAAATACAATGTCACTCTCGCCCCCGCTTTACCGTCCGGGGCCTGCTGATTTTTGATCTCAATATCTCCGTTTGCGTAGCGCACCAGTCGCTGACAAATGGCCAGTCCTAGTCCCATACCTTCTTTGCGGGTGGTCATAAACGGCTGAAACGCCTGATACAACTGAGCCTCGTCAATACCTCCGGCATTATCCTGCACCTGAATACGCACGCCGCCATCCTTATGCAGGGCGCTAAACCATACCGTCGTAGCGCCTGCCTGGGCGGCATTGAGTACCAGGTTAGCCAGCACCTGCTCAAGAAGAACGCTTGGCAGCATCAACGTTAACGCCTTACTAACCTGCGTGTGCAGCGTTATCGCCGGGAATTGCTGGGGCATACGCAGTAATTGCCAGACGTGATGGATAGCATCGTGAACGTTGATGGCTTGCCAGTCATCGGTGAGTACCGGATTGCCCTGTGCCTGGCTGACCCACTGCCGGAGATTGCGCAGCGTATCGGCTCCTCGTTGTGCCTGGGCGTCTATGTGCTCAAGCGCGGGCAGCAACGGATGCTGCTCATCCTGACCACGCAGGCGAATTAGACAGCCTTGGGCATAATGACGGATAGCAGACAACGGCTGATTGAGTTCATGGGCAAAACCGGAGGTCATCTCCCCCAGCACGCTCATTTGGCGGGCAGTCTCCAGCGCCTGTTCCTGTTTGTGCAACAACACGTTGTTCCGCTCCAGCTGCCTGCCACGTCGGCGAACCAACAGCATCACCCAGATGTAATTGAGCGTAAGCAACAGCAATACGATGACCACGCCCCCCATCGCCAGTCGGTGTTGAATAAACCAGCTTTTGACATCCAGCCACAGCTGACGCTGCTGCGGATGCTGTCGGACGTCGCGCAGCAACGCTTCTACTTCACGGGTCGAGGCGGGCGCACCCCAGCGAAACGTCGCGTTTTGCGGTGCATTGAACAGTACCCGCGTGACGCGATCGGCCAGCTCGTCACTCACTACAGGTAGTGCGGCAAATGACCAGTCCGGATAGAGCGGCGTACTGGTTAAACAGGGAATTGAAGTCGGATGATTCAACACGGTCATAAAATCGGTTTTACGGATGAGGCCTTCTTCATCCATTTTTTCCAGCAGGCACACCGGCACGATCACCGCCTGCACGGCTTTTTCACGTAATAAATAGAGTAAGGCATCGGCGGGAAATCCGGTAAACGTCAGACGTAAATCACGTTCAGGGCGCAGACCGGCATCACTGAGCGCTTTATATCCCAGCAAATAGCCGCCAAACGCCTGAGCATCAATGGCGCCAACCGTTTTGCCGATCAGATCGTGTGCGGAGGTTAACCCACTGTCGCGCCTGACGAGAATGGCGCTGCCAATCACGTTACTGGTGGCTTTCCCACCACGGGTGGATCGTAACGACGCCAGCCAGCGTAGCGCTGAGCGGCTGTTAAGCTGGACAAACTGCGCCGGATTGGTGACCACAAAGTGTACCGTTCCACGATTCACCGCCTCCTGCATCTGCCGCAGGTCCAGCGGTTGAATATGAAACTGCTCACCGGGGATTTGCTGATTCAACAAGGTTTCCAGCGGCTGCCAGTGATTACGTGTAGAAACCTCCCCGCGCATCGCCAAAACGCCAATGTTCCATGTCTGCGCCCTGACCGCGCCACTTAGCATCCACAGCGACGCCAGTACCGTCAGACATCTTACTACGTTGCGTCCCACTCAATTGTCCCTGTCAATTATGTTGTTTTAGATCAACAACAAGCCGGGTATGTGGTTAACCACAATAGAGTATACCCCGTCACGATTTTTACACTGTAAATCATTGAGATTCTTTATTCATCACACGCAAATCAACGGCGTGACCAATGTTTCGTTGTTGCATCGTGACGGGAGAAAATATGGACAGCAGTAAACGGCAGTTTCTCCAGCGACTGGGCGTCCTGACCGCTGGCGCATCACTGGTTCCGCTGGCTCAGGCGCAATTTCCCTTTTCGCCTGAACGCCACGAAGGCTCACAACAGCATCGCTACGCCATGCTGGTTGACCTGCGACGCTGTATCGGCTGCCAGGCCTGTACCGTCAGTTGCGCCATTGAAAACCAGACGCCACAGGGCGAATTTCGTACCCTCGTCAACCAGTATCAAGTACAGATTGAAGGCCAGCAAAGCGTTACCAACGTCCTGCTGCCGCGACTGTGCAACCATTGTGATAATCCCCCTTGCGTGCCCGTTTGCCCGGTACAAGCCACTTTCCAACGCGAAGACGGCATTGTGGTGGTCGACAACACACGCTGCGTGGGCTGCGCCTATTGCGTGCAGGCCTGCCCTTATGATGCGCGATTCATCAACCATGAAACGCAAACCGCCGATAAATGTACCTTTTGCGTTCACCGCCTCGAAGCGGGGCTGCTCCCGGCCTGTGTGGAATCCTGCGTCGGCGGCGCGCGCATCATTGGCGATATTAAAGATCCGCACAGCCGCATTTCGCAAATGCTGCATGAGCACCATGATGCCATCAAAGTCCTGAAGCCGGAAAGCGGTACGTCTCCTCACGTGTTCTATCTGGGGCTGGATGAGGCGTTTGTTACCCCATTGATGGGACGTGCTCAACCCGCTCTCTGGCAGGAGGTTTAAATGAACCATTCACTGATTATCGACGAGGTTCTGGCCCATCCCCAGGACGTAAGCTGGTTACCCTGGGCCGTACAATATTTCTTTTTCATCGGCATTGCCGCCTGCGCCGCGCTGTTCGCATGCGTTCTCCACTGGCGCAAAAAAGAAACGGCAGACCTGGAGAATCTGACGCTGCTAATCGCCCTGACCTGCGCGATTACCGCGCCGCTGGCGCTGACTGCTGATCTACACCAAACCGCCCGCGTCTGGCACTTCTATGCGTATCCGACGCCATGGTCCTGGATGCCGTGGGGCGCGCTGTTTTTACCGCTGTTTACCGGTTTTTTAGGTCTGTGGTTTCTGGCGCAGCATGTGAAACGGCTAACGCTAAAAAGTTACAGCGTCACAAAATGGTTAGCACTTGGTAGCGCGCTGTCCGCCATCGGATTGCTGGTTTACACCGGCCGTGAAGTGTCGGTGGTACAGGCGCGTCCCATTTGGTTCAGTTACGCCTTTCCGGTTGCGATGTTCCTCAGCGCGCTGCAAACATTTCTTGCCCTGCTTATTGCCACGACAAATAGCAAGGACGCACTACCGCGTAAGCTAGCGTGGGGGCAAATGGTCACGTTGATCGCGCTGGCTATCGTGGTGGCGATCTGGGCGAGTGGGAATACGCTTTCCGGTTCGGCTATCCGTCAGTGGCTGGATGTTGCCTCTTCAGCACAACACTACGCTATCGGTTGGGTTGCGCTATGGCTTGTTTCGCTTGCTCTTTGCGGGTTGGTTGTACGTTACCCCTTATCGCTACCGCTGCGCATATTACTCGCTTTTAGCGCTATGGCGCTGTGCTGGCTAATGCGCTGGACGTTACTCATCCAGGTGCAGACCGTACCGAAATTTAACGCGCAGTTTAATCCCTATACCCTGCCCGGCGGCACCGATGGCTGGCTGGCTATTGTGGGTACCTTCGGCCTGTGGATAGCACTGATTATTATTGTTCGTGAAGCCCTGAACGCGATCGCAAGGAGAATGCAACATGGCTAATTTAACCCGTCGTCAGTGGCTTAAAGTCGGCCTTGCCGTAGGTGGCATGGTGACTTTTGGCCTGAGTTATCGGGATGTGGCAAAGCGCGCGATAGACGGTTTGTTGGACGGAACCTCGGGCAAAATTACCCGTGACCGCATTTTTGCCAACGCGCTCATCCCCGAAGCCAACGCCCGGCCTCACTGGCAGCAAAACCCGCAGCAGGTGATCTCGATGACGCAGTGCTTTGGTTGCTGGACGCAGTGTGGTGTACGGGTTCGCGTTGACACTGAGCAAGGCAAAGTGCTGCGCATTGCGGGCAACCCTTATCATCCGTTGTCGCACGAGCACCATATAGACGCCTCTGTCCCCTTTGCCACGGCAATGGAACAGTTGACCGGGGAGTCAGGTCTTGACGCACGTTCTACCGCCTGCGCCCGTGGTGCAACCTTACTCGAAGGTCTGTACAGCCCGCTACGTATTCTGGAGCCTATGAAGCGCGTCGGTAAACGCGGTGAAGGAAAATGGCAGCGCATCAGCTTCGAACAGCTGATCAAAGAGGTGGTGGAAGGTGGGGATTTGTTTGGTGAAGGCCACGTTGATGGTCTGAGAGCTATCCACGATCCCACTACACCGCTTGATGCGAAACATCCCGGCTTTGGCCCAAAATCCAATCAACTGCTGGTCACCAATACCAGCGATGAAGGACGTGATACCTTTTTACGTCGCTTCGCACTGAACAGTTTCGGCAGTAAAAACTTCGGCGCTCATGGCGCTTACTGCGGTCTGGCCTATCGGGCCGGTTCAGGTGCGTTAATGGGCGATCTGGATAAAAATACCCACGTAAAACCCGACTGGGATAACGTCGAATTCGCGCTGTTTATGGGCACCTCTCCGGCGCAATCCGGCAACCCGTTTAAGCGCCAGGCCCGCCAGCTGGCCAGCGCCCGTTTACGTGACGACTTCCGCTATGTTGTGGTGGCGCCAGCCCTGCCATTAACCACGGTGCTGGCTGACGATCGCGGCCACTGGCAGCCCGTACGACCGGGAAGCGACTCCGCGCTGGCTATGGGGATGATAAGCTGGATTATCGATAAACAACGCTATAACGCTGATTATCTCGCCATTCCCGGCGTGCAGGCCATGCAGCAGGCAGGAGAAAAAAGCTGGACTAATGCAACGCATCTGGTGATTACCGATGAAATTCCAACGCTTGCCGGACAACACCTGACCCTCGCCCATCTGAGTGCAAACGCAGCCCAGGAGCCGGTGGTCGTCAACGAGGCCGGTGAGATTGTCGCCGCCAGCAGTTGCCCGCGCGCTCAGCTGTTTGTTACCCGTGAAGTGACGCTGGCCGACGGGCAGACAGTAACGGTAAAAAGCAGCTTCCAGTGTCTGCGTGAGTCCGCAGAGAAACTGTCGCTAACGCAGTACAGCCAGCAGTGTGGGGTGTCAGAAGCAGACATTGCCGTTCTGGCCGACGCATTCACCCGCCACGGGCGTAAAGCGGCGGTGATCACGCACGGCGGAATGATGGCAGGCAATGGATTTTATAACGCCTGGTCGGTGATGATGCTCAATGCGCTTATTGGTAACCTCAGCCTTGAAGGCGGCGTGTTCGTCGGCGGCGGCAAATTTAATGGTGCCACCGACGGTCCGCGCTACAACATGGACAGCTTCGCCGGGAAGGTAAAACCGAAAGGGTTAAGCATCGCGCGCAGTAAAACCGCTTATGAGTCTTCGGAAGAGTACCGCAATAAGGTGGCTGCCGGGCAATCGCCCTTCCCGGCTAAAGCGCCGTGGTATCCGTTTGTCGCCGGTCAGCTTACCGAACTCCTCGTCTCGGCGCTTGAAGGTTACCCTTATCCGCTGAAAGCCTGGATCTCCAACATGACCAACCCGTTTTACGGCATTGCGGGGTTACGCGGCGTGGCGGAAGAAAAGCTCAAGGATCCTGCTCGTCTGCCGCTGTTTATTGCCATTGACGCCTTTATGAACGAAACCACGGCGCTGGCAGATTACATCGTGCCGGATACCCACAACTTCGAAAGCTGGGGATTCAGCGCTCCGTGGGCGGGCGTGGCCAGCAAAGCCACCACCGCGCGTTGGCCAGTTGTCAGATCGGCGACCAGCCTCACGGCTGACGGTCAACCGGCCTCGATGGAGTCTTTCTGTATCGCAGTGGCAAAGCGCATCGGGCTACCTGGATTCGGCGACAATGCAATTACCGATCCGCAAGGTAATCACTATCCGTTGAACCGTGCGGAAGATTACTACCTGCGTCTCGCGGCCAATATTGCGTTTATGGGCAAAGCTCCGGTTGCTGAAGCACAGCCGGAAGACATAGCGCTGACCGGGGTCCAGCGGATCATGCCTGTGATGACCCAAACGTTGAAAACCGATGAAATCAGCCGAGTGGCGTTTATCTACTCCCGCGGCGGGCGCTTTGCGCCGGACAACAGCGGGCGAGTTGATAACCGCGTCGGCAATGCCTGGGAAAAACCGCTCCAAATCTGGAATGCGAACGTCGCCGCGCACCGCCATGCGATTACTGGCGAGCGCTACAGCGGCTGCCCGGCCTGGTATCCATCACGTCTGTCAGATGGACGTGCGGTCGAGGAGTTGTTCCCGGAACAAGAGTGGCCGTTGAAGCTGATTTCCTTCAAATCCAATACCATGTCCAGCGCCACGGCGGTGATCCCACGCCTTCATCATCTGAAGCCGGTTAATCTGGTGGCGCTCAATCCACAGGATGGTCAGCGGTATGGTTTAGCACACGGCGATATCGTGCGTATCACCACCCCTGGTGGTCAGGCGCAAGCGCAGATAAGCCTGCTGCATGGCGTCATGCCGGGTGTCATCGCCATTGAACATGGTTACGGACATAAAGAAATGGGCGCGGCACAGCATACCCTCGACGGTGAGCCGATGGCGTTTGATGAGCAGATTAAGTCGGGGATTAATCTCAACGAATTGGGTTTTGCGGACCCAACCCGACAGGTAGCCAATACCTGGCTTGACTGGGTGTCGGGTGCGTCGGTGCGTCAGGGGTTGCCAGCGAGAATTGAGCGAGTGTAGCTCTGGTGCCGCATGGCATCGCGAACGCGTTTTACCCGGCCTACAGGACATCGTAGGCCGGATAAAGCACTGCCGCCACCCGGCAAAAAGCAGATTAGTTGTTTACCGGGATCACCGCACCTTTATATTTAGTACGGATCCAGTCCTGGATCTCTTTTGAATGCAGGACATCAACCAACGCTACGATATCCTTTTTCTTCTCGTCGCCACGATGCACGGTAATGATGTTGGCATACGGGTTGTTTTCACCACTTTCAACGGCAATAGGATCTTTCACTGGATCCAGCCCGGCATCGATGGCGTAGTTGGCGTTAATCACCACCGCATCGCCTTCGTCGTTGTTATACATCTGCGGTAACAGCGCGGCTTCCACGTTTGGCAGGAACTTCAGCTTTTTCGGGTTTTCGACGATATCGCTAATGCGCGCGGTTACTTTATCCACGCCCGGCTTCAGCTTGATCACACCCTCTTTTTGGTAATGACTCCAACTTATTGATAGTGTTTTATGTTCAGATAATGCCCGATGACTTTGTCATGCAGCTCCACCGATTTTGAGAACGACAGCGACTTCCGTCCCAGC
>NZ_MTEG01000068.1:0-6498 GCF_002108615.1 Klebsiella sp. YJ
AGAATGATGTCACGCTGAAAATGCCGGCCTTTGAATGGGTTCATGTGCAGCTCCATCAGCAAAAGGGGATGATAAGTTTATCACCACCGACTATTTGCAACAGTGCCCGCAAAACCTATGCCCGTATCAATTGCGTCATTTCTTCGCGAACCTGCGGTACGGTTAAGCCGACAATAATTTGAAAGCTATCACCATTACGTACCATGTTTACTGCACCATGCTCTTGAAAATATTGCGTTTCCGCTACTTTTTCTGGCTCATGTACCTTGATACGTAACCGCGTGGCACAATTGGTGAGCAATGCTATGTTGTCTTTGCCACCCAGTCCTTCAATAAACGCACTCGCTTGCCCGCCATCAATCACACCGCTCGATGAATCGTTTTGTTGTGCCCCCTTATAGTCGGCTTTGGTATAAAGCTTCGCCTCTGCGCTGCCCCGGCCGGGCGTGGGGATATCAAATTTCACAATCAGCGCGCGGAACACCACAAAGTAGATAGCGGTGAAACTCAGGCCGATGAGCACTTGCACAATATATGTGTCGCCATGCAAGCTGCCTAGCGGTAGCCAATTTTGAAAAATAAAGTCGATAAGCCCAGTCTGGAAGTTACCTGAGACACCAAACCAATAGGCAATGGTTGCCATGGTTGCCGCCAATACCGCGTGGAGCGCAAATAATGCCGGTGCGATAAACAGGAAGGTAAACTCAATAGGCTCGGTGATCCCAGTAAGAATGGCCGTCAATGCCGCACCAAGCACCAAGCCGAGCACCATTTTCTTGTTTTCTGGCTTCGCGGTTGCGTAAAGCGCCATAGCAATACCCGTACAACCAAAGACTTTCCCCATCCCAGTCAACATCAAGCCACCTTGTGGGAATTGCTCGGTTAAGGGGGCTGGATTGCTGGCAAAGTTTTGGATATTTTGAATCCAATGAGCCACTGTGCCGCCATCCACCGCTACAGGTCCATAGAATACGGGGCCATAGACAAAGTGATGCAGCCCCGTTGGGATCATAATCCGCTCAAGGAAAGTGAACATCCACACCCCGAATGAACCCGCACCGACTAAAAAGGTTTGTAGATTATTAATGCCGTGCTGAATACTTGGCCAAGTAAAACAGGTGATGATCGCCATGAGTACTATGATCGGAAAACTCACAATAACCACCAAAGGTGTGCCACCAAACACTGCCGCCCAGTTTGGCAGTTTTTTGTCGAAGAAACGGTTGTGAACCCAAACGGAGAGGCTAGCAATTACGATGGCGCCCAATAGGTTAGTATCCAAAGTAAGTATACCGCCCACATCAGTAAGCCCACGCTCACCCTCCACATAGTTCACCCCAAGCTCAGGTCCCCAGAACTGTAAAATGCCACCAATCACATAATTAAAGGTGATGTATGACACCAGTGTTGCAAGCACTGCGCGCCCGGATGCAGATTTTGCTAGTGCTATCGGTAACCCTACCGCAAACACCAAGGCCATATTTTTAAACACCGCCAACGAGGCTTGGAGAAGGATAGTTGACACTTTTACCCATGCACTACCTTCCACTGCCCAAGGAAAGAGATCTTGGTTGAGTAGCATCACCGATAAGCCTAATAACATACCGGCTGCAGGAAAGAGGAGCACAGGGACAAACATTGCTGCGCCAAAGCGCTGGATAATATCTTTCATGATGATCCCTCCCAGATTTTGGCCCCAGATGGTCTCTGGGGCATCATATTATTAATGAAATTGAGGTAGATAGTCGCCGTTAACACGTAAAAGCTCATCGACGATTTGTTGCGCTTTTGGCACATCCACAACGGTTCGGTTGAGCGTGAGCGCATTGACCAGTGTTTGTCGATCCCCGCTAAACCATGCATCCACGACCAGCTTTTCGTAGCCGAGTTGGCCTTCGATCAGTGCTTTTTGGAACGTAGGGATGGTTCCGACCGCAAAGCGTTTCGGGCCGTCATTGGTTAACGCGGCCGGCACTTCCACCATGGCATCATTCTGAATATTTGGGATCGCGCCATCATTCGGTACGATAACCAGATACGTCTCGCCACGGTTATAGGCCAAGGAGGCCGCTACACGCACCATATAGCGCCCATGGATGTCTGCATGAAGATGTTCATTAGCGGTAGTGCCCGCGGCAATGATGCGTTCATTCAGGCTAAACACTCGCTTTTCTCGTCCATTGATTACTTGGCGCGCACGCGTGTTAGCAATATCTTCTTTTTCTACCATTTTTTCCGGATACAAGTAGTACTGCAGATAAGTATTGGGTAAGTACTCAGGATTGTCTTTCAGCATGGTCTGCATGTTTTTAAACGTTGCCTGCCATGAAGGGTCATCAGCAATTTCTGGGTCAACAGCACTGATCCCCTCTTCCAAAATGATGCGTTTAAGCTCAGCGGTAAGGTCGACCCCTTCTCGGTTTCGTACCTTGGTAAACCACCCAAAGTGGTTCAGTCCAAAGTATTCCGGCACCAAATCCCAGATCTCGCAACCGAGTAATTGTGCATAACTCACCATAATGGCGGCAGGCATATCGCAGATGTTTAGAATGCGGTTGTCATGAGGAAATTCGCGCTGCAAGGCTTCAGCCACAATGGCTGCTGGGTTTGTATAGTTTAAAATCCAGGCATCCGGGGCGAAGTGACGAATGTCATTCACGAGAGTAATCATGTCACCTATCGAGCGTAGCCCATACGCCATGCCACCCGCGCCGCACGTTTCTTGTCCCACACAACCGTAAAACAATGGGATCTGCTCATCAAGCTCCCGCATGGCAAGGCCACCAGTGCGGATCTGAATAAAGAAGAAATCTGCATCTGAGAATGCCGTTTCTTTATCCGTGGTATAAACAAACTCTTCGACCTCAGGATAAGCCTCGCGCAGCAAGATCTCCGTCGCTTTGGCATTCGAGGCTTGTCTTTGTTCATCAATATCATAGAAGGTGATTTTGCTGAGCGGAAATGCCTCTTTTTCAGCAATCAAGCTATTGATCATCCCCAGTGTATAGGTGCTTCCACCCCCGACGATAGTGAGCTTTTGTGGTTTCATCATCGTGTCTCCTCTTAATATGTATCTTTAATGTATTACATAGGTGATACTTTAAATATACACAAAGGCTCATTTATTGATCGAAAACACAATGGGAATCTATTTATGTACTTTAAATGTATTATCGATCACAGTTTGTTATGATGGGGCTTGCAGCCAAAAGGAGCCGACATGTTGAAACCTCGCTACATGCAAATAGCCGATTTACTCACTGAGCAGATTAAAGATGGAACCCTGACACCAGGCGCGATGATGCCAACTGAGGCCGAGCTACAAGCCACCTATGACGTCAGCCGAGTCACGATACGTAAGGCGATGAAGGTGTTGGTTGATAACGATCTGCTCTACCGCGTCAGAGGTAGTGGCAGTTACGTAAAAGCCCCTAAAGCACAGCACAACGCCTTTCAACTGATGGGATTTATCGAAGAAGTCTCAGCACAAGGCAAAACGCCAAGCTCAAAGGTGATCGCATTTGAAACGTCACCTTGCAGCCACACCATTGCCAGTAAATTAAACGTGGAGGAAGGGACGTTGATTTATGAAATCCAACGTCTTCGTTTGATTGATGGCGAGCCAGAAATCCTTGAGTGCACCTACCTGCCGGTGGCTATGTTTACCGATCTCAGTATCGAAGTGATGCAAACATCGAAATACGATTATATCGAGCGACATAAGGGGATGCAGATCGCGAAAAGTCGCCAATGTGTCTGGCCAGATAGCACCTCCACCTCACTCGCCGCGCTCCTCAACACCCGTGAAAATTCGCCCATATTAAGGGTCGAATCAGTCAGTGAGCTTGTCGATGGGACACCGTTTGAATATACAGTGAACTACTTCCGCTTATATCAGTACAGCTTTGAATTCATCGCTCACCGCCAAACACCACAATGATCTGTTTCCTCGAGACGTCTCGGTTGCGTTGTTGAGTATGAGGTGTAGTCTGACCGGGTTACCTTATTTCGACGGGATATCTGATGTGAACAAAAGCAGATAGATGACGCCACGCTATCGGTTTTGAACTAACGGGCTTAATCTTGGTGGTCTTGGGGCTCAATTGGATCCTTGGAGCATGCATCGGCCATCTTGGGATCATGGGCGCGATTTTTTCTGTGCTTGCCACCCTTTGGAATTATGTCTACAACATTGGCTTTGATAAAGCGATGTTGGCTTGGCGGGGCTCAGTGCTCAAAACCTTACCGCTGCGTCTGCTGCATGCGGTGATCTTTGAAGCCGGTCTGCTGGTTGCGACCATCCCGTTTATTATGTGGTGGCTGTCGATGAGCTTTTGGCAAGCACTCAGTATGGATATCGGGCTAGTCCTATTTTATCTGGTGTATGCGTTCGTTTATAACTGGCTGTACGATTATCTGTTTCCGATCCCAAATGCGCAATCCCAGAAGGACTGAGTCTGCCAGCCCTTAATATCACGGGTACAAAGATTTACTGACGGAAGGTACGCGGCGAGGGGATCAAGTTGTGTTTGTTCAATAGCCGATACATGGTCGCACGTGACACACCGAGCTCTTTGGCCGCGGCCGATACTTGTCCCTTATTTTCTTCAAGGACGGCGATCAGCGCGTCTCGCTCAGACTCTTCACGGATTTTACGTAAGCTTTGTTTATAATCTCCCTGACGAGGAAGATCTAAGTGCTCCGCTTCAATCACCAGATGATCGGTGTTACCAACGGTGCAAAACTGGGTCTTCCGCAACTTGGGTGGAGTTGTTTAAGCCAGAGGGCTCATGACCCGTCGTCGCAGTAACTCGAAGCCAGCTCGACCGTACATCTGCCGTTTCAGCATTTTTAGGCGGTTTACATGGCCTTCCACAACGCCATTACTCCATCTGCTGCTTATCGCTTCGTGTATTGCTGTTGCATCCGCTTCCATACCGGCCGCAACACGCTGAAGGTCAATGAGCCCACTTTGACTGACGTCAGAGAACCATTGATTTAACTGCGATTTATTCTTCGTTTTCAACATTCGATAGAATGTCGAGCGACAGCTGTTGCGCCATTTTCAGTTGCGGTTCTTTCTGGCACATTGATTCGATGAAGCGGGATGCATAGTTTTCTTCCCCCCTGATCATTCGCCAGGGCATTAACCAGCGGCTTACCCTGGATGCTAAGGGGAGTCGGACTGGAGCGATAACGGGACTGTTAACCGGCTTACGCCACTTAGCCACAGCATCTCTGACCGTCATTTCACTCCCGGTGAAGCCAACATTTACCATCTCCCGCCATAGCTGCCCGGCATTATGGTTACCGTTTATCCGTTGTTCTTCCAGCCACTCCTGCCATGGATCAAGTAGCCCGGGTCTGGGTGGCTTAGTTGATATTTCAGGGAACGCTTTTGACTGTATCCACCGACGAACCGTCACCCGGGACAGCCCGGTGATACGTGATATTTCTCTTATCCCACAACCCTTTTTATAAAGAGAGTCTACCTCATCCCAGCGCTGATAGCGTTTGTCACGCCGCTCTCGTTTAATACGTTCAGGGCGTCGTAACGTTGAAGTTGGCACCAGAGACGCTTCAGCGTTCTGTTCTTTGGGGGATAACTCGGTCGCCACCAGTCGTATCAATGGCATGTGTCTGTACATCATGCGCTCCAGCGCATCACCAATATTCTTCAGCAGATGCCAGCGATCGGCCACCTGTATTGCCTGCGGAGCACCATCGCGGGCAGCTAACGCATAGATCCCCCCGCGATCGCGTGAGACGACCTGTATCTCCGGGTATTTTTTGAACCATGCAGCCAGAGTACGTTGCTCCCGGCCTGGAAGCAGCACCAGGGGGCGATGGGTATCAAGATTTACGATCAGTGTGCCGTACCTGTGGCCCCGATGCCATGCCCACTCGTCAATACCGACATGCCTAGTCCGGTTTTCTGTTTGTTCCGGAGCCTGAACCACTCTGCGTAGTAAAGTATCCGCGCTAATCTGTATTCCTGAAGCTACTTCAGCTCGTCTCCCTGCTTCACCACCTGCGATAAGCCCCAGCTGATGCTGCAGATTTTTCAGCAATGCAGAAGACTGCTGCTGCGGACCTGCAAAGGGAGCAAGCGATTCAGCAAAAATTTTACGTGAACAGGATGGGTTACGGCAGTACCAGTGCCGGATGACGAAGACTAACCAAAGAGCCTGGCCTGAGCATGGAAGATGCTGTATTCGTCGCCGCCGGCAACTATGAACAGAATTACTGCGCGCGAGGCACTCAGGACATGATGCCGTTTTGCGCGTGGCGCGGAGATGGAGGGTTATTCCATCAGCACCAGTAATTTGTCGGCAGGTTTGCCACCCGCACCATCGTTGACCGGTTTGGTGTCCACGATAAACCTGAAGAAGGGGTTCTACGCCGGAACCGCCGAAATTTCCGTTACGCCATTTCAGCCCGCCTGCTAGCGCATCCAAGGGACTGTTTGGAGAACGGAAATAGTGCCCCCCCTCCGAG
>NZ_MTEG01000069.1:0-6358 GCF_002108615.1 Klebsiella sp. YJ
CAATAAGCGCAATGTTTTCCATGATGGTTCTCCGAATGAAAGCCTGTCCTCAGCATAGTACTGGGAAGGAGGGAGTGACCATCTCATTAAATAAAGCACGCTAAGCCGGTTGCAGCGGCCGTAGCGGCCTGAACTTGCCCGCGCCGATCTTGGCGCTGCTGCGCCAGAGGTAATCGCCGGTCAGGTTGATGTGCTCCCAGCCGAGCGGCGACAGGTACTGCAACAGGCCGTCATCGACGGCTTGACCGTGGCCACGCAAGGCGTTCGCGGCCCGCTCCAGATAGACCGTGTTCCATAGCACGATGGCCGCCGTCACCAGGTTGAGGCCGCTGGCCCGGTAGCGCTGCTGCTCGAAGCTGCGGTCGCGGATTTCCCCCAGGCGGTTGAAGAACACGGCGCGGGCCAGCGCGTTGCGCGCCTCGCCTTTGTTCAGCCCGGCATGCACGCGGCGGCGCAGCTCGACGCTTTGCAGCCAGTCCAGGATGAACAGTGTGCGCTCGATGCGTCCCAGCTCACGCAGGGCGACGGCCAGGCCGTTCTGGCGCGGGTAGCTGCCAAGCTTCCTGAGCATCAGCGAGGCCGTCGCCGTGCCCTGCTTGATCGAGGTGGCCATCCGCAGGATTTCATCCCAATGGGCGCGGACGTGCTTGATGTTGAGCGTGCCGCCGATCATCGGTTTCAACGCCTCGTAGGTGGCATCGCCCTTCGGGATGTAGAGCTTGGTGTCGCCCAGGTCACGAATGCGCGGGGCGAAGCGGAAGCCCAGCAGGTGCATCAACGCGAAGACGTGGTCCGTGAACCCTGCCGTGTCGGTGTAGTGCTCCTCGATCCGCAGGTCGGATTCGTGATACAGCAGGCCGTCGAGCACGTAGGTCGAGTCGCGCACGCCGACGTTCACGACCTTGGTGTGGAACGGCGCGTACTGGTCGGAGATATGGGTGTAGAACGTCCGCCCTGGGCTGCTGCCGTATTTCGGATTGATGTGGCCGGTGCTCTCGGCCTTGCTGCCGGTGCGGAAGTTCTGGCCGTCCGACGATGACGTGGTGCCGTCGCCCCAATGCTCGGCGAAGGGATGTCGGAACTGCGCGTTGACCAGCTCGGCCAGTGCCGCCCCGTAGGTTTCGTCGCGGATGTGCCAGGCTTGCAGCCAGGCCAGCTTGGCGTAGGTCGTGCCGGGGCACGATTCCGCCATCTTGGTCAGGCCCAGGTTGATCGCGTCGGCGAGGATCGTGGTCAGCAACAGGTTTTTGTCCTTGGCCAGGTCGCCTGACTTCAGGTGGGCGAAGTGCCGGGTGAAGCCCGTCCATTCGTCTACCTCCAGCAGCAATTCGGTGATCTTGACGTGCGGTAGGATCATCGCCGTCTGGTCGATCAGGGCCTGTGCGGTATCGGGCACCGCCGCATCGAGCGGCGTGATCTTCAGGCCCGACTCCGTGATGATGGCGTCCGGCAGCTCGTTGGCCAGCGCCATGCGGTTGACGGTGGCGAGCTGCGTTTCCAGCAGCGTCAGCCGGTCATGC
Organism: Klebsiella sp. YJ; assembly: GCF_002108615.1. NCBI lineage: Bacteria > Pseudomonadati > Pseudomonadota > Gammaproteobacteria > Enterobacterales > Enterobacteriaceae > Klebsiella > Klebsiella sp. YJ. Next base: position 1,521 of record NZ_MTEG01000069.1, read on the forward strand.
AGGTACTGGTCGCAATCGGTGGCCACGGCCAGCGGCAATTCGCTGGCCTGCTTGAGGCTGGCGAATTTCGCGGGCGGCACCAGGTAGTCCTCGAAGTCCTTGAACTGGCGCGAGCCTTGCACCCAGATGTCGCCGGAGCGCAGCGCGTTCTTCAGCTCCGACAGCGCGCACAGTTCGTAGTAGCGCCGGTCGATGCCGGTGTCGGTCATCACCAGCTTCTGCCAGCGCGGCTTGATGAACTCGGTCGGCGCGTCGGTGGGCACCTTGCGGGCGTTGTCGCTGTTCATGCTGCGCAGCACCTCGATGGCGTCGAGTACGTCCTTGGCGGCGGGCGCGGCCCGCAACTTGAGCACGTCGAGAAATTCCGGCGCGTAGCGGCGCAGCGTGGCGTAGCTCTCGCCGATGCGGTGCAGGAAATCGAAGTCCTCGGGTTGCGCGAGCCGCTGCGCTTCGGTGACGCTCTCGGCGAAAGCATCCCAGGACATGACGGCCTCGATGGCGGCGAACGGATCGCGGCCCGCTTGCTTGGCCTCGATCAGCGCCTGGCCGATGCGCCCGAACAGCCGCACCTTGGCATTGATCGCCTTGCCGGATGCCTGGAACTGCTGCTGATGCTTGTTCTTGGCGGCATTGAACAGCTTGCCCAGGATGCGGTCATGCAGGTCGATGATTTCGTCGGTGACGGTGGCCATGCCCTCGATGGCGAGCGCCACCAGGGTCGCGTAACGCCGCTGCGGCTCGAACTTCGCCAGGTCGGCGGGCGTCATCTGGCCGCCCTCGCGGGCGATCTTGAGCAGCCGGTTCTGGTGAACCAGCCGCTCGATGCCGGAGGGCAGGTCGAGCGCCTGCCACGCCTTGAGGCGTTCGATGTGTTCCAGCATGTGCCGCGAGTTCGGTTTGACCGGGGATTGCCGCAGCCAGGCCAGCCACGTCGTCTTGCCGTTGTCGCGGCGCTTGAGCAGATCGTCGAGGCGACGGCGATGCACGTCCGTCAGCGGCTCAGCCAAGGCGTCGTAGAGACGCCGGTTGGCGCGGGTAATCGCTTCGGCGCTCGCCCGCTCGACGGCGTTGAGGGCGGGCACAATGACCGACTGCCGCCGCAGGTGCTCGATCAAGGCTCTGGCCAGCACGATGCCCTTGTCGGTTTGCATGGCCAGCTCGGTCAGCAACTGGACAGCCTGCCGGTAGTGGCCAATCGTGAACGGCTGGAAGCCGAACACCGTTTGCAGCTCGACCAGGTGCTCGCGTCGGGTCTGCTCACGCTGCCCGTACTCGTCCCAGCTTTCGATGCCGACCTTGAGCTGGTTGGCGACCAGTCTCAGCAATGGCGGGAACGGTGGCTCATCAGCGCCAAGGATGACGCCGGGAAAGCGCAGGTAGCAGAGCTGCACCGCGAAGCCCAGCCGATTGGCCGGGCCGCGCCGCTGCCGGATGATGGAGAGGTCGCTTTCGCTGAACGTGTAGTGACGGATCAACTCATCCTTGGTGTCCGGCAACGCCAGCAGGCTTTCGCGCTCGGCGGCGGAGAGGATCGAACGGCGGGGCATGCGGTTTCCTTCTTCTTGAAAACGTAGGTTTGTGACAAGCCCGCCAAGGCAACCGGCGCGGCACGGGAATCAAGGCATTGCGATTCTCGAAAATAGTTCTTGAAATTCTATTCTTGATTGCATATCATCTCAACGAGTTTCGATAAGAAAGGATGCGCATGCGACCGTCTGTTGTGCTTGACATGAAGCGAAGCGCAGTGCGTGAAGCGGTAGGCCGCTTTCGCGCCGCGAACCCGCGCGTCTTCGGCTCGGTGCTGCATGGCACCGACCGGGATGGCAGCGACCTCGACCTGTTGGTCGATGCGCTGCCCGGTGCCACGTTGTTGGACTTGGGCGATTTGGAAGAAGAACTGAAATCGCTGCTCGGCGTTGACGTCGATCTGCTGACTCCCGGCGACCTGCCGCCGAAGTTCCGGGCCAAGGTGCTCGCGGAGGCGCAACCGATATGAGCGAGAACCGCCTGCCCGATTACCTCGACCACATTCAGCAGGCCGCAACCGATGCGCGCAGCTTCGTGGAAGGGATGGCCAAGGACGACTTCTTGGCCGACAAGCGCACCCAGCAGGCCGTCATCATGAGCCTGATCGTCATCGGCGAGGCGGCCACAAAGGTGATGGATGGCTACGTCGAGTTCACCCAGGCGCATGCCGACGTGCCGTGGCGCAGCATGCGCAATATGCGTAATCGCATGGCTCACGGCTATTTCGACATCAACCTCGATGTGGTGTGGGAGACGGTACAGGAATGGCTGCCGGCGTTGCTCCAGCAATTGCCCGCCGTGCGTCAGGATGCCGACGATGAAGACCGTAACGACAACTGTGAAAGAGGAATCTCCGATGACTGTTGAATCGAGAATATTTTCTGTAGCCGAGTATGTTCAGCCGTCCGAAGGCGAGCCTATTCGTTCCGTTGTGCTTGAAACCCGAGACTCAATTATCGTGGTTTGGCATGTCCATCCCGGGCAGGAAATTGCGGCTCACATTCATCCTCACGGCCAAGACACGTGGACTGTTTTGTCGGGAATGGCTGATTACTTTCAGGGCAATGGGATTGTTCGTGCCCTCAGGGAAGGTGAGATAGCCGTGGCAAGACCGGGCCAAGTGCACGGGGCGCGAAATACAGGTACCGAGCCATTTGTGTTAGTCTCGGTTGTGGCATCAGCCAATGCCGGTTTCGTATTGGCTGAGCGATAGAGCCCAATCTCTGGAGTTGGTCCAATGAGCGGTCGGGGAGATAGGTAACAGACATGCAGCGGACACGGCTGCTAAACCAGGTCGCAAACCTCCTTGCGTCGCAGCGTGCCGCAAGCGACGCGATCAATCGAATGGGGTCGGCATGAGACTGAACACCATCCAGTTCCCGACCGCGTAGCCGCCTGTCCTGCCGATCAGGTCTTGACCATCGACGCCTGGGATCAGTCCTGAATGTTCTTGGAGACCACTACGTTATGAGCCGCAGCCGCCGCAAAACACCCATCGTCGGGCACACGACCTGCGGCAGCGAGCGCGAGGACAAGAAGCTCTGGCATCAGCGCTGGCGCACCCGTGAGCGCACGGCGCTGACCAGCGCGTCGCCCGAAGCCCTGAGCGCCCATCTGCCCCTGCTGGAAAACCAGGCCAGCAGCGTCTGGTCGATGGGCAAGGATGGCCGCTCCTACTGGCCCGTCAAGCGCCAGGCCGCCACGGCGGATCGCATCGCCAATCACAAGGGACGCAACCCGCAAGAACGCGCCTCCCTGAAAAAGCGCCTGCTGCGCAAGTGGATGAGCAAATGAAGCTCTCCTTCCATCAGCACATTGCGCTGTTCTGGATGATCGGTGCTCCGGGCGTCTTCGCGCCCGTGATCGAGAACGCCAAGCGGCCCGATGCCGGCGCCGTCATGGCGTGGGGTGTCGCGATCGTGGCGGTGATGATCCTCTTCACCCCTTTGCTGCTGCGCTGTCCACCATTCCGGCGCTGGTATGGCCGGACGGATGCGCTGTCGGAGCGGCAGCGCCAGGCGCTTGCCGAGCGCGGCCTGCGCCGCTACTACCAGACCGCTTTCGATGACGGCTACGTGCCCCGCGTGATGCCCTACGTGTGGCGCATCATCTGGACGGTCGGCGGGTTGATGGCTGTGACCGCCGTACTGCCTACCAACACCGGACGGCCAGCCTTCGATGCCTTGGTGGTCTTCTCGACCTGGTATCCGATAGGCGTGATGCTGCTGGTTTTCGCGTCGAGGCCCCTTGGCCGGTTGATTCGCCAAAGAGCACAGGAGCGGCGGAAATGAGCACGTCAACCATCGAGGCGCTGGCCAGCGCCTGGGCAAGGATTGCCGAGGAAGCGGAATTCCCCGCTGACTACGAGGGGACTGCCACACCACAAGCGCATCGGGCTAGCGAAGCTATTCAGGAGCAGATTCGGGAGCGCATCGTCGCCACCAACGACATGCGGCTGTTCAGCCTGCTGCACCTGCTGGGTCAGGCGTCGCTGCGCATGGAGCAAGCGCTGTGGCCGGAGGATTACGAGCGGATGACGCGCGAGGTTGAGGAAGCCCTGCGGCAAGCCACCGACGCCAACGCCAGATCGTACACCCACGAAGAAGTGATGCAGGCGATGCAGGAACGCATCGACCGGGCGCGAGACAAGCCATGTTGATTGGCTATGCGCGCGTCTCGACGCAGGATCAGAACCTGGAGCTGCAACGCGAAGCCTTGAGCAAGGCCGGATGTAAAAAGGTCTTCGAGGACAAGGTGAGTGGCACGCGGGCAGACCGGCCTGGCTTGGCCAAGACGCTCGAAATGCTGCGCGAAGGCGATACTTTGGTCGTCTGGAAGCTCGACCGGCTGGGCCGGTCGGTCAAGCAACTGGTCGATCTGGTCGGCGAGCTGCACAAGCACGGTGTCCAGTTCAGGAGCCTCACCGACTCCATCGACACCGGCACACCATCCGGGCGGTTCTTCTTCCACGTCATGGCGAGCCTTGCCGAAATGGAGCGCGAGCTGACCGTCGAGCGCACCCGCGCCGGGCTGGAAGTCGCCAAGCAGCTCGGCCGCAAAGGCGGCCGCAAGCCGAAGATGACCGACAGCAAGATCGAGTCGGCCAAGAAGCTGCTGGCCAGCGGGGTGCCGCCCAAGGACGTGGCCAAGAACCTCGGCGTGTCCATTCCGACGCTGTACCGCTGGGTGCCAGCCTCCACGCACGCTTAGCGTGCTTTATTTAATGAGATGGTCACTCCCTCCTTCCCAGTACTATGCTGAGGACAGGCTTTCATTCGGAGAACCATCATGGAAAACATTGCGCTTATTGG
>NZ_MTEG01000070.1:0-6069 GCF_002108615.1 Klebsiella sp. YJ
TGTATAACAGCAAAAGGCCACATAAATCACTCGAACTGATGACGCCAGTGGACTATATTTTACGTGAGAGTAAAAATTGCAATATGTGGTGGACCCATACATCTCCTGTCAACGCAAAGCAGAAGTGTCACCATCGGTGCGAAACAGAGATGTCATGCTTTGGTTCAGAGAATGCGTTTGACCGCCTCGCTATATACTTCCGAGCGTTCTCTTTTCCCAACAGAAATCACGAAAACGACAACTTTCTCGTCTATAACCTGGTATACAAGGCGATAGCCTGAAGACCGGAGCTTAATCTTGTAACAATCAGGCATACCACGGAGCTTGTTTGCTTCAATCCGGGGTGACTCAAGTACTTCAACCAGCTTCTTTTTCAACTGTTCACGTACCGTCGAGCCCAGCTTTCGCCATTCCTTTAGTGCCCGCTCGTCAAAATCCAGAAAATACGCCATCAGAGTTCATCCAGCGTCACACGTACTGGCTTAGGATTACAAAGTCGTTCTTTCACTATCTCCACAAGTTCAGCATCTTCATCACTCAGGAGTGTCTGTTTGAACGGCAAGCGTTCATTGTCAGCGATATACTCGAGCATGAGACGAAGCGCTTCAGAAGGAGTTACGCCCATTTTTTCAAGCGCGGCGTAAGAACGCGCTTTAAGTTCATCGTCAATACGTAGGTTAATGCTACCCATGTCTTACACCCCTTGTAATTACAAATGTCATTACAAGTATCGCACTACAACATGCTTAGGGCAAGTCACGAAGTAAGTCAGAAAGTAGTCGTAAGAACGGTGATCACTGTCCGCTTTGTGCCAGAAGTGGACGGCAGGATTTGTTGAACATTTCAGACAAAACCAAACTCAAAACAACTATTGAAATCAAGCCAGCATAGCGGATACATTACGCACGTTGTTACTTTGTATCATCAGGATGCCGTTAACTGTGTTTATCAGCCGTGAAGTCATTTCCAGAATCGTGCTTATCATCATGGCTGTTGCCGTGCTGAGCAGTTCGTTTATGGCAAAGCCACAGGCTGCATACAGCGTTCAGGAAACAACGTCCATCAGTGACCATCAACACGACAGCGATGAACCACTGAATGAGCACGATCCATTGTTGTTTCACTCCCACGGTAGCGTGCATCACCTCAATGCCGATCATTCCCACGATCTGAATAAACTCTTTGCTCTGCCTACTCTGCACGCATGGAATCCGGGCATGCGGGTGATATATGCGTTGAGTTCAGAACAAATACTGCAAATGCCGCAGTCCACCCCCGAACGCCCTCCGAGAATCCTGTCTGCGTAATAACTTCTGCTAATTCGTTATTATTCAACATGTAAGGATTTTTATGTATACCAGCCTTGATACACAGGGCCGGTTGAGCGCTCGCCTGCTTTCAGCTCAGGCGCGTTCGGCTTGTCTGTTTTTCCTGTTGTTACTGCTTTTCTACAGCCAGGGCGCGTATGCGCACGGCGTGGCGGAAGGCGACAAAGGGTACATCCAGGAAATCACCGGGGTGAACATCATCCCGTTTATCTACCTTGGCGCGAAGCACATGGTGACCGGTTACGATCATCTGCTGTTTCTGTTCGGGGTGATTTTCTTTCTCTACAAAATGCGTGATATCGGGCTGTACGTTAGCCTGTTCGCTATCGGGCATTCAACGACGCTGCTCATCGGCACCTTCTTTGATATCAGCGTCAGTGCTTACCTTATTGACGCCATTATCGGGCTGTCCGTGGTCTATAAAGCGCTTGATAACCTCGGGGCATTCCAGCGCTGGTTTGGCGTTCAGCCCAACACGAAGCTTGCGACGCTCATCTTTGGATTCTTCCACGGTTTTGGTCTGGCAACCAAAATCCAGGAATTCGAAATCTCTCCCGATGGCCTGTTTGTCAACCTGATTGCCTTCAACATTGGCGTTGAGATCGGCCAGCTGCTCGCGCTGAGCGCCATCCTGATCGTTATGAGCTACTGGCGGCAAACGGCGAGCTTTTTCCGACACGCTTATACCGCCAATGTGGTGATGATGAGCGCGGGATTTCTGTTAATGAGTTACCAGCTTTGTGGCTACATTTTAGCCTGAGGGAGACAAAACAATGTACAACACTGATTTACCAACACGCGCAGAATTACCTTCTGCCATCAAACTGATGCAGTCCACTATCCTCGCCGCCATCGTGGCGCTGACGCTGCTGATCACCGTCGTCATGCCTTCGGAATACGGCATTGATCCTACTGGCGTGGGTCGTTTACTGGGGCTTAAGCAGATGGGAGAAATCAAAACGCAGCTTGCCGAAGAAGCTGATGCCGATAATCAGGCCAGCGCTGTTCAGCAAGGACAGCTGGCTGCGCCAGTTAATGAGCGACCGATCCCGGATAATCCTCCGGCAATAACGCAGAACACCTACCCGGAGCTGAGCGTTCCGGCGACCACGCGCGCGCCGGAAGTACCATCGGCTGGCTCGCAACGTCATCAGATGCTCATCACCCTGAAGCCTAACGAAGCTGCTGAAGTTAAACTGGAAATGCGCAAAGATGCCCGCGTGACCTATCAGTGGACAAGTTCCGGACCGGTAAACGTGGATGCGCACGGCGATCCGGTCAACGCCCCGAAAGGCTTCTACCATGGCTATGGTAAAGCCCGGCAGATCACATCCGGAGACGGCGTTTTACAGGCCGCGTTCGAGGGTAAACATGGCTGGTTCTGGCGAAATCGTGGTTCTGAGACCATCACGATCCAGCTTGATACAACCGGCGACTACCTGAACATCAAACGGGTTATCTGATAAATCAGGGGCAGGATAACCTGCCCCTTTTCACACAGCTGACAGCCCGGTCAGGCGGAGTATCAGCCCGGCGAGAGCCGCCATGGCAATAACGTGCGTAACCTTCCATTTTAATCTGAAAAGCGCAAACGCAGCGGCGACGGCAATCAGGGCGGCAGGGATATCGATCCCTCCCTTTGCGCCTTCCGGCCATACGGTATGCCAGATAAAAAACAGCCCCAGATTAACAATGACGCCCACTACGGCCGCTGTGATGGCGGTTAAAGGTGCCGTGAAACCCGCCTTGTTGTGGGTCGTTTCGATAAACGGCCCGCCTGCCAGCACGAAAATGAAGGACGGGAGAAAGGTAAACCAGGTCACCATGCAGGCGGCAACGGCGCCGCCGACAAACAGCATATCCGCGCCAAAAACGGCATGGGTATACCCGCCCACAAATCCGACAAACGTGACCACCATAATCAGCGGGCCGGGCGTGGTTTCTCCCAGCGCCAGCCCGTCCATCATCTGCCCGGCAGTCAGCCAGCCAAAATTGACGACAGCACCCTGATAAACGTATGGCAGGACGGCGTAGGCCCCACCGAAGGTAAGGAGCGCAGCCTTGGTAAAGAACCAGCCCATCTGCGTCACCGGATGCGCCCAGCCCAGCCCCAGCGTCAGCACCGTCATGGGAATAAGCCAGAGCAGTGCACCCGCTGCCACAATCCTTAACAGTTTCGCCCAGCTGAACAGGGCATGCGCCGGTACGGGCGTATGATCGTCAATAACCGCAGCATCAACGGCGGCTTTCTCCTGTTTGTTATGCCCGCTGCCGCTGTGAAATTTTTCCGGCGCGATGCGTCCGCCGATAAAGCCAGTTATCGCTGCTGAAATAACGATGACGGGAAAAGGAACGTTCAGGGCGAAAACGGCCACAAAAGCCGCAGCAGCTATGGCCCAGTGGGCACCGTGTTTCAGCGCACGGGAGCCGATGCGATGCGCCGCCTGCAGCACGATTGCCGCCACGGCGGGTTTAATGCCGTAAAAGATACCGGCAATAATGGCAACGTCTCCCCAGGCGATATAGATCCACGACAACGCGATAAGAATAAAAAGTGAGGGAAGGATAAATAACAAACCCGCTATCACTCCGCCCAAGGTCCTGTGCATCAGCCAGCCAATGTAGGTGGCAAGTTGCTGAGCTTCCGGACCGGGCAGCACCATACAGAAATTGAGTGCGTGGAGAAAACGGGACTCGGAAATCCAGCGCCGGTTCTCGACCAGTTCCTGATGCATGATCGCAATCTGTCCGGCAGGACCGCCAAAGCTGATAAAACCCAGCTTCATCCAGAACCAGAACGCCTCCTTCAGGGGGACCGGCTTGGGCTTAACGTTTTCCTCTGCCAGCGTCAGCAACTCCGTTTTGTTCATCATGGCCGGACCTCATTTCAAACGTCGTTAACAGACCGTCAAACAGCGAACAGGCCGCTGTGAGTAATGTGTCATCATCCGTAATGCTTTCACGCAATCCTGCCAGTACACTTTCAACGCCAGCGGCTTCGGGGGGCTGAACCCCGCCAACATCAAGGTAATGCACAAGCATCCCCAGACCATTCAGGGCATCCCCCGTCAGCCCGAAGCGGACCATCAGCACTTCAAAGGTCACACGATTGTCGATGTGGCTGAAGGTCGCGCCATCAAAATCAAACCCCACCGCCTCTTCCGGGCAATCGTTGCCATCCTTAAGCCAGAGAAACTGCGCATCCTGGTCGATAAAACGCCGTATAAGCCAGGCGCTGGCAAGCCTGTCAATCCATGGCCGGCGACGCGTAGCCCAGATCCTGTTATGAAAATCCTCAGGCTTCAGCCGTGTCAGCAAGCCACTGACGGCATGAGGCTCTCCGGGAGAGATGAACCTGTTAATGCCAGCTTCCAGTTCTGACAAGGCAAAAATGGCCTGCGCCTGCGCTTCACCAGGAAAGAAATCAATCGCCACAATCCGATCCAGCTCGCGACGAAGTTTTCTTACCATCTTCAGTTGGCTGACCGCGGTTTCCTCATTAAGGTCGTTTTTACAAACCTGAAGGCTCTCCATCAGGATCAGGTACTGCTGAGAGCGATCGAATAACGGGCGAATTTTCTCTTCGTCGGAAGTCTCTGCGTCAAAAACAAAGGCCGTTCCTCCCTCACCGCTGATTTCACGACTCATCTCGTTAAAAATCTCATGGCTCTGTTGCGCTTCAGGCAACAGATAAACGCCGTCGCGCAGCATGGCGGCACCGGTATTTTTTAATGCCCGCCAGACACGCATACGTAATGTGGCCTGCTCAGTGGGCAGTGTCAGAATAAGGATATGTAGTTTCATAGTGTAGAGATTAATACATATGGTAGAGATTGCTACATATTTTCAGTCTTTCTAACCGTACATATCGCTATCTTTTTATGGTGCTCATAATTGCTCTTATCGGTACCGGTCTTGCTACCGTTGCACTGGGCCTGCTGGCGGGCGACAGGGCAGGGGGAGTCGGGAACGGCGCTGGCAATGAAGATGCTTGCTTATATTCTGGTCGCCCCGGTCGCTGATGCATTATGCGGGCCTTTTTATTCATATCGCCAATACAAGACTTTACATTCCAGCCCTTACATCCTCCCCGGGGGGATGCTAATCTTTTTATACCGTTGTCATTGTCTATTGAGGAAAGCAATCAGCGATGTACCCGATGTTTAAACGTTCGCCCCGTTATGTTCTGATGATCGTCATCATGGCCATTGGCATGATGATGTCGTCGATGGTGACGTTTGCGTCGCACGGTACAAACGGCCTGACAGGCTACGAGATGAATCTGCATGACGCAGAAGTCACCATGTCAATGCAGGATCACTCTCACGATTCGGATATCCCTCAGTCTGGCCACGCAGGCCATCATCAGACAGACCATTTCCATGAAACCCCTGAGCAGCCGCCCTCTGTAGAGATTTCCCTCTCTCCTGTAACAGACAGATGGTTGCCGCTTGCCGATCTTCGTAGCCCGGTTAAGGCCACGGACATCATTTACCGTCCTCCCAGCATCCGCCAGATCTGATCGCTGTTACCGGCAGTTTTTGCTGCCCGGCTTTAATCAACTTCAGATTTAGCGGAGAGGCTATGTATAAAGACTCTATCCAGGCGCGTCGAGAGATTGCGCGTAATTTCACTGGCACTGTTGCAAATAGTCGGTGGTGATAAACTTATCATCCCCTTTTGCTGATGGAGCTGCACATGAACCCATTCAAAGGCCGGCATTTTCAGCGTGACATCATTC
>NZ_MTEG01000071.1:0-6036 GCF_002108615.1 Klebsiella sp. YJ
TATCAGACACCGTCTGAATTTGCAGCGGGCTGGAGAAAGGGTCATTCTGAGAATGAAGATTCCGACGTTACTAACTGAGTGTTGTATCTAATCGTGGGGGCAGGTCAATTACTATGTTAAACGATCATATTGAGACAGTTATGGATTTGTTTAACGGATCCAGACATCTAATCATTGCTGGAATTGTTCTAATTTATCTGGTGTTGATATGCCGTATAGTCAGTCATTATGAGGTTTATGCGGTAATGAACCGTAGACAGACATCATCCAGAGCTGGTAAGTATGAAGATGAGGACTCGGATTTAGCTAACCTTCTCATAAGCAAGAGTAAGGTTTCTCTGTGTTTAGACGTCATTACATTAGTATTGATTACATTTTTCACTGTAATGATGTATGTGTCAGCCTGAGTTTGTTGTGTTCATATTGGCATTTGGTATATCTGGCCATAGCCACACCAAACCACAAAACGTGTAAAATCAATAACTTAGTACGCATAATGCGGCGTTATGGTAAATAGCCTATGCTAATGTCCGCTAAGAGCGAGAAGCGGACGTTTGGTTGACGAACTATATATATAAAAAAACATAGCCCGTCAGAATTGTGTTTTAGGGTTTGCTGATAACTGCAACATATAAAATTGAACCATCATTTTCATGGCTTACCGGTCCACTGACCCGTACCAGGTCCTGAGCATCGAAGTGCTGCCCGTTCCAGACTTTCTGCGGGATGCGGACTTTGATGGTACCGGTTGGGTCGCGGAACGTATACCACTCGTCCTGCTGCTGGCTGACAACATTGCCTTCCAGTGTGATCCACGCCCCTTCGTGCATTGACGATACGATCTGAATCCGGCTTTGACTATTCTCCTGCTGAACTTTATGACCGGCATACATGTGCTCAGTGACGACAGGCTCTTTCTCTGCGGAGAAGCCACCTTGCGCTGCCAGAGCAGGAATGGCGATGAACGAAGTGAGTAACACTCCGGTGACGAACTGACTGAAATATTGTTTTTGCATAGCAGATTCCATTTATAATTTTACATCCCCCATGGGGGATATTGTCGATGATAAATGAGCGGCTATAAAAGCTCAATTCCTATCCCCGGCAGGGGGATAAAAATATGATGGGCTTCAGAAATATAAAACCCACCGGTTGGTGGGTTCAGGCGTGAGATTCATACAGGAGAAAATCAGCTCGTTACGCCGATCCAGCCGTGATAGCCCATGTAAATGCCGACAAGTGCAATCAGTACGCTTGAGAAGTATGGAGCCCGCCGCGCCAGCGTATCCAGGCCACTCCAGCGTTTGGTTGCCTGACGAACGCTGAAAGCCGCCGCTGCGCCCACTGAAACCAGCGTGATCGCTAAACCGATGCTGAAACACAGTACCAGCGCGGCACCGAGCGTAAATTCCTTCACCTGGATGCAGAGCAGCAAAACGGTAATGGCTGCCGGGCAAGGAATAAGGCCGCCGGTCAGGCCGAACAGGATTATTTGTCCGGTGGTTACGCTGCGATTCGCAAAACGTTTTTTGATGTCGTTCGCATGCGCTTTTTCGTGAGCATCCTGATATTCGCGAGAATTAACATCCAGACCTTCCAGCGAGGAATGATCGTGGTCGTGTTCATGTTCACGGAATTCCACATCATAATCATGCACATGGCCGCGATGGCCTAAAGACAGGCGAACATCAAAGCTGTGTGGCTCCGGGATCGCCAGGGCCGATTCCATAAACCCGTCTTTTTCGACGAAATCAAATACCTGTGAAAATGTCCCTGGACCACGGTTGGTCACCAGAGAAATGTCGCGAGCTTCCCATTTCTTGCCGCTGAGCGAGCGTAAACGCCAGTGAGGGGGTTGTCCTTCTTCGAAAATCGAGAGTTCAACGCTGCCATGGCCCGTATCGATGATGCGGGTTTCGTCATGATCGTGATGACCGTGGCTGTGTTCCTCTTCCTGCTCCATCTTCCACAGCTTTTCGCCGCGCCAGGTTCGCCAGAACATCCATGCCGCCGTACCGAGAATGATGACGGCGGAAATCAGCTGAAACCAGGGTTCGGCTGATTCAGCAGTGAATTTCTGACTGATATACATTCCGCCGAACGCAATGAGCCAGACAACAGACGTATGAGAAATTGTCGCGGCAAGCCCCAGTAATACCGCTTGCTTGACCGTTCCCCGGATGGCCACAATAAAGGCGGCCATCATCGTTTTGGAATGCCCTGGCTCCAGTCCGTGAAGCGCACCGAGCAAAATAGCGCTGGGGATGAACAGCCAGGCATTGGCCACGCCTTGCTGTAAAAGAGTGGAAAAATCAGTCATGTTTCGCTTGCCTTAAAGATATTTAGTTATCTCTTTAAATTCGCTAAGCGTCTTATCAGACTCCGTGTGGTCAGCATGAAGGGCATCCTCCAGGCAGTGATCCAGATGGTCATGAATTAAGGTACGCTTCGCATTCGTTATCGCCTTTTCCACAGCGTGCAGTTGCTGGGCGATATCCAGACATGCTTTCTCATCTTCGAGCATCTGGATGGTACTTTTCAGGTGCCCTGCGGCACGTTTAAGTCTTTTAATAATGTCAGGGTGTGATGCATGAACGGTCATGGTTTATCCTCTCCAGGTGGAAGGGATAAGATAATGTGTATCAACGCCATGGTCACACTTTTTATCGGCTTATCCTCTCCTGATACGTTGTCTTTTTTTGGGAAATTACTTCTCTTTCTTCGGCCAGGACGGATGTTCATCGTCAATGACGAAATCATGCTCATGGGTCGATTCGTTGTTTGTTTCCGGGTCTTTGTGGCTGTGAACCTGAGCGTACACTTCATGCTCAGGACGCCAGATAAGTACGGCGGTGACCAGCGACAATGTTGCCACAACAGTCAGGGCGATGAATGAAGCCTGTGTCCCCCATGCCGCACCAACCCATCCGGCCAGCGGATAAGTCACCAGCCAGCATGAATGTGACAGTGCAAACTGGGCGGCAAACAGCGCCGGTCTGTCTTCCGCTGTTGACGAACGGCGCAGCAGGCGACCACCCGGTGTCTGAGAAAGTGAATAGCCCACCCCCAGCAGTGCCCAGAGCACAACCAGCGTGATGTAATCCTTCAGGAAAATGCCTGACCCCAGGCCAATGACTAAAAGCGCCGTACCTGCAAGCATCGGCATACGGTCGCTCATGTTGTCGAGGAGTCTGGGGAGAACCAGGGCCGATACCATGGACCCCACGCCGAAGAAGGCCAGCGCAATAGCGGTAGACCGCTGTGAGAAACCAAAGTCCGCCTGAACCAGAACGACGGTGTTGACGATAACCATTGCACTCGCTGCCGCTACGGCCATGTTGAGTGCCAGCAGGCCGCGCAGTCTGGGCGTTTTCAGGAAGATGCGCATACCTCGTGTAGTTTTGTCATAGATGCTGCGTTTGACCGTTAACGCTTTCATCTTCGGCAGTGTCACGGAAACAACCAGAGCTGCTGAAGCAAGGAACCCGACTGCCGTACCGGCAAACAGGTTGTGGAAACTCATGACCGTCAGCAGTGCAGCCGCCAGCATAGGGCTGATGACGCTTTCAAGATCGTAGGCCAGACGTGACAGAGACAGCGCCCGGGTATATTCACGTTCGTCAGGAAGAATATCCGGGATAGTTGCCTGGAAAGTAGGCGTAAACGCCGCCGAGGCAGCCTGAAGAATGAAGATCAGGATGTAGATTTCCCATATCTGGGTGACAAAAGGCAGCGTGATAGCCACGAGAGCGCGAACCAGGTCCAGTGTTACCAGCATGGTGCGACGCGGGAATTTATCGGCAAAAGCCGCCGCCACGGGCGCAACAAGAATATAGGCGCTCATTTTGATAGCCAGCGCGGTACCCAGCACTGCCCCGGCTCTGTCACCTGCGAGATCGTAGGCCAGTAACCCTAACGCAACGGTCGCCAGACCGGTGCCAATAAGGGCGATAACCTGTGCCATAAACAGGTGGCGATAGGTACGATTAGAAAGAATGTTGAGCATCAGGAAATCTCTTGGTTTGAAATCACATCCCCCCCAGGGGGATATTCAAAGCATAGAGGGACCTGAAAAAAATGACAAGCTTTATCCGGGTGAGGAGGATACTGATTCGTCTGTTATCTTGGATGTTAAATAAAAAAGCTTCAGGTATCCCAGCGTTATACCTGAAGCAGCATAAAAAGTGTCGAAGGTGTTATCGCCGCTTCCCTGCGCAGCCCCTCCTGACGAGAAGGGAATTAACTCAGTTGTCCCAGACAGGTTTTCAGGCTCAACCGGGTGGCTTCAATATCACTATGGATAATGGTGCACCAGTCATCACGGTTAGCCCGAATGACCTCCAGCCAGTTATTCAGTGCCTGATTAAACGCCATGGTTTTCTCGCGCTGCGGCCAGCTCATCTGGTTAGTGCTGTAAATGTCCTGCCCTGGCTGCGGCATTAGTACGGTTTGCTGCGTCGACATCCGGGAAGTCACCGGCCAGGTATCAGAGTTGCCATCCCAGGAAGGCATCACCGGGAAACCCGCTCCGCGCAAGGCCATATCCCAGGTGGCATCAAACAGGTATGTTTTGCCCTGTAGCTCAAAAGCCACAGTGTCATGAAATCCCTGTGTTTGCGGCAAAATTGCCAGAATATCCGCAGGTACAGGCAAATCAGCCCAGTCAAACCGCACCAGCTTTCGCTTTGCCGTAATGCCACCATCGGTCAGCAGTCGTTCGGCAGCAGCGGCTTTATGACGGCAGTCGCCAAAGCCCTGCTGAAACAGACTCATGCTTTCGCCATTCCATGCACCGAGCTGATAGGGTATCCGCCTGACCAGCTCAAAAATGGCTCTTCGCAGTTCAGTTGAGCCAGGTTTAAGCCCGAGCGACTGCAAAACCCAGCCCGGCGTTATCGCCTCTTGTTGATTGCGGCGGGTGTTTATTTTTTGCCATGTTTCACTGACTTTTTCAGCCAGAGAGGCTGCCAGGGTTTCCCCCGGCAGTAATGTTGTCATCAGCAACGCTCCTGTGGTGGTGAGAAAATGTCTGCGCGTCAACATATCGGGCGTTACACCTCTACGTTGCGACGAAGCGCCGACATAACCAGTGATTCACAGACCACTTCTTCATCCTCTGCCCGCTTTACGCCGGGGAAGACCATCTGACTTACCGGGGACGAACGAAGCCGGTGATAACGGGCAATCGCGCCATTCATTCCTCCCATTTGCTTACGTCTGACCAGCCGCAGTCCGTGCTCCCAGGCGACTTCATCCATCGCGCTCGCCAGAACAGGGTCATGGTTGAAGATCAGGACGCCATCCTCTTTCAGCAGGCGTGCAGCGCTGCGAAGGAAAGCCGTGTAATCCTGTTCGAAATAGGCCGCTGCCTGGGAGTAGATAATATCGACCTCACCTGCCTGAACACCTCTGTTTTCCAGCGCTCCCAGCCCGGCTGCTGTCACGTAAGGATGCTCAGTCACGCCTTTTGGCAGCGATGCATGCCACGGTGTGAGATTAGTGAAGTGCAGGAATACGCTTTCCCCAAGTTGCTCCCTGAACTCCCCGGAAAGCCCGGAAATCGTCGCCTGATGGCCGGCACATTCCTCAGCGCGAAAACCCGCCCAGGCGGCACCAATTTCCAGGAAGGTGACTTTCCCGTTTTTGTGGTGAATGTTTTTCGCATAGTGGGCGATGTCGAACCCAATTTCTCGCGCCAGGCGAAATGAACCGCCGCTGGATGTCCAGGGGCCATCAAAGCCAAAGGCAAGGATCGCTTTGAGCATCGAGCCCGTTTCCTGATGCATCATTTTCAGGAACGGAATGACTTTACGCCGTGAAGGAACCGGGACATTCGGACGCATTTTTTTGGCCTGAAGGTCGCGATTAACGCCCATGCAGAGCGTCTGCCAGTGCAGGGGATCAACACGATAATTGAGTGCAGTGAAATGGCACTGTTGCAAAGTTAGCGATGAGGCAGCCTTTTGTCTTATTCAAAGGCCTTACATTTCAAAAACTCTGCTTACCAGGCGCATTTCGCCCAGGGGATCACCATAA
>NZ_MTEG01000072.1:0-5654 GCF_002108615.1 Klebsiella sp. YJ
TAAAATCCCATTCAGACGCCGGATAGATTCAAGCAAGCCAACTTGTCGTCAAAATCGGTGTTGCAAAAACGGGAGTGACCATAGATTCCGTTTTCTGAGACGACCCCCTTATGGCAGCACTTTAAATTGAGTCTCATACAGTATCTGTTTTCTTTCTCTTCATCTCTCATGACCTGCTGCCCACTTACAGACTCCAGGGTAAAGCAAAAAATTCTCCACCGGTGAGCAGAGTATATTGCATATGCCAGTTTATGAGTGTATATATAGCATATGCCAATAAGGAGCCTTCATGCCAAGACCCAGAATTCCCCGTAACATCTGTGGCCGCCCTGCGGATACCTGTTTTAAGCCCAATGCGCGACCGATGAGCCAGCTTGAACATGTTCATTTAAAAGAAGATGAGTTTGAAGCGTTACGGCTGGTCGATTTACTGGGCATGCAACAGCAGGAAGCGGCTGTTGCAATGGGGGTTTCAAGGCAGACACTGGCCAATGTCCTGAAAGCAGCCCGTTTTAAGGTTGTGGACTGTCTCACTCAGGGCAAGGCCTTAATAATGCACTCTGAAAGGGAAGGAGTTACACAAGATGATCACAGCCATTCCAGTGAATGACGACCGGGTAGCAAATCATTTTACCAAAGCGAGTCACCTTGTCCTGGTGGATGAGCGCGGTGTGGAGCTCAGCCGGACAGAAAATCCCGCGCTGGGCGCAGATTGTTCAGGTAAACGGAAGCTGGTTGACCTGCTGGTTCAACAGCAAGTCAGCCGCGTTGTGGTCCGTAACATCGGGGAACGGATGCTGGGTAAATTACTGGGGCATCAGATCGCGGTGTACCAGACTGACTGTGGTCGTCGTTTGTTCACTGAACTGTGTGATCCGGATACCCGTGTTCTGACTGAACTGAATAAGCCGGAGCAGGGACGCCAGTCCTTTCATCATGAGGCGAAAGGGAAAAAATGCTGTCACTCTGACGGGAACACAGCAGAAAATGCGTGCCAGGGTGGGCGTCAGCATCATCACGGAAACGGGCGCTGTTGCCATTCATGAGTTTATTTCATCACGGGCGGTGATTTTTATCAGACCCGTATTGTGTATAAACCAGGAGCCGGAATGTGTGGAGGAGGCAGTAATGATGCCGGGGGAGCCCCTCAGCTGACTGAATTCCGGATGCCTCCCGTCAGTACAACCGGACGCTGAGCAGAAACAGATGAATTGTTATCTTGATGCCAGAAAGGCCCATACCTGTTGTATGGTCTGTAGTTCCCGCGACAACAACCCTGATACGGTGAACTTAATGTTTTCAGAGCACCCGGATGGCTCTGTATGTGCGGACTACACGGCCAATCACAGGCATCAGGGGTATACGGGTCTTTTACATGGCGGAATGACGAGTACCCTGCTGGATGCAGCAATGACTCATTGTTTGTTCATGCAGGGTGTGCAAGCCCTGACGGCTGAACTGACGGTAAGATTCATTTCACCCGTTTGTACCGGAGACAAACTGATGGTATGTGCCAGACTGCTTGGGCAACGCAGGGGGATTTACCTGCTTGAAGCATGGCTGACAAAAGGACAGCAGACAGTGGCACGTGCCACGGCGAAATTCATTGTTCCGTCGCAGGATATTGCTCTGGCGCATCGCTAGTGTGACAGACGACAGGTGTACCTGGTTATTATAAAAATTTGAGGCGTGTTTTGCTCAGACCGGAAAGAATAATCGCATATCGTATATTCCACTGAAACCGTGTAAGAGGTAGTTATGAGTAAACAAATCATTGATATTGGTATTGCTGAATCATCCCGGGTGGAGATTGCAGACGGCCTGTCCCGGCTTCTTGCTGACACCTATACCCTGTATATAAAAACACATTACTATCACTGGAATGTAACTGGCCCCATGTTTAACAGCTTACATTTAATGTTTGAAAATCAATACAATGAGCTGGCCACTGCCGTTGATGATATCGCTGAACGTATACGCTCGCTCGGATGCTTCGCGCCCGGCACATATCATGAATTTTCACGTTTAACAGCGGTTAATGAAGATAAGGATATTCCGGCAGCAAAAAACATGATTGAAAATCTTGTCCAGGGCCAGGAGACCGTGGTTAAAACTGCACGCTCCCTGTTCCCGCTCGTTAATAATGCGAATGATGAAGCCACAGCAGATCTGCTTACACAACGTATCCAGTTACATGAGAAAACTGCCTGGATGTTGCGTAGCCTGCTTGAATAATGTCACCCCGTGGCAGCAGAAAAAACGGTTTGTCAGCCACAGGCTATTACTGACAGTGCAGAATCATCCGTGTTCCTGTGGCTGTTTTTTCTGACCGTCACAGTATTAAACACCATTGAATCAGTGGGTTAATCAGTGAATGCGTGAACGAGAAATACAGTCCGTGACGGGCATCATCGGCTGGTATATCCGGACCACTGTTGTTTTCCCGTTAAGGTATCGCAGGTTCCGGTCTGGCATTTCACAGCCTGAACAGGGTTAATGATGCATGGATAAAACGGTTTACGGGGAAAGCAGGATCATATTATTCGTTGTTATGGCTTCCTTTACCGGTGCCTGCCTGCGGGCAGTAGAGATCATATAAGGTATTTAACAACGTCATGATACGGTTATCCTCAATACGGTAATATACCATTTTACCTGCCCGTCGGGTCTCGACCAGCTTCAGGCGGCGCATTACACCCAGCTGCTGGGACAGGGTCGGCTGAGTGATACCGACCGCCGCTTCCAGCCCGGCCACATTCGCTTCCCCCAGGCTTAACTGACACATCAACAGCAACCGGTCGCTGTTGGCCAGTCCCCGTAAGACATCTGCTGCCCTCAGGGCCGCATTCTTCATATCTGTCTGACGTTTTGTGTCTTCATTCATGAGCATTGCTGATTTCTCATACTATGTGTTTTTATATAATATAATTTAGTATACTAACGGTATCGTAATTTTGCCATCGTGTTCGTCAGGTCTGCAGCGTCCTGCCGGCCCGGGGAAACGATTATATCTGGCAGGCATTTTTGCCCCGGGTGAACAGAGAGGATGTAATGAAAATAGTGATTGTTGGTGGTGTTGCCGGCGGGGCATCCGCTGCAGCCAGAGCTCGTCGGTTATCAGAGGATGTCAGTATTGTTGTGTTTGAACGGGGAAGCGATGTCTCTTTCGCCAACTGTGGATTACCTTATCATATAGGCGGAAAAATTCCTTTAAGGCAGTCACTGATTCTGAAAACCCCGGAGGATTTTAAATCCCGCTTTAACATAGACGTCCGTATCTGTCATGAAGTGACGTCAGTGGATCCGGTTAATAAAACGGTGACGGTTAAAAATCTGACCTCAGGGGAGGTCTATAGCGAAGAATGGGATCGTCTGCTCCTCAGTACCGGCGCCGCTCCGGTTGTCCCTCCTTTGCCCGGGCTACAGGAAGAGGGTGTCTTTACGCTGCGAAATCTTACTGACATGGATGCTATCCTGGGGTGGATTGAGCAACATCACGTAGCTCACACCACGCTTGTCGGGGGGGGATTTATCGGACTTGAAGTGATGGAGGCTCTGAGCGAACGGGGGATCAGTGTGACCCTGCTGGAGATGGGGGAACAGGTTATGGCTCCGGTTGATCCTGAAATGGCATCTGCCCTGCATCAGGAAATCCGGAGTCATGGCGTGGATCTGCGTCTCAGAACGGCGCTCACCGAGGTACTGCGGACAGAGACGGGATTCCGCGTTGCACTGTCTGAGGGTGGGTTTCTGCAGACCGACATGGTTATTCTCGCCATCGGGGTAAAACCTGAGAACAGCCTTGCCACAGGAGCCGGGCTCGCAGTGGGTAAACGGGGAGGCATAAGCGTCAATGCCTGTATGCAGACCAGTATCCCTGACATCTACGCCGTGGGGGATGCCGTTGAAACTCCAGACTTTGTCTTTCAGGAACCCGCTAATTTTCCTCTGGCAGGGCCCGCCAACCGCCAGGGACGCATTGCTGCTGATAACATGCTAGATCGTCACAGCCTTTACCATGGCAGTCAGGGGACATCCATTTGTAAGGTATTTTCGCTGAGTATTGGCAGCGTCGGTGCGAATGAAAAGCAGCTGAAAGTTCATGGCACCCGATACGAGAAGGTTTACGTCCATGCCGCTGATCATGCCGGTTACTACCCGGGGGCAACGATGATCAGTCTGAAACTGCTGTTCAGCCCCGATACCGGTAAAATTCTCGGGGCTCAGGCATCAGGGAAAAAAGGGGTTGATAAACGCATCGATGTCCTGTCTGTCGCACAGCGCGCGGGGCTTACCGTCAACGATCTCGAACATCTTGAGCTGACTTATGCTCCACCTTTTAACAGTGCAAGGGACGTCGTTAACCAGGCTGGTATGGTGGCGACAAATGTAATGAAAGGAGATACGGTCATATGTCATGTCAGCGATGTGTTACAACGGGAACCGGGCAGTTATTGTTTACTTGATATTCGCTCTCCTGCCGAACTGAAACAATTTGGCGAATATCCTGACGCGCTATCCATTCCACTGGATTCCCTGCGGGAGAATCTTGAAAAAGTGCCTAAAGATAAAGAGATTTTTATAGGGTGCCAGAGTGGCCTGCGCGGGCATGTGGCATACCGTATTCTTCAGGCCCACGGCTTCAGGACATATAATCTGAGTGGTGGCTTTATAACCTGGCAGGCGGTAACGGAGTCAATAAGTAAATAAGAGATGAGGTGCCATACACATGGCACCCTGAATCGCCACAGGTTTAACAGTGAAGTGGTCTGCTGAATTTGTTCACCTGAACAGAGGTGTGGACTGACCCCGCACCGTTATAAGGACGGTTATGAAAAAAATAACTTTTCAGATCAGGCATATAATGTCAGATTCATGGTCACTATAGGAATGGCAAGGACTGGATTTTCATTTTGCAGCCATCAGGCTGCTTAGTTCAGAGATAGGTCTGTGTAATGCGTAACTTCGTGACTCGATTGAGAGTATGGTTTCCGCCCCCACTCATCTTATTGCTGTTTTTCGTCACTGATGTGTTGACTGCAATCCCGCGTTTTACCTTCGACATCGTGAATATAGTGCTAAGCGTGTTGCTGACCGGTGTTTGTATTACCATGATACTGCACACCGCTTGGCAGATGAGCACGAACGGCACGACGCTTAATCCGCTTCATCCGGATAGAACCACCAAGCTGGTAACTGTCGGTTGTTACGCATGGAGTCGAAACCCTATTTACCTTGGAATGAGCGGGCTCCAGTTATCCGTTGCTCTCTGCTTTGGCAGCCTGGTGGGGATACTTGCTGTACCGTTGTTTATGTTTGTAGTAGCCAGATTACATATCCATGTTGAAGAGGTACAGCTTCGAAAACGTTTCGGGTTGGAATGGGAACGCTATACCCAACGGGTTCGTCGCTGGTTATAGCAACCCCGTGGTGTTGCAGGAGACAAATAACGTCGAAATCATAAAGAAAAGAATTCATCATCCTTGAGCTTTTATATCGTAATCGTAAACCAGGTGCCGTATGTAGCCATTGAGCCAGTGCTGGTACCTTAGGGAAGGTGCGAATAAGCAGGTCATTTCTTCCCAAGCTGACTCGCTGATTAAAATTTCGCGGATCTGGGCCGATTTTTTTCCCGCAAACACATCGAATCAGCC
>NZ_MTEG01000073.1:0-5381 GCF_002108615.1 Klebsiella sp. YJ
CGAAAGAAAAGCGGCGATCATCACGTGATTCTCGCTCAATATTCGTAACCAGTAAGCGCATACCCTGAATCACTTAAAGTGTAATTCTCAGGGTGCGAATGACTATACCTCGCTCATTGCTGCCACTGGCCGTTACCGTAGACGGCTCTGTGCCAGGGGCGAACCTTTCTAAAGTAATCGTGCGTCAACAAAGTAGCTGCAGGTCAGGGGGGTTAATTCATCGCAGGGATGTTATGGTAGATTGCTTATCAGTGAGAAAGTAGCCTAACCAAACAATCAGGGAAAGGAGAGTCATCGGTATGACAATTTTAGTGACGCTACAGGCTCAGCTCATAGTTGGAGAAGCGCAGGTGCTAAAAAGCCTGGCACCTGAGGGGATGCTGGCGGCCGTATTTGAAGACGACGGCCGGACCGGGTATTTCTATGCGCTCGATGAGTCCGTTGAAGGAAACCCGATTCTTGATGCAGTGCATATCTACAATGTCGAGGATATTTCAGACGCCCACATTCCTTCTGAGGTTAAAATCGGCTGGTCTGAAGACAGTCAGAAGTGCGTGCTCCTTATCAACGGATATCCGCATGGAGCGTTTGATTTCGTGGGGAAAAATGGGTACTGCAGAAGCGGATTCCCTCCCCCGATAAACAAGGTTTGGTCTGTTTCCGGCCATGAGTGGAGCGATTCGGTGGATGACTTTTTCCGGTGAGTTACGGTGGGCTTAACGCCTGCCGTTATTCTCTATTCATATTGATAATATCGCTCTGAAGAGGGCGGACGATTTCCTGGACTTTCAGATGATAAACCATGTATCCGATGTCCGCTCCTCGCTCACAGCGGACCTTCACCTCAGTTAACTCATCCGCTCCGTACCAGAAGCGGACGTTGTTAATGGCATGATGTATGAACCAATGGAGAGTCAATCATCTATACTCCTGTTAATCCATACTGGAAATATTGTTATCAATAGCCCTACAACGGAAGTGTGAACTATATATTCTAACGCTCCCATTGAGCCTGCCACTTTATTGAGGCAATTCTTACAGCTTAAAAGGGCTGTAGGGGCATTTTACTCGGCTAAATAACCACCATCGATTGGATAAACTCCTCCGGTACAGAACGCTGAATTGTCTGAAAGCAAAAACAATATGAAGTCTGCTATTTCTTGCATTTTTGCCATCCTTTTCATAGGGTGGCTATTTGCGAAACTACGTACGATATTTTCAGGAAATTCAGTCATTCGTGGGGTCTGGACATAACCGGGAGCGACTGCATTGATTCGAATGCCTTGACTTGCAAACTCTAACGCTGCGGTTTGGGTTAAACCGATTATACCATGTTTAGCCACGGTGTAAGGTGCTAATCCTGGAATGCCAACCAGACCATTTACTGCAGATAAATTAACGATAGAACCACCAAATTTCATCATCTCAGGTATTTCATATTTTAGGCAGTAAAAAACGCCGCTCAATGAGGTGGCAATAACCTTATCCCAGTTTTCAACTGTCTGCTCTGTTATGTTTTTACCATGTTCACCTGTTAGGCCTGCATTATTTACAGCATAATCAAGTCTGCCGAAATGTTTGATAACCTCATCTATCATTTTCTGTACTTGTTCGGGTTGTGACACATCACATCCGATCCCCAGCGCCTGCTGTCCCTGTGAGGTTAATCGTTTCGCTTGTTGTTTAGCCTGCTCTGACGAGCGGGATACAATAACGACCTTAGCTCCATATTTGTGTAATTGCTCTGAGACTGCCTGACCTATACCTGCAGTACTTCCTGTTATGACAGCAACTTTATTCTGGAAATTCATAATTCCCCCTGTGAAGTAGAATTGAGTCTTTCATCTGGGGTAGTATACAAACTAGCTGTGACAGTTTTTGTCAGTACTCTTTCTCCTCGCTGATTCCTTCTTTTATTCTCCATTTTTTCAATAAAACCGTCCTGCTTTCACTATATATGGAATCCAGTTGTACCATCTCTTCAATTTTGTCAGTTCTAAAATGACGAAAATCATTTCTCATCTCACACCATGCAACCAAAAGCCAGCAGGACTCCATATATACCAATCCGATGGGCCATATGATTCGAGAAGAGTAAGTATCTTTCTTGTCACAATACTTTATTTTGATTCTCTTTCGCTTTTTAATAGCATTGCGGATATCTTCAAAAAACATCTCATTATTTTCTGAAGGACCGATCAGATAGGATTGACTCTCAATAAGATTCTTTAATTCACCAGGAATGACGGTGTGTATTTTGGCAAGTGCATTCCTTGCGGTATTCTTGAAATCATAATCCGTATTATGAGATACCCAATTTAACCCAAGTGTAATAGCATTGATTTCTTCATGAGTAAGGTTTAAGGGTGGTAAATGAAAGTCAGACTTAACGATATAACCAATTCCAGCACCACCTTCAATACACACTCCTTGATGCTGTAGCGTTTTTATATCTCTGTAAAGAGATCGCACACTTACTCCTAATCTTATAGAGAGAGTGGATGCAGTGATCGGATATCTTTGCGCCCTTAATATCTGTAGTAATTCGAGAAGCCTTTCTGTTCTGGTCATGCTGATAAATCCATCTTAATCCTGAGACGATATCTTAAAGCATCTGTTGGATAAGCATTTTAGTACAAAGTAAGCGTACATGCTTAAGTTGAACTGCTCCCATTGGTTAATACAGCGCATCTGACTCGCCACAGTGCCCAGAAGATGGGCGGAGGTGTTCGACAGCCTGCCGTTCGTTCGGAGGGCAGGGGATACGTATCATCAATGCCGCGACTACTGGCAGAAAAACGGTGTGTCCTTATGAATAATGCAACGTTACATGAAATTATATTATTTCCTGAATCCACTTAGCAATAATCAACAATGGCTATGCAATATATACTGTAATTTTATTCAGTGCGATATAATGAAGCTGGATAAAATTTCACTTTTCATAACGGAAGGGTGAAAATAAGTAGAAAGAGTTTTAAAGAGCGCGGTAAGAAGGTGGTTCGCAAATATAAATTGCAGCTATCAGTGTTGATGTGACTGCCATGCTTATCTGCGCATGAGAAGAGGTATAGATAATGATATTGTTTTAGCGCAGGTCCGCAGGAACAGTAGGTTCTTAGATGCTAACTTAAACATAACCCTACGCCTGCCAAATATAAGCGAAGGTCCGCTTCTCTCTCGCTCATAGCTGACCTGTACGGGCCTTCAGCCTGGCGGTTAAGCGCCAGGAGGGGACGTTGGACATTTTAGCCACCGCGGGGGTGGCTCCAGGTTCAGGCTCATTTCTCAGAATGAAAACTCCAGCAAGCCGCGGTTGCGAGTGTCACAAACGGTCCAGCCAGCGTAACGTTGTGATGGGCAATGATTTCACTCGCTGACAAATATTTGTTATCCATTGTCGTATGCGCATCTGAAATCAGCACAGTCCTGAATCCATGCTCTGGCGCTGCGCGACAGGTAGTATCCACACAGAATTCTGTTTTCATACCGGCGATAACCAGCTGCTTAACACCTCGCAGACTGAGCTGAAGCTGAAGCTCTGTATCACGGAAGCAGCTGGGATACTTTTTAATAAACACGATATCCTGTTCAGCGTTTACGTTCAGCTCGGGTATCAGTTGTGTTAACGGACTTTGCTCTGAGAATGGGGAATCATCGGGTCCGATGTGGCGGGCAAAAAAAACGGGCACCTGAGCCTGCCTCGCATTTTCAATCAGCAGACGGATATTCAACAGAACGGTGTCTGAGGAGTGTGGGGAAGTCGGGCCACGGAAAAGCCCCTGCTGCATATCGATAACTAAAAGTGCATTTTCGGATAAAAGCATGATGTGTCTCCATTCAGAACGTTATGAACGGAGATATTTTCTTCCCCGTCCGGTTTGGCGGGGATTCAGAATCTGTTTTGTCAGGAGCCTGTCACAGATACGCCCACACCGCCGAAGGTGCCGGTGGTAGTAACTGTGGTTGTTGGCTGAAGTGACTTAAGCATTTTCTGACCTTCTTGTATTCGTTGAACATCTGGAGCAGTAATTATAAAAACTGCTCTGTTCTTGTAGCACTGAGTAAATACCGATTTCAATAAATATTTATCCTGCAGAAAGTCGGGCCTTAGATGCTACATACTGGGTGGGCAAAAACCGTTAAACCAACTTCCGCACCTCGCTCATAGCAGAATGGACGTCTTTCCAGCCTACATGGAAGGGGAAGGTTCCTTTATAGCCCTTGTCTACGTATCCACTCATCTACCACGTCACCCTAATTTATTTTTGGTATCATCGCGGATCCAATCCATGAACTTGCGATCGAGTAAGGCGCTATACCAGTCCAGTCAATTTTCAACGTCTTAATCCCTTGATTGTTTACACGTTAAAAGTAGCGGCTTTGGCTGGTATATTTAAACTATTCAGGGGCCGTTTCTTGCTCACAGTTGATCTGACAGCCCGCTAGTCTGTTCGCTCTGTGCCAGAAGCGGGTGTTGCTGACCCTTAGGTGAAATTGCCAGTTAGGGTAGATCGCAAACCGCAAAACATCGATTGGCTGCACATTCGCAGAAATGCAGCCGTTCGGCGTTGTTTCCTCTTGCAGAACTATCAGAACCTTGCATTATTGATTTCGTTTCACCTCATATCGCAGGCACACTACGCCCGACGGGAAAATTTTACTATTCACCAGCATGAGTGAGGTTCTGTCTTTTATGTTTTTGAACAAGGGAATGCCTTGCCCCAGCAGAATCGGATTGACGAATAGCCAATACTCATCAATAAGGTTTTCCGACATTAGCGCGTGAGTCGCTGAGGGACTGCCAAACATTAAGATTTCGCTGCCCGCGTTGTGCTTGAGCTTGTGGATTTCGTCGCTTAAATGGCTGCTGATAATTTGCGTATCAGGATGATTTTTTTGCAACAGGGTTTTCGACAACACCACTTTGTGGGCAGATTTATACCAACGCGAATGCGCATGGTCATGCGGGCTGGCGTCAGGATTATCGGCAGCAGTTGGCCAGTACGACTCCATCATCTGGTAGGTGGTGCGCCCATATAAGGCGGTGTCGGTCTGCTGAATCCGCTGCTCCACGTATTCAAACAAGTCGGGGCTCAGGCTTATCCAGGCCAGACCCGCCGGGCCCTCAGCGGTAGAAGCGACAAAACCATCCAGCGACACATGAACAAACGAAACTATTTTTCTCATGATTTTCTCTTTGATTAAGTTTTGATTACATAGCCTGCGAGGCACGCCAGGGTTTGGTTCCCGTCTTAAATAGCACCCATTTTCTGGTAATGACTCCAACTTATTGATAGTGTTTTATGTTCAGATAATGCCCGATGACTTTGTCATGCAGCTCCACCGATTTTGAGAACGACAGCGACTTCCGTCCCAGC
>NZ_MTEG01000007.1:0-275392 GCF_002108615.1 Klebsiella sp. YJ
GCACGGCACCGCCTGCGGGAACTCGCCGGGCGGCGCTGCGCTTGCACCGGCCTACAAGACCGTAGGCCCGGTAAGCCAGTGCCCGGGCAGATGCGCGCCACCGCCTGCGGGAACTCGCCGGGCGGCGCTGCGCTTGCAGCGGCCTATAAGACCGTAGACCCGGTAAGCCAGGAGCCTG
This sequence comes from Klebsiella sp. YJ, assembly GCF_002108615.1. NCBI lineage: Bacteria > Pseudomonadati > Pseudomonadota > Gammaproteobacteria > Enterobacterales > Enterobacteriaceae > Klebsiella > Klebsiella sp. YJ. The sequence goes on from NZ_MTEG01000007.1 coordinate 179, forward strand.
GACAGGTGCGCGGCACCGCCTGCGGAAATTCGCCGGGCGGCGCTGCGCTTGCAGCGGCCTACAAGACCGTAGGCCCGGTAAGCCAGGAGCCCGGACAGGTGTGCTGCACCGCCTGCGGAAATTCGCCGGGCGGCGCTGCGCTTGCTCCGGCCTACAAGACCGTAGGCCCGGTAAGCCAGGAGCCCGGACAGGTGCGCGGCACCACCTCCGGGAATTCGCCGGGCGGCGCTGCGCTTGCAGCGGCCTACAAGACCATAGGCCCGGTAAGCCAGTGCCCGGGCAGGTGCGCGGCACCGCCTGCGGAAATTCGCCGGGCGGCGCTGCGCTTGCACCGGCCTACAAGACCGTAGGCCCGGTAAGCCAGTGCCCGGGCAGGTGTGCTGCACCGTCTGCGGGAACTCGCCGGGGCGCTGCGCTTGCAGCAGCCTACAAGACCGTAGGCCCGGTAAGCGCAGCGCCACCGGGCATGGCTCAGAGCGCGGAAAATCCGCCGTCGCCAGCCCACCCATCCAGCCGCGCATACACCGTCGCTACCGCATCCTTAATGGGCTGGGTCATCGGGTAATAAAAGCCGACGATATCCGGCTGAATCCCAAGAAAAATCACCTCTCCCACGTCCTCTTGCAACTGATCAATCAGATAGTTAAGCGGCATATTGTGGGTGGTCATCATAAACATTTCGGCAATATCGTCCGGGTCAACGAGGCGGATTTCTCCGGGGTTGAGTCCCATATCGGTGGCATCGACGATCAGCAGGCGCTCGGGACGCAGTTCGCGAATGGCGACGATGTCGTTTTCCGGGGCGCTGCCGCCATCAATCACCACCCATTCACCGACCGGGTTGGCGGCGCACATCTCCGCCAACAGCGGGCCTGCGCCATCATCGCCCATCATGCTGTTGCCAACACAAAGTAAAACGTCAGTCACGGAGTCTCCTCACCATCAGATAGATGGCGCTTTCCTGGTGAATATCGTGCAGCATGCTGAGCATCGTTTTGCTCCACGCCTGCTGTTCGGGGGTCTGCCGGACCTGCGCTTTATCGAAGGCGTTGGCGAGCATCGTGACATGATTGCTGTCGATCACTATCTCGCCGTACTTCGGCACGCCCTCCATTTTACGCCGCGCGGTGCTGCCCTCTTCGAGAGTGGAAATCCACGCCAGATATGCCTGCCACGGGCAGCTTAGCGCCGCCTCCAGACAGTCGATGACGCCGAGGTGGTGGCCAATCGCCAGGCTGTAATAGACCACCTGCTGCGCCTGATCGGGCGTCGCGTCGTTCTCATCAATAAATTTACGGCTCAGCTGACTGAACACCACCGTCTCGCTCATCGGATACGCGCCCCCTCGACCACCTGGTTCAGATGGGTGACTATCTCGGTCAGACGCGGATCTTTTTCCGCCTCCAGCCAGCGCACCACCTGACTATCGCCCTGCGCCAGCAGGCGCATATAGTCATCGGCAATCTGGCGGCCATAGCGATAGCCCGCCAGGCGACGCGCTTCGCGGTCGATACGCACGCGCAGCGGCTGCACCATGCCGGGGTGGAGAATTTCCGCCGCTTTGTCATCCTGCTCGCCCGGTAGACGGGCATGAATTTTCTGTTCCAGCAGACCCAGCGCCATCGCAAAGCCGTATAGCGTGGCGGCAGGAGTCGGCGGACAGCCCGGAATATAGACGTCCACCGGAACAATTTTGTCGGTTCCGCCCCACACGCAGTAAAGGTCGTGGAAAATACCGCCGCTGTTGCCGCAGGCGCCGTAGGAGATGCAGATTTTCGGATCCGGCGCCGACTGCCAGGCACGCAGCGCCGGCGAACGCATGGCGCGAGTCACCGCGCCGGTAAACAGCAGAATATCGGCATGGCGCGGTGACGGCACCACTTTGATCCCGAAGCGTTCGGCATCAAACAGCGGTGACAGGGTGGCGAAAATCTCGATTTCGCAGCCGTTGCAGCCGCCGCAGTCCACGCGATAGACGTAGGCGGAACGCTTAATTTTCTTCAGCAGCGATGCCTTCATGCTGGCGATGGACTCCTCCACCGTCATCGGCAGCGGAATGCCGTTTTCATCGCGCGGGCCTAGTAAGTTGCTCATCAGCTGGCCTCTCTCATATGGCGAGTCAGTTCAATACGGTCGGACGGCACCAGGCACTTCTGGCGTTTACACTCCGGGCAGGTCTCGAAGCTTTCGCGATGCAGCTCGGCGCGGGTATCGCCGTTGTGCCCGAGCAGCGCAATGGCGTAGTCAATCTCTTTTTGTACGGCGAACGGGCGTTCGCACACCCGGCAATGGCAGATGGCAAAGCGCGACTGCTGCAGGAAATCCTCTTTCTTCCACACCGCCAGTTCATACTCCTGCGATAGCTTGATGGCCGCCGTCGGACACACCTCTTCGCAGCGACCGCAGAAGATGCAGCGCCCGAGGTTGAACTGCCAGGCAAGCTCGCGCGTCACCAGATCCGTTTCCACCGTCAGCGCGTTCGACGGGCAGGCGTTCACGCAGGCCGCGCAGCCGATACACTGCTGCGGCGTATGTTCCGGTTTGCCGCGAAAGTTTTTATCTACCGGCATCGGCTCCAGCGGATAAGCGTGCGTCGCGTTGCCGGTTTTGATCACTTTTTTGATAAAGGTAAACATGGCGATTCCTTATTTCAGCGGCGAGTTTTTACGCTCGATGCTGTAGCGCTCCAGCTCTTTGTACGGCACCACTTTGCTTTTTTTCTTCCGCACATCGACCACGGTCATGCGGTCGGTACAGGAGTAGCAAGGATCGAGGCTACCGATAATCAGCGGAGCGTCGGAGACGGTGTTGCCGCGCAGCATATAGCGCAGGGTCGGCCAGTTGGCGTAGGTAGCCGCCCGGCAGCGCCAGCGGTACAGTTTCTGGTTGTCGCCGGTCATGCTCCAGTGGATATCATCCCCGCGCGGCGCTTCCGAGAAGCCCAGCGCAAAACGGTGCGGGATATAGGTAAAGCCTTCCACCGCCAGCGGGCCGCCCGGCAGATTATCGAGGCCGAAGTCGATCATATTCAGCGCAGTGTAGACTTCGTTGATACGTACCTTCAGACGCGAAATCACGTCGCAGCCCTGTTCGCTGTGCACCTCCATCGGCAGCAGGCCGTAACCGACAAACGGGTGGTCGGCGCGGGTGTCGCGGGCGTGACCGCTGGCGCGCACCATCGGGCCGACGTTGCTGAAATCACGGGCGATTTGCGGGTCGAGGCGGCCAATCCCCACGGTACGCTGCTCCATATTCGGCGTGCTGAGCAGCATATCGACCAGCTCCTGCACGTCGCGGCGCATCTGCTGCGCCAGCGCTCTTGTCTGGATCATGTCCTCTTTCAGCAGGTCGCGGCGGATGCCACCAATCAGGTTCATCCCGTAGGTTTTACGCGCCCCGGTGAGAATCTCCGCCATCTTCATTGACGTCTCACGCACGCGGAAGAACTGCATAAACCCGGAGTCAAAACCGGTGAAGTGGCAGGCGAGGCCGAGGTTCAGCAGGTGCGAGTGCAGGCGTTCCACTTCCAGCAGGATGGCGCGGATCATCTGCGCACGTTCCGGGACGACGATCCCCATCGCATTCTCGACGGAGGTGGTATAGGCCGTACTGTGGGCAAAGCCGCAGATACCGCACACCCTGTCCGACAGGAAGGTCACTTCGTTATAACCCATGCGGGTTTCCGCCAGCTTTTCCATGCCCCGATGGACATAGAACAGGCGGTAATCGGCGTCGATAATATTCTCGCCGTCGACAAACAGGCGGAAATGGCCGGGTTCATCGGAGGTGACGTGCAGCGGGCCAATCGGCACCACGTTATTTTTCTTACTGCCCAGCTCGTTGATGAACTCGTAGGTTTCCGCATCGGTGGTCGGCGCCGGACGCTGACGATAATCCATGCTGTCTTTACGCAGCGGATAAAGTTCATCAGGCCAGTCGTCCGGCAGCACCAGCCGGCGCTCATCCGGCAGTCCCACCGGTATCAGACCGTACATATCGCGCACTTCGCGCTCGCCCCAGACGGCGGCAGGCACCCGCGGCGTCACCGACGGATATTCCGGCTTGTCGGCATCCACTTCGACGCGCACGGTGATCCAGCACCGGGTCCCCTGCTCCATCGACAGCACGTAATACACGGCATAGTGGCCGTTAAGCTTACGTTCGTCGTTACCGAACAGCACCGACAGCCAGCCGCCCTGCTGGTAGTAGAGGAACTCCACGACTTCCGGGAGATAGTTGACCTTCACCGTCACGGTGAGCTGATCTTTGGTCTGCCAGGCTTCGTCGAGCACCACGCCCGGGAAGGCCTGATGCAGCGCGGCGAGATAGTGTTGACCGATTTTTTCTTCAGACATGCTCAAACTCTCTTAATCACGCCGCCAGCAAGGAGACGAAAGCTAAAAACGCAAAGCCAAAACCGGCCCAGGTAACGCGGGAAGTGGCACAAAAACGCAGACGCGCCATGCTGTTTTCAAACAGCGCGATAACCAGCACGCCTGCCACCAGCTTGACGATGGCAGCAACCAGCGCCAGCAGCAGGCCGCCGAGGCTAAAACTGGTCATCGCTCCCCACGGAATAAAGACGCCGACAAACATCTGCAGCACGACCAGCTGTTTGAGGCTGATGCCCCATTTCAGTACCGCAAAGCCGCTGCCGCTGTATTCGGTCAGCGGCCCTTCCTGCAGCTCCTGCTCCGCTTCCGCCAGGTCGAACGGCAGCTTGCCCATTTCGATAAAGGTGGCGAACGCGCAGGCGCACAGCGCCAGGACCAGCGGTACCGAGTGGGCTGCGGGCCAGTGATAAATGGTGGCGGCGATCCGGCTGATGTGCGTGGAGCCGGCAACCTGCGCCGCAACCCATAGGCCCAGCAGCAGAATCGGCTCCACCAGCACGCCGAGCATCGCTTCGCGGCTGGCGCCGATCGCGGTAAACGGGCTACCGGTATCCAGACCGGCAATCGCAAAGAAGAAACGGGCAATCGCGAACAGGTAGATCAGCGTAATCAGATCGCCCAGTCCCGCCAGCGGCGACGAGACGGTCACCACCGGCAGCGCGCTGGCAATGGTCAACATCACGCCGACCATCACGAAGGGGGTCAGGCGAAAGACCCAGCCGGAAACATCCGGCCCGACGCTCTGGCGGCCCAGCAGCTTGAAGATATCCCGGTACTCCTGCAGCACGCCCGGACCGCGGCGATTATGCAAGCGAGCGCGGGCTACGCGGGTGATGCCGGACAGCAGAGGCGCGGCGGCAAACAGCAGCAGCGCCTGTAATAGTGCAATTAAAACGCTCATTCTCAGGCTCCTCGCGAAATGACAATGACCACCAGCGCCGCCAGCTCGACTAACGCCACGCCGCGGAACAGCGCGGGCGCCGAGGCGGACTGCCAGCCGGGAACCAGACGTACCGGATTCAGCCAGTGACGCAATTTCAGCAGCGGCGCGAAGGCCTCTTTAACCGGCATGGCAAAACCATGAGCGGTGATGACCATCGATTTTTCATGGTCGTAGCCGCAGACCCATGCCGCACCGCGGGAGCGCGCAGGCAGACGGTCGCCTTTAAAGAAGATCATCAGCAGGAACGGCAGCAGCGGACAGGCCAGCAGCAGAATGGCGATCAGCGGCTGCGACACCACGCTTGAGACCTGCGCCTGAACCGGTAGTACCCCGCCGACCAGCGTCAACAGCCACGGCGCGGCGACCCCGCCCGCCACGCAGCAGAGCGCGGCGAGTACCACGCTGACCGTCATCAGCAGCGGGGCGCGGGTGGCGTTCTCCGCTTCCGGAGTCCGCGGTGCGCCGAGGAAGGTCACGCCGTACACTTTCGCCATACACATCACCGCCAGCGCGCCGGTAATCGCCAGGCCAACGGCAAGCAGCGGCCCAAGCAGACGGCCGATAAAGGCGTCGCTGGTGCTCAGTTTGAAGAAGGACTGGTAGATAACCCACTCGCCGGCAAAGCCGTTCAGCGGCGGCAGCGCAGCCATCGCCATCAGGCCGACCAACATAGAGAGCGAAATCAGCGGCATTCTTTTGCCCATCCCGCCCAGTTTTTCGATATCGCGGTGGCCGGTACGGAACCACACGGCGCCGGCGCCAAGGAACAGCGTCGTTTTGAACACATTGTGGTTGATCAGGTGGTACATGCCGCCGATGAAACCCAGCACCATCAGGCTACTGCTGTTGAGCGCCAGACCGGTGACGAAGGCGCCAAGCCCCAGCAAAATAATGCCGATATTTTCGAGGGTGTGATATGCCAGCAGACGCTGAATATTGTGCTCCATCAGGGCATACAGTCCGCCGATAAACGCGGTTATCATCCCCACGACCAGCAGCAACACGCCCCACCACAGCGGCGGCGCGCTCCCGGCAAGCGAGACCGTTAAGATGCCGAACAGACCGACTTTCATCACCACTGTGGAGAACAGCGCGGCGGCCGGCGCGCTGGCCCCGGCGTGCGCCTGCGGCGCCCAGCCGTGCAGCGGGATAACGCCCGCCAGCAGCGCGAAACCGACGAGCGCCGGCAGCCACAGCAGCATATTTTGCGGGGCATGGGCGGCGAGCAGGCTAATCTGCCCCAGGTCGAGGGTGCCGTAGAACGACCACACCAGCCAGCAGCTCCACGCCATCAGCAGCGTTCCCAGACGTCCCAACGCAAACCACAGCTTTGCGGATTGCGCGCAGCCGGTCAGAAATGCCCCGCACAGGGCCATCATCTCCGCCATCACCACCAGCGTGCCGAAGTTGGTTGCCACCACGGCACAAGTTGCCGAAGCCAGCAGCAGATTGACCAACAGACCGTTGGCTTTCACCTGCGAATGACGGTGCCAGACGATATTAAACAGGGCGATGGGCAGTGCGCTGAGGCCAATGGCGAGCAGCCATAGCGCATTGATGCCGTTCACCCGAACCGGTAAAGAGAGCATCTGCAGCATGCCGTCGCTCACCTGCTCAGGGGTTATCAGCGTCGCGAGGGCGGCGACGATCAGCATCGCGCTGGCCACCGCGCCGCCGATCCCGGCAATCGCACCGCTTAACGGTTTTCTCAGGGTAAAGATAAATGCCAGCACGCCGCTGGCGGCATACCACAGCACCGCCTGATTCACTAAAGAGATCACGCTCATTTCACGCCCTCCTGTTGCGACTGAAACAGCGACAAATCGCCGAGGTCGGTATTAAAGGTCAGCTCACGCTTGCGCTTGCTGGCCTGGGCGATATCGCGGATATCCACCAGCAGCAGCGCTTTCGTCGGACAGGTACGCACACAGGCGGGTCCCTGCTCATCGAAATGGCACAGGTCGCATTTCACGGCGATAGCGCGCACGCCGGGCACCCAGTCGAGCAGCGAACTGACGCGGGCTGGCGCCGGCGGCGCAGCGGGCGCCATAGGGGTATTGGCGTTGGCCGGAATATCCAGCGGACGACTGCCGGAAAATTCAATCGCCCCGAACGGGCAGGCAATCGCGCACAGCTTGCAGCTTACGCACAGGCTTTCATTCAGCTGAACCGCGCCATCGACGCGATTGATAGCATTAACCGGACACACCGCGGCGCAGGGGGCGTCTTCGCAGTGGTGGCACATTTGCGGCGCCGATTCTTTTTCATTACGCATGACCTGTAGTCGCGGCATGGCCTGCAGGCCGTACTGGCGATGCGTCTCTGAGCAGGCGGCTTCGCAGGTGCGGCAGCCGATACAGACGGTGGAGTCAGCAATTACAAAACGGTTCACCGGGCAATCCTCGGGTGAAAGTCATTTTTGACGAAATCAGGGAGTTCAGATGTCATTTTCGACACGTGTCGACACCTTACGATTAATGGGCCAGCGCCAGATGGCTTAAATCCACCGGCTGGTCGTGTTCCATGGCGTCATACAGACGGTCATAGACGCTGGCAATAATGGCCAGGTAATGTTCCAGCACCTGTTCGCGCGAACGGTTGCTGATCCGGCCGTCAACGGTACCGTCGGATGCCAGCGTTGCCTGAGCAATCAAGCGCTTATCATCACCATTGCGCGTTTCGACGTAGTACTCGATGGTGTGGTTGTTGAACCCTTCCGCCAGCGCGACATACACCTGAAAATGTTCAAACAGGACGAAGCACAGCTCTTTGTCCGGCGCGCAGCTCATCGCATGATGCAAACGCGCTTTTGACAGGGTGATGCCCTGAACCAGCGAATTGCAGTACTGGCGCCACTGATCCTGATAGCGGCGGTGACGGTCGGCGATGTAGTCCGCCTTTTCACTTATTTCCCAAATAGTCATCTCGGTCTCCCCGGTTGCATGAGATGCACCGTACAAGCATTTTCCATGCCAAATTTTAATTTATTGATATTTAATGATTTTAATAAAAATACGGCGTGGTGCTGACATGTCGATGACATCCGTCAGCTGTCGTCATCGACAGTTGTTCCGACAGTAGCGATGACCTGGCATCGTTATTGCATATATGGCCCATCGCGATACGGAGGCGACCATGCACGAAATCACTCTTAGCCAGCGGGCGCTGGAAATTATTGAACAGCAGGCGCAGCAGGCCGGCGCGCATCGGGTTACCGGCGTGTGGCTGAAGGTCGGCGCATTTTCCTGCGTGGAAGCCAGCGCATTGACCTTCTGTTTTGAGCTGGTGTGCCGCGGCACGCTGGCGGAAGGCTGCGAACTGCATATTGCCGAACAACAGGCCGAATGCTGGTGCGAATCATGCCAGCAGTACGTGCAACTCATCTCGCAGCACGTGCGGCGCTGTCCGCAGTGCCACAGCGACACGCTGCAGATTGTGGCGGACGACGGCCTACAGATTCAGCGAATAGAAGTGATCCCCGTTAATTCGGATTATCTCGCGGCGGCCAGCGAGCCAGCCGGCAAAGAGACAACGTGAGGATAACGGGACAGACCAGGAGTAAAACTATGTGTACAACTTGCGGCTGTGGGGAAGGCAACCTTTATATCGAAGGTGATGAGCATAACCCCCACTCGGCGTTTCGCAGCGCCCCCTTCGCGCCAGCCCCGCGCCAGACCATGACGATTACCGGCGTCAAAAGCGATAGCTTCTCCCCCACCCGTTCAGAGAGCGGCGACCTGCACTACGGCCACGGCGAAGCGGGTACCCATGCACCGGGTCAAAGCCAGCGCCGGATGCTGGAAGTCGAAATCGACGTGCTGGATAAAAACAATCGTCTGGCGGCCCGCAACCGCGCGCGCTTTGCCGCACGCGGCCAGCTGGTGCTGAACCTGGTCTCCAGCCCGGGCTCCGGCAAAACCACGTTGCTCAGTGAAACCTTGCTGCGTCTGAAAGGAAAAATCGCCTGCGCGGTCATCGAAGGCGACCAGCAGACGGTCAATGATGCGGCACGCATTCGCGCTACCGGCACGCCGGCCATTCAGGTCAATACCGGAAAGGGCTGCCACCTTGATGCGCAGATGATTGCCGATGCCGCCCCACGTCTGCCGTTGGCGGATAACGGTATGCTGTTTATTGAAAACGTCGGCAACCTGGTATGCCCGGCGGGCTTCGACCTCGGCGAACGTCACAAGGTGGCGGTGCTGTCGGTCACAGAAGGCGAAGATAAGCCGCTGAAGTATCCGCATATGTTCGCCGCCGCCAGCCTGATGCTGCTGAATAAAATCGACCTGCTGCCGTACCTCAACTTTGATGTAGAGAAGTGCCTCGCCTGCGCGCGGGAGGTCAATCCCCATATTGAAATCATTATGCTGTCCGCCACCAGCGGCGAAGGCATGGATAAGTGGCTCAGCTGGCTGGAGGCGCAGACATGTGCATAGGCATTCCGGGGCAAATCTGCGCCATTGACGGTAACCTGGCGAAGGTCGAAGTGTGCGGCATCCAACGCGAAGTCGATCTGACGCTGGTAGGAAGCGTTGATGAACAGGGGCAGCCGCGACTCGGCCAGTGGGTTCTGGTCCACGTGGGCTTCGCCATGAGCATTATTAATGAAGCGGAAGCCCGCGATACCCTTGAGGCGCTGCAAAATATGTTTGAAGTCGAGCCTGACGTGGGCGCGCTGCTGTACGGCGAGGAGCGATAATGCGTTTTGTTGATGAATATCGCGCGCCGGAGCAGGTGATGCAGCTGGTTGAACATCTTCAGGCGCGCGCGCATCTGCTGCCTCATACCGCCGGGCATCCGCTGCGTATTATGGAAGTGTGCGGCGGCCATACGCACGCCATCTTTAAATTCGGTCTCGACCAGCTGCTGCCGGAGAATATCGAATTTATTCACGGCCCCGGCTGCCCGGTCTGCGTTCTGCCGATGGGGCGCATCGACACCTGTATCGATATCGCCAGCCGCCCGGGGGTGATGTTCTGCACCTTCGGCGATGCCATGCGCGTCCCCGGTAAAAACGGCTCCCTGCTGCAGGCGAAATCTCGCGGCGCCGATGTGCGTATCGTCTATTCACCGATGGATGCGCTGAAGCTGGCGCAGCAGAACCCGCAGCGGGAGGTGGTCTTCTTTGGCCTCGGTTTTGAAACCACCATGCCCGCTACCGCGCTGACGCTGCGTCAGGCTCGCGAGCGCAACGTGGATAACTTCTTCTTTTTTTGCCAGCACATCACCCTGCTCCCGACCCTGCGCAGTCTGCTCGACCAGCCTGATAACAGCATCGATGCCTTTCTTGCCCCGGGTCATGTCAGTATGGTCATCGGTACCGAAGCCTACGGATTTATCGCCAGCGACTACCGACGTCCTTTAGTGGTGGCTGGTTTCGAACCTCTTGATCTACTGCAAGGCGCGGTGATGCTGGTTGAGCAGACAATAGCGCAGTGCAGCCAGGTCGAAAATCAGTACCGCCGCGTGGTGCCTGATGAAGGCAACCCGCTGGCGCAAGCGGCGATTGCCGACGTTTTCTGCCTGTCCGGCGATAGCGAATGGCGCGGGCTGGGGGTCATCAACAACTCCGGCGTAGGCCTGACGCCCGCCTATCAGCGCTTTGACGCTGAAGCCCATTTTCAGCCGGCGCCGCAGCGCGTCTGCGACGATCCGCGCGCCCGCTGTGGCGATGTGCTGACCGGCCGCTGTAAGCCGCATCAGTGTCCGCTGTTCGGGCAAGTGTGTAACCCGCAAAGCGCGTTTGGCGCGCTGATGGTCTCATCAGAAGGCGCATGCGCCGCCTGGTATCAATATCGCAGTCAGGAAAATGAAGCATGAAAAGCGTCCAGTTAGCTCACGGTAGCGGGGGTCAGGCGATGCAGCAGCTGATCGCCTCCCTGTTTATGCAGGCGTTCGCCAACCCGTGGCTGGCAGAGCAGGAAGATCAGGCGCGTCTCGATCTGGCGCAGCTTACCGCTCAGGGCGATCGTCTCGCCTTTTCCACCGACAGCTACGTTATCGATCCGCTGTTTTTCCCCGGCGGCGACATCGGCAAGCTGGCAGTATGCGGCACCGCCAACGACGTGGCGGTCAGCGGTGCTCTGCCGCGCTATCTCTCCTGCGGATTTATTCTCGAAGAGGGGCTGGAGATGGCTACCCTGGAACGGGTGGTCAGCAGCATGGCCCGTACCGCGCAGGCCGCTGAGATTGCCATCGTCACCGGCGATACCAAAGTCGTCCCGCGCGGCGCGGCGGATAAACTGTTTATCAATACCGCCGGGATCGGCGCCATTCCGGCGGATATTCGCTGGGGGGCACAACAGATCGCTCCCGGCGACGTCCTGCTGGTCAGCGGCACGCTGGGCGACCACGGCGCCACCATTCTCAACCTCCGCGAACAGCTGGGTCTGGACGGCGCGCTGGCCAGCGACTGTGCGGTGCTGACGCCGCTTATTCAGACGCTGCGCGCTGTTCCCGGCATCAAAGCGCTACGCGATGCGACCCGCGGCGGAGTGAACGCGGTGGCTCATGAGTTCGCCGCCGCCAGCGGCTGCGGCATTGAGCTACATGAACAGAAGCTGCCGGTGAACGAGACCGTACGCGGGGTGTGCGAACTGTTAGGCCTGGAGGCGCTAAACTTCGCCAATGAAGGCAAGCTGGTGATAGCCGTCGCCCGGGAAGCGGCGGAGGCCGCGCTGGCGCAGCTGCAAAGCCACCCGCTTGGCCGCCACGCCGCGATTATCGGCGACGTGGTTGAGCGTACCGGCGTGCGCACGATCGGCCTGTATGGCGTGAAGCGGACGCTGGACCTTCCCCATGCCGAGCCGCTGCCGCGAATTTGTTAACGGAAAACGGCTCCCCGGATTGCGGCTAACGCCTTATCCGGGCTACCGGCTACGCACGGACCTGTAGCCCGGCTAAACGCAGCGCGAGCCGGGAAAAGCCAGCATCATTATCCGGCCCAAATCCGCGGGCGACCTCGGATGGGTTGGCGGCGGCAACAACCGCTTTATTAACATACTATTATTTGTGTCACCACTTTCTTACGTGCCGCTTTGCGGGTGCGTTTTGGACTTCAGTAATGTCGTATACACCATTGGGCGATTTCGGGCAGCAAGGGCTGTTCGATATCACCCGTATTTTATTACAGCAGCCTGACCTGGCGGCGCTGAGTGAAACGCTAACCCGTCTGGTTCAGCAATCCGCGCTGGCGGATCGTGCGGCGATTATTCTGTGGAACGCCGGAAACCATCGTGCGGCAAGGTACGGTTGTGACGAAGCGGGTCTGCCGGTCAGCTATGAAGATGAGACCGTACTGGCACACGGGCCGGTGCGTCGCCTGCTGTCGCGTCCCGATGCGCTGCACTGTGACAAGGCGACCTTTGTCGAGGCCTGGCCTCAGCTGGCCAGTAGCGGACTCTATCCACCGTTTGGCTATTACGGCCTGCTGCCGCTGGCGGCGGAAGGTCGCATCTTTGGCGGCTGCGAGTTTATCCGCGACGACGCCCGACCGTGGACCGAGAAAGAGTTCCAGCGGCTGCATACCTTTACCCAGCTGGTTGCGGTGGTGACCGAGCAGATCCAGAGCCGGGTCAGCAACAACGTCGATTACGATCTGTTGTGCCACGAGCGCGACAACTTTCGCATTCTGGTTGCTATCACTAACGCCGTGCTCTCCCGGCTGGATATCGATGAGCTGGTTAGCGAAGTCGCCAAAGAGATTCACCACTATTTCCGTATCGACGCTATCAGCGTGGTGCTACGCAGCAACCGCAAAGGCAAACTGAATATCTACTCGACCCATTATCTCGACGCCAGCCATCCGGTTCACGATCAGAGCGAGGTGAATGAAGCCGGTACGCTGACCGAACGGGTGTTCAAAAGCAAAGAGATGCTGCTGCTCAATTTACACGAGCACGACTCGCTGGCCCCGTACGAGAAAATGCTTTTTGAGATGTGGGGCAACCAGATTCAGACGCTGTGCCTGCTGCCGCTGATGTCTGGCAATACGCTGCTGGGCGTGCTGAAACTGGCGCAGTGCGATGAGAAGGTGTTCACCACCACCAACCTCAAGCTGCTGCGACAAATTGCCGAACGGGTGTCGATCGCCGTCGATAATGCCCTCGCCTATCGCGAAATTCAGCGGCTTAAGGAGCGGCTGGTGGATGAAAATCTGGCGCTCACCGAACAGCTGAATAATGTCGAGAGCGAGTTTGGCGAAATCATCGGCCGCAGCGAAGCGATGCACAGCGTACTCAAGCAGGTCGAAATGGTGGCGCAGAGCGACAGCACCGTGCTGATCCTCGGCGAAACCGGCACCGGCAAAGAGCTGATTGCCCGCGCCATTCATAATCTCAGCGGCCGCAACGCGCGGCGAATGGTCAAGATGAACTGTGCCGCGATGCCCGCCGGGCTGCTGGAAAGCGATCTCTTCGGCCATGAGCGCGGCGCGTTTACCGGCGCCAGCGCTCAGCGCATCGGCCGTTTCGAACTGGCGGATAAAAGCTCATTATTTCTCGATGAAGTGGGCGACATGCCGCTGGAGCTGCAGCCGAAGCTGCTGCGGGTTCTGCAGGAACAGGAGTTTGAACGTCTCGGCAGCAACAAGCTGATCCGCACCGATGTCCGGCTGATCGCCGCCACCAACCGCGATCTCAGGCAGATGGTCGCCGATCGCGAATTCCGCAGCGATCTCTACTATCGTCTGAACGTCTTTCCGATCCATCTGCCGCCGCTGCGCGAGCGTCCGGACGATATCCCGCTGCTGGTCAAGGCGTTTACCTTTAAAATCGCCCGCCGCCTCGGGCGTAACATCGACAGCATTCCGGCAGAAACCCTGCGTACGCTGAGCCACATGGAGTGGCCGGGTAACGTTCGTGAGCTGGAAAACGTGATTGAACGCGCGGTGCTGTTAACCCGCGGCAGCGTGCTGCAGCTGTCGCTGCCGGAGATGAATATCGAGGCGGAGACGATGACGGCCGAAGTGCTGCCGCAAGAGGGCGAGGATGAATATCAGCTGATCGTCCGCGTATTGAAAGAGAGCAACGGCGTGGTCGCCGGGCCGAAAGGAGCGGCGCAGCGGCTGGGATTAAAGCGTACAACGCTGCTTTCCCGCATGAAACGCCTGGGCATTAACAAAGATGAGCTAGTATAAGTCCTGTACTCACTTAATCAGCCACACAAGGAGATTTTATGGCGGTATCAGCACGTAACCAGTTGACCGGCACGGTCAGCGCAGTTGCCGCCGGCGCGGTCAACGATGAAGTGGAATTGACCCTCGCCGGCGGCGCAAAACTGGTGGCGATCGTCACCCACAGCAGCAAAGAGGCGCTGGGTCTGGTTGCCGGTAAAGAAGCCATCGCGCTGATTAAAGCGCCGTGGGTCACCCTGGCCACCGAGGATTGCGGCCTGAAGTTCTCCGCGCGTAATCAGTTTGCCGGGAGCGTCACCCGCATCACTGAAGGGGCGGTCAACGCGACGGTGCACATCAAAACCGACGCGGGCTTCGCTATCATCGCCGTCGTCACCAATGAAAGTCAGGAAGAGATGAAGCTGGTCGAGGGCAGCCGCGTGATTGCGCTAATCAAAGCCTCGGCCATTCTCCTCGCCACCCGCGCGTAATCCGCACTCCAACGCCGCTTCACACGAAACGGCGTTCTTTGATACGTCTTGCCATTTTCCCCGCGACAGCCGGTTTGTACGGCTTTCCTCTCAGCATTTAAATAATAATCATTTTCATTTATAAATAGCCTGTGCTATATAACATAGCAATGGCTATAACAGATGATTAATTAACCACAATGATGTGAGGGATCCTATGCTGCACCTGCCGCCTCTGAAGCACCTGATCTTTACCGCTCTGCTCGGCCTGTTGGCGATCGCCCCGGCTCAGGCCAGCGAAAAATTCAAAGTGATCACCACCTTTACGGTGATTGCCGATATGGCGCAAAACGTCGCCGGAGAGGCGGCCCAGGTCAGCTCGATTACCAAACCCGGCGCCGAGATCCATGAATACCAGCCGACGCCCGGCGATATTAAACGCGCCCAGGGGGCACAGCTGATCCTCACCAACGGTCTGAACCTCGAACTGTGGTTCGCCCGCTTTTATCAGCACCTGAAAGGGGTCCCGGAAGTGGTCGTCAGCGAGGGGATTCAGCCAATGGGGATCAGCGAAGGTCCCTATAACGGTAAGCCCAACCCCCATGCGTGGATGTCGGCGGATAACGCGCTGATCTACGTCGATAACATCCGTGATGCGCTGAGCAAATACGACCCTGCGAATGCGCAGACCTATCGTCAGAATGCCGCCATCTATAAAGAGAAAATCCGCCAGACTATGGCGCCGCTGAAGGCGGAGCTGGCGAAACTGCCGGTAGAGAAGCGTTGGCTGGTGACCAGCGAAGGCGCGTTCTCCTATCTGGCCCGCGACAACGGGCTGAAAGAGCGCTACCTGTGGCCAATCAATGCCGACCAGCAGGGCACGCCGCAGCAGGTGCGTAAAACCATCGACACCATGAAGAAAGAGCATATCCCGACCATCTTCAGCGAAAGCACTATTTCAGATAAACCGGCGCGCCAGGTGGCGCGGGAAGCCGGCGCCCATTATGGCGGCGTGCTTTATGTTGACTCCCTGAGCGCCGCCGATGGCCCGGTACCCACCTACCTGGATCTGCTGCGCGTTACGACGCAAACCATCGTCCAGGGCATCAACGATGGGATGAGGAAACAGCCATGACCGCCGATCTGCCTGGCCTCTCGGTCAACCGGGTCAGCGTAACCTATCGCAACGGCCACACCGCGCTGCGCGATGCCACCTTCAGCGTACCACGCGGCTCCATTGCCGCGCTGGTGGGCATCAACGGTTCGGGAAAATCGACGCTGTTTAAAGCGCTGATGGGCTTTGTTCGTCTGTCCCATGGCGAGATTGCCATACTTGGCCAGCCGGTTCATCGCGCGCTGCGCCAGAACCTGGTGGCCTATGTCCCGCAATCAGAGGACGTTGACTGGACCTTCCCGGTACTGGTGGAGGATGTCGTCATGATGGGCCGCTACGGACATATGGGCTGGCTGCGACGGGCCAAAGCCCATGACCGGGAAGTGGTTGATGCGGCGCTGGCCCGCGTCGGGATGAGCGACTATCGCCACCGGCAAATCGGCGAGCTGTCCGGCGGACAGAAAAAACGGGTGTTCCTTGCCCGCGCCATCGCTCAGCAGGGCAAGGTCATTCTGCTGGATGAGCCGTTTACCGGCGTTGACGTCCAGACCGAAACCCAGATCATCACCCTGCTGCGCGAGCTGCGCGACGACGGCTGTACCCTGCTGGTTTCGACCCACAATCTCGGTTCGGTCAGCGAGTTTTGCGATTACACGGTGATGGTCAAAGGCACCGTGTTGGCCAGCGGACCGACGGAAACAACCTTTACCGCTGCCAACCTCGAACTCGCTTTCAGCGGCGCGCTGCGCCACGTGGTGCTCAGCGGCGGAGAAGAGCAGATTATCACCGACGATGAACGGCCGTTTATCAGCCGTCGGACGACGGGAGGAGAAGGATGAACTGGCTAATCGAGCCCTTCGGCTATCAGTATATGCTGAATGCGATGTGGGTATCGGCGCTGGTGGGCGGCGTGTGCGCCTTTCTCTCCTGCTACCTGATGCTGAAAGGCTGGTCGCTGATTGGCGATGCCCTCTCCCACTCCATCGTACCGGGCGTGGCGGGAGCGTATATGCTCGGCCTGCCCTTCGCCGTCGGCGCTTTTCTCTCCGGAGGACTGGCGGCGGGCAGCATGCTGTTTCTCAACCAGCGTTCGAAGCTCAAAGAGGATGCCATTATCGGTCTGATTTTTTCGTCGTTCTTCGGTATCGGGCTGTTTATGGTGTCGCTCAACCCAACCTCGGTAAATATCCAGACCATTATTCTCGGCAATATCCTGGCGATCGCCCCGGAAGATATTATTCAGCTGGCGGCCATCGGCTCGATTTCAATGGTGATTCTGCTGCTGAAATGGAAAGACCTGATGGTGACCTTTTTCGATGAGAGCCACGCCCGATCCATTGGCCTGAACACCACCGGGCTCAAGCTGTTGTTCTTCACGCTGCTGGCCGCCTGTACCGTGGCGGCATTACAAACCGTGGGCGCCTTCCTGGTCATTTGCCTGGTAGTCACTCCGGGAGCGACCGCCTGGCTGCTGACCGACCGCTTTCCACGCCTGCTGGCGATTGCCGTCGCTATTGGCAGCCTGACCAGTTTTTTCGGCGCCTGGCTGAGCTACTATCTGGATGGCGCAACCGGCGGCATTATCGTCGTGGCCCAGACCTTGCTCTTTCTGGTGACCTTTGTCTTTGCTCCCAAACACGGCCTGCTGGCCAACCGCCGTCGCGCCAGGGAGGGATCATGCTGCTGACCACGCTTCTCGAACCGTTCCAGTTTTCGTTTATGGTCAACGCCATGCTGGTGGCAGCCATCGTCGCCATTCCCTGTGCGCTGCTGTCGGTTTTTCTGGTGCTGAAAGGCTGGGCGTTGATGGGGGATGCCATGAGCCATGCGGTCTTTCCCGGCGTGGTGGTGGCCTATATTGTCGGGATCCCGTTCGCCATTGGCGCCTTTGTTGCCGGGCTATTCTGCGCCATCGCGACCGGCTATCTCGACGATAACAGTCGCATCAAGCGCGATACCATTATGGGTATTGTCTTTTCCGGGATGTTTGGCGCCGGGCTGGTGCTGTATGTCGCTATTCAGTCCGAAGTCCATCTCGACCATATTCTGTTTGGCGATATGTTGGGGATTTCCGCCAGCGATATTGGGCAAACGTCGACGATTGCCCTGGTGATTGCGCTGATTATCGGGCTAAAGTGGCGCGACTTTCTGCTACACGCCTTCGATCCGCATCAGGCTAAAGCCAGCGGATTACGCTGCGGCCTGTTGCACTACGGACTGCTGTGCATGATTGCCCTGACCATCGTGGCGACGCTCAAAGCGGTGGGGATTATTTTGTCAATCTCGCTGCTGATTGCTCCCGGGGCCATTGCTCTGCTGCTGACCCGGCGTTTTATCAGCGCGCTGCTGCTGGCGGTGGCGATTGCCGTAAGCTGTTCGCTGGGCGGCGTGTGGCTATCGTTTTACCTTGACAGTGCCCCGGCGCCGACCATCGTGGTGTTGTTTACCGCGCTGTTTATTATCACCTTTGTCTGGACGTCGGTTCGCGACAATCAAACCCAGGCGACGTCCGCAGAGACCCCGGGTAGCGGCTGACGCCTTACCCGGGCGACCGAACCGCCAGACCGCACGCATTGTCGCCCGGCTAAGCGCTGCGCAAGCCGGGGAAGCCACCGCTACTTTTTAGGCCGGTATTTTTCCGGAAGCTCCGGCACGGGACGCCGGTCATCAATCAGGTGGCGAATCGTCAGAATCGGGTGACGCCAGAGCATTCGCGGCCCCGCCCAGCGCATGATCTGCTTCATTTCTTCGCGTTTTGCCGGCTGGTAGCAGTGGACCGGGCACTGCTTACAGGCCGGCTTCTCTTCGCCAAACACGCATTTATCCAGCCGCTTATCGGCATAGGCGTTCAGCGCCTGATAATGCTCCACGTCAGCCTGCGCGTCCGGGCAGCGGCGCTGATAGAGCGAAATCATGCTGCGGATAGTCTTTTTTTCCCGGTCGATGCGTTGACCCGCCATTGCGCTTCCCCATCAATAAAGATGCAAAAATAATACACCTTTATGACCTCTGGCGCAGCCGTTTTCCCCTCTCGCTTACGCCGGATCGGCAGACTTATCGAGGTGGCCCAGCGACTTCTCCGGGAAACAGACATCCCGTACCCGGCGCTTGAGTTCAGCCGCATCCGGGAAACCCTCATCCTGCTTGCGGTCCCAGATTTGTACGTCGTCGACGGTAATGGTGAAGATGCCGCCGGTGCCCGGGACCAGCGTGACCGAGCCGATATCGGTACTGAACGTATGCAGCAGCTCCTGAGCCATCCAGCTGGCGCGCAGCATCCAGTTGCATTGAGAGCAGTAGTTGATCGTAATCGCGGCTTTGTGACTCATGACTTTCTCGCTGTATCTAAAAGGGCTGATTGTAAACAAATTGCAGATTAAATGGGGAATACATGATTATTTTGTTGCAAACGATAATACCTATCATTACCATTCGCAATCAATAATCATGGAGAAACAGAGTCCGCTAACGGAAGCAACGGGACTCACCTGCAAATCTGGAAGTAACGCGTGAGCCGATACTAATAATTATCAAGGCGTGGCTACTATGTACAAATCCACTCAATCACCGGCCTGGTTTAAGAAAAGCCTGCTGGTGACTTCGTTGCTTGCAGCAATCTATCAGACGACCGCCGGGGCAGCTGATACCACCGCACACACCACCACCAGCGACACCTCATCGGATAGCTCCGAGCAGATGACCGTCACCGCACCCGCTCCCCTGCTCAAAGCCGGCAGCGAACATTCGGTCAGCGCGCAGGAGCTACAGGACAAAGGGGCCAAAGATTTTGGTTCCGTCATGCGTTACGAACCGCTGATCGGCGCGACCGGCGCCAGCGGCGGCTCGGGTAATGGTAAAAGCGGCTTCGACCGCGGCGGCTATACCGGTTATAACATTCGCGGGCTGGAAAGCAACCGCGTCGGGATTGATGTCGACGGCATCGCGCAGCCGGATGCGACCGGGCGCGGCTACGTCGGCCGTGCCGGCCTGAATACGTTTGGCATCGGTCGCGATTACATCGACCCGTATATGTACGGCAGCATCGATATTCAGTCCGGTGCCACCTCGACTGAAACCGCCAACACCTCTATCGGCGGCAACGTCTCCTTCCAGCCGAAATCTGCCGATGATTATCTGCGCCCGGGAAAAACCAGCGCCTTCGGCTACCGGAGCGGCTACGACTCTGCCGACCGCAGCTGGCATAACGGCGTGACGGTGGCCGGCGGAGATGAAACCCTACGCGGCATTTTCGTCTACAGCCGCCGCGACGGCCAGGAAACCCAAAATAACAGCGATAAGATTGACGCCTATCCGGCCAACTGGCACTCCGATGCCTTTATGGCCTCCGGCATCTGGCAGCCAAATGATGAACACAAGCTGACCAGCACGCTCGACTACTACCATAAAACCAACCACACCCACTTTGACAGCTGGGATAGCAGCGGCAACAGCATCATTGGCGATGCCAACCAGACCAGCCAGACTCGTCGCTGGGGCATCAGTCTGAAAGACGACTGGACGCCAATGAATGACTATCTCGACAGTATGTCGACCAAAGTCTACTACCAGCACACCGAGGCCCATGACTGGACCTGGATGCCGGACAGCACCACCGGATCGATGGAAACGGTCAACTCTGACTACGATACCGACACCTGGGGTATTCAGACCGCGCTGGCGAAATCCATTGGTCGCCACGACCTGAGCGCCGGGCTCAACGCCAGCACCACCAAAACCCAGCGCCCGTTCAGCCAGTCGCCGGTCCCGAGTATCTACAGCGAGATCATGCAGCCGGAAGCCGACAGCCGGGGCTACACCCTTGGCGGCTTCGTTCAGGATAAGATCAACTTCGATCTCGACAGCCACAACTTTGCGGTGATCCCGGGCGTGCGCGTGGTGCATCAATCCACCAAACCGGAGAATCTCGGCGATCTGACCACCAACAGCAGCGTGCTGACGGAGTCCTCCGTCGCCAGCCTGTACGGTAAAAACTCCGATACTCAGGTGCTGCCGTCCCTGACCTTCCAGTACGATATCACTCCGCGTACCATGACCTACCTGCAGTATAAACGCGGCGCCGAGTTCCCCAACGCCAGCCAGCTGTACGGCTCCTGGAACCTCGGCTCCAGCTACGCCGGACGAGCGCAGTATGCGCTGATTGGTAACACCGATCTGAACACGGAAACCAGCGACAATTTCGAATGGGGCTTAAAAGGCGAAGTGGTCGAAGGGATCACGATGCGTACCGCCCTGTTCTACAACAGCTATAAGAACTTCATCGCCTATAGCCGCTACACCCGTTCCGGCAATCCGGACCACTTCACCAACGTCCCGTCGAATATCTATACGATTTATCAGGCGGAAAACCGCGATAAAGCCTATATCTACGGCGGCGAAATCAGCGCCAAATTCAACTTTGGCACCTGGTTTGAAGAGGTTAACGGCCTGAGCGCGACGCTGGCCTACGGCTATAGTGAAGGGAAATCGAAATCCAGCTATCTCGGCGACAAATACATCGACCTCGACAGCGTGGCGCCGATGAAGGCTATCGTCGGCGTAGCCTGGGACGATCCGGCGAAACGCTACGGGACCGCGTTGACCGCCACCTTCGTGAAAGGTAAGCAGGCCAGCGCCACCAACCGCGAAAGCTATACCAACACGGGTTCCGCCATTACCGACTCCTCCAGCGAATACATGCGCGTGCCTGGCTACGGCATGCTGGACCTGACGGCCTGGTGGCAGGTGGCGAAAAACGTGCGTATTAACGGCGGCGTTTACAACATTACCGATCGACAATACTGGGATTACCTGAGCAGCCGCAATATTGAGACGTCGACGAATCAGGACGCCTACGATAAAGCGCTGGCGACAATGCCGGGCCGGACCTGGCAACTGGGCGTCAACGTCGATTTCTGATAGCCCGGAGAATAATAAACCCCATGGATTTCAGCATACCGACCGGCAACAGCAGCGTGGGTCGCGATACGCAGACTCAGGCCGGCAGTGCAACGTCCCGTTCGCAACATGCTGAAAGACAGTGGGGATGAACCTGCTCCCCGGCCACGGCCGGGGATATTCATCGTAGAGAAGGATGTGAATCATGCAACACAACGCAAACGAACTGTGGCAGCGCTATCAGGCCGCCAAAGCGCAGGCTTCCGTTAAATATGCCCGTGATATCGCCGCTGAAATGGGCATTAGCGAAGCGGAATTAACCGCCGCTCGCGTTGGCCACGATGCCGTTCGCCTGCAGGACGACATGCGGGCAATCATCGCTGGACTGGAAAGCGTCGGCGAGACCAAATGCATCTGCCGTAATGAATATGCGGTGCATGAGCAGGTGGGCCAGTTTACCCACCAGCACCTTAGCGGCCATGCCGGGCTGGTGCTGAACCCGCGCGCACTCGATCTGCGCCTGTTCCTCAGCCAGTGGGCCTGCGCCTTCCACCTGAGTGATAACGGCCGCCAGAGTATTCAGTTCTTCGACCATCACGGCGACGCGCTGTTGAAAGTCTATGCGACGGCTCAAACCGATATGACGGCGTGGGAAGCGCTGATTGCGGGGCAGACCCATGCCGCCCCGACACCGTTGGCTATCCGCCCCGTTGATGCCCCCCGCTATGCCGCTTCCGCCGACGGCGCGGCGCTGGAAAATGAATGGCGCGCCATGACCGACGTCCATCAGTTCTTCGGGCTGTTGCGAAAATATAACCTCTCTCGCCAGCAGGCTTTCCGTCTGGTCAGCGATGACCTGGCCTGCCGCATTGACCACGATGCCCTGCCGCACCTGCTGGAAACCATTCGCGAAGAGGGCAATGAGATCATGATTTTTGTTGGCAACCGCGGCTGCGTGCAAATCTTTACCGGCGCCCTGGAAAAGCTGGCCCCGATGCGCGGCTGGCTCAACATCTTCAATACCACCTTCACCCTGCACCTGCGCGAAGACAGTGTTGATGAAGTCTGGGTAACGCGTAAGCCAACCTCGGATGGCCACGTCACCAGCGTGGAGCTGTTTGCCCATGACGGTACGCAAATCGCCCAGCTATACGGCCAGCGTAGCGAAGGCCATCCGGAGCAGGCGACGTGGCGTAGCCAGGTTGACCGTCTGACGACGGAAGGGCAGAGCGCATGAAACGCTGGCTGATGTTATTTGCCGCTCTTCCCCTGTTTGCGCATGCCGCCGCAGAACGCATCATCTCTCTGGGCGGCGATGTCACAGAAATCGTCTATGCCCTGGATGCACAGCAGCAGTTGGTCGCTAAGGACAGTACCAGCACCTGGCCTGCCGCCGCGCGATCGCTGCCGGACGTCGGCTATATACGCCAGCTGAACGCCGAGGGGATCCTGTCGTTACGCCCGACGATCGTCCTGGCGAGCGCGCAGGCCCAGCCTTCGCTGGTCCTGCAAAAGGTAGAGGACAGTCGGGTAAGAGTGGTTAATATCCCGGGCGGTAACGATCTGTCGGCAATTGATAAAAAAATCGTCGCGGTTGCCGACGCGCTGGGTAAGCAGGCTGAAGGTGACGCCCTGCGCCACACCGTTGCCGCACAGATAGCGCAGATCCCCACGCAACCGGTCGGCAAACGGGTGCTGTTTATTCTCAGCCACGGCGGAATGAACACGATGGTCGCCGGGCAAAAGACTGCTGCCGATGGTGCTATTCAGGCCGCCGGGCTGCAGAACGCGATGCAGGGATTTGACCATTATCGCAGCATGTCTCAGGAAGGCGTGATCGCCAGCCTGCCGGACCTGGTGGTGATCTCCGCCGACGGGCTTAAAGGTATGGGCGGTGAAGCCGGCTTATGGAAACTGCCGGGGCTGGCGCAAACGCCTGCCGGTCGCCATAAACAGGTGCTGGTGATTGACGATATGGCCCTGCTCGGCTTTGGACCGCGGACGCCGCAGGCGGTCAGCGAGCTGAGGAAAAAAGCGGAGCAGCTCCCCTGATGCGCTCCACTCTCTCTCGCCATCTGTGGTTAATGACGCTGCTGCTGGTGAGCCTGACGCTGTTCGCGACTACCCTCGGCGCAATGCCTCTGCCGCTCGCCAGTCTGTGGCCGCCGGGGGATGAGGTGCTGCGCCATATCTGGCTCACCATTCGTCTGCCGCGCGTCCTGCTGGCGCTGCTGGTCGGCGCCGCGCTGGCGCTCTCCGGCTGCGTCATGCAAGGGCTGTTCCGCAACCCATTAGCCGATCCCGGCCTGCTGGGTGTCAGTAGCGGTGCAGCGCTGGCGGTGGCCTGCTGGCTGGTTCTGCCGCTGTCCGTTCCGGCGCTGGTGGCGCTGTATGCTCCCATGCTGGCGGCGTTTATCGGCAGTATCGCAGTCATGGTGGTCATTTTTATCCTCAGCCAGGCGAATGAGGGTTCGCTATCGCGCCTGCTGCTGGTCGGGATCGCCATCAACGCGCTGTGCGGCGCGCTGGTGGGGGTGCTGGCCTGGATAAGTAACGACACCCAGCTGCGCCAGCTGTCGCTGTGGGGGATGGGCAGTCTCGGCCAGGCAGAGTGGTCCACGCTGCTGGTCGCGGCCACCTTAATCTTTCCTGCTTCGCTGATCATCTGGCTAATGGCTTCCCGCCTCAACCTGCTACAGCTTGGCGATGAAGAAGCCCACTACCTGGGGATTAACGTCCGGGCCGTGCAGCGTCTGCTGCTACTGTGCAGCGCGCTGCTGGTGGCCTCTTCGGTGGCAATCAGCGGCGTGATTGGCTTTATTGGCCTTGTGGTACCGCACCTGATACGAATGTGGCTGGGGCCGGACCACCGCGCGCTGGTGCCAGGATCGCTGCTGGCCGGGGCGATCTTACTGCTGCTGGCCGATACCCTTGCCCGCACCGTCGCCGCACCAGCTGAAATGCCGGTGGGTCTGCTGACCAGCATGCTCGGCGCACCGTGGTTTTTGTGGTTAATTTTCCGCCAGCAAAGGACGACATATGGATAATCGTGATAGCACCTGGCGCGCCACCTCACTCTCTCTGCTGCTGGGCAAACGCCGGATCATCGATGATGTGTCGGTCCGGCTGTCCGGTGGAGAGATGACCGCGCTGATTGGCCCAAACGGCGCCGGTAAATCAACGCTGCTGCGGCTGTTGACCGGTTTCTTATCCCCAAACGACGGCGAACGTCATGTAGAAGGACGTTCGCTGGAACACTGGTCGTCGGAAGCGCTCTCTCGCCGCCGGGCGGTGATGTTGCAACGTACGCAGCTCCATGCCGACTGGCCGGTGGAAACGGTCATCGCCATGGGACGCTCGCCATGGGGTAAAAATCCAGACCCACAGATGATTCAGCAGGTGATGGCGGAAACCGGCTGCGACCACCTGGCGGGCAGGCGCTATCCTTCGCTTTCCGGCGGCGAACAGCAGCGGGTGCAATTGGCCCGTTGCCTCGCTCAGCTGTGGCATGACGACGCTCCACGGGGCTGGCTGTTTCTCGACGAACCGACCTCGGCGCTGGATCTTTACTATCAACAGCATCTGCTGCGTCTGCTAAAACGGCTGACCCGCAGCGGCCAGCTGCACGTCTGCGTCGTACTGCACGACCTCAATCTCGCCGCGCTTTGGGCAGACCGCATTCTGCTCCTCCATCAGGGAAAGCTGGTGGCCGAGGGAACCCCGCAGGAGGTCATTCGCCAGTCGGTTATCAGCCGCTGGTACGGGGCTGAAGTGCGAATGGCTGAGCATCCCGATATTGCCGTCCCGCAGGTATATCTGGCGCCGTGAGTTGATGACACTATTGTGCCTGTTTTCTGCCGGGCGGCGGCGAACGCCTGGCCCGGCCGACAAAAAACGGTCAATCGTCCGGCGCCAGCCAGCAACGCTTTCCCGGTTCGCGCTGCGCTTTGCCGGGCGGCAATGGTGCTGGTGGGTCAGGCAGAATACCCGGTATGTAGCCGGGTAAGCCGCTAGCCGCGACCCGGCGATGCCAGGGAGGGCGCACGTTGTCAGCCGGACATTGACGCCCTTTCCGTTGGTGATTAGCCTTTTACGGTCTTGAAGCCGTGCCATCCGGCGTCCGCGCCATCGTCCATGAAGGAATGCCGCCTTCGCACGGATACTTCGCCGCTTTGGCTTCATCAATATCAATTCCCAGACCTGGCTTGTCGTTCGGGTAGGCATAACCGTGATCTATCTCCGGGCATCCCGGGAAGACATCGCGTAGTGCATCATTCATCGGCGTGTACTCCTGAATACCAAAGTTAGGCGAGCTCAGATCAAGGTGCATGTTCGCGCAGACGCCGACCGGTGAGATATCGCCAGGCCCATGCCATGCAGTGCGCACACCGTTAAGCTCGCTATACACCGCCAGTTTCTTCGCCGGCGTAATACCGCCGATAGTGCTGACGTGGCAGCGAATATAATCGATCAGCTTATTGTCAATTAAGGGTTTCCACTCATTCACATTCACAAACAGTTCCCCCATGGAGATCGGTGTGGAGGACTGCTGGCGGAGCATTTTAAGCCAGTCGATATTTTCCGGAGCGACCGGATCTTCAAGGTAGAAGAGCTGATATTGTTCAAGCGTTTTGGCAAGATGAATCGCGGTCACCGGCGTCACGCGCTCATGCACGTCATGAATAAACTCAATACCAAATCCCAGCTTGTTGCGCAGATGGTCAAACAGGCGAGGAACACTTTTAGCGTAAGCGTCCGGGTCAAAATAGATTCCCGGCGTTTTGCTGCGCGGGGAACGCTTCGGTTGGATATTTTTCGCCCGCGCCAGCTGGGTCGCAATCAGCTTGAGATCGTCGGTACCCGCGCCGCCATACATGCCCATCTGACAGCGTACATACTGGTATCCCTCTTCCATTCTGGCGCGGATATTGTCTTCGACTTCCACTTCGTCACCGCCATCGGTATGGCAATACAGCGGAATGCCGTCGCGGCATTTACCGCCTAACAAATCATAAACCGGCATGCCCGCGAGCTTACCTTTGATATCCCACAGCGCCATATCCACGCCCGATAGCGCGTTGTTCATAATCGGTCCGTTGCGCCAGTAACCGCTGACCGCGCCAGACTGCCAGATATCTTCAATTCGCGTTGGATCTTTGCCAATGAGAAAAGGCGCCATGTACTCATCGATAGCGCTTTTCACGGCGAAGATTCGCTGGGTAAACGTCGCGCAACCCAGACCATACAGGCCTGGCTCGTTGGTTTCGACCTTCACAACCGCCAGATCAATGCCACCGGGTGCCGTCAGAATCGTTTTCACGTTAGTGATTTTCAGGTTACTCACTTTAACTCCTCAGTTCAGAGAATTAACTGCCTGTCATGCTGCAAGAGAATGCCATCGCTAAATATGTAGGTTGTCCTACAACTTTGCGTTGTTATAACACGCCAGCCAGGCGATCGTTCCCTGAACATTTAATTCTGTGATCGCGATCATGCCATAATCACAAATATAAATATAAATCAATTAGTTACGATAAATAATCGCAATAGAGATGATGGTTAATGCGAGGTGTTTGTGATCCATATTGCAAATTTATTTTTAGCGTATTGCTTTTGCCTCGCCAAAAAACCAATCTTAAATAAGACAGTCGTCATACAAGTAAATTCAACGAGGAAATAAAATGAGCGCATTATTCGATTTAACGGGAAAAACGGCTCTGGTCACCGGATCGGCGCGCGGTCTGGGGTTTGCCTATGCGGAAGGACTCGCCGCTGCGGGCGCCAGAGTGATACTGAACGATATTCGCGAAACGCTGCTGGCGGAGTCGGTCGATGCGCTGGCAAGTAAAGGTTACAGCGCGCACGGCGCGGCGTTCGACGTCACCAGCGAAGAAGCGATTGAGAAAGCGTTTGCCGAACTGGATGCGCAGGACATCCACGTGGATATTTTGATAAACAACGCCGGGATTCAATACCGCAAACCGATGGTAGAGCTGGAGCTGGAAAACTGGCAAAAAGTGATTGATACCAACCTGACCAGCGCTTTCCTGGTCTCGCGCACCGCGGCAAAACGAATGATCGCCCGTCGTTCCGGCGGGAAAATTGTCAATATTGGTTCGCTGACCAGCCAGGCTGCACGGCCCACCGTCGCGCCCTATACGGCCGCGAAAGGTGGGATCAAAATGCTGACCTGCTCCATGGCTGCAGAGTGGGCGCAATTCAATATACAGAGCAACGCCATTGGCCCAGGCTATATTTTGACCGATATGAATACCGCCCTTATCGAAGATAAGCAGTTCGACAACTGGGTGAAAGACAGTAACCCATCGCAGCGCTGGGGTCGCCCGGAAGAATTGATTGGGACTGCGGTCTTCCTGTCCTCAAAAGCCTCTGACTATATCAACGGACAGATTATTTACGTCGACGGCGGCTGGTTGGCGGTACTGTAATCATTTCGCCAATCATCAACCTCCGTGCGTAAATCCTATTTTGGAATAGAGATCATGATAGATAAAATACAAACAAAACTAGCTCCTTTACGTTGGAAAAAGCTAATACCGCTGGCATTTATCACTTATAGCCTGGCCTATCTGGATCGTGCTAACTATGGATTTGGTGCCGCATCCGGTTTAGCGGAAGACCTCAATATCACTCCCGGAATATCATCATTATTAGGTGCTTTATTCTTTCTTGGGTATTTTTTCTTTCAGGTTCCCGGGGGGATTTACGCTGAAAAACGTAGTGCTAAAAAACTGATATTCTGGAGCCTTATTCTGTGGGGAATCCTGGCAACCGCGACAGGTATGGTGCATGATGTAAAAGTCCTTGCGGTGATTCGCTTCCTTCTTGGCGTGGCTGAAAGTGTGGTGATGCCCGCAATGCTTGTTTTCTTAAGCCACTGGTTTACAAAGAAAGAGCGTTCAAAAGCCAATACTTTCCTTTTCCTTGGCAACCCTATTACCGTGCTGTGGATGTCCGTTCTTTCGGGCTATCTTGTTGATGCCTTTGGCTGGCGAGGAATGTTTATTATTGAAGGCGTCCCGGCAATTATTTGGGCGGCGATATGGTGGTTTATTTTTGTTGACCGTCCCGCGGATGCCAAATGGCTAACACAACAAGAAAAAAATGATATTGAAGCCGCGCTGGCCGCTGAGCAAACTAACATCAAAGAAATAAAAAACTACAGTGAAGCTTTTCGTTCAGGAAAAGTCCTTTCCCTTTCCTTCATTCATTTTTTCTGGAATATAGGAATGTATGGTTTCATTATGTGGCTTCCGTCTATACTGAAATCAGCATCAGGTTTGAGTATTGTCGCGACGGGTTGGTTATCGGCAGCCCCTTATCTGCTGGCCGTGCCTCTTATGCTAGCCGCCTCCTGGTATTCAGATAAATTTCTGAATCGCAAAATTATTGTTCTGCTCTTTTTAGGTCTGGGCGCGGTCTGCTTTATCGCTTCCTTCACCATCGGCGCCGCCAATTTTTGGTTATCCTATGTGCTGCTGATGATTGCGGGTGGGGCGATGTACACGCCATATGGTCCATTTTTTGCGGCAATACCTGACATGATCTCAAGGAATGTTATGGCTGGAGCGATGGCCTTCATCGTCAGTTTTGGGGCACTTGGCTCATTCGTTGGCTCATGGATTGTGGGCTATCTGAATGGTTTAACCGGTGGGCCAGGCGCTTCGTATATATTCATGGGGAGTTCGCTTGTCCTCGCCGTCTTACTGACTTCAATGACCGCTTTTACCAGTAAAGAGTCCAGCAGTACGAAAGTACAGACTTGTTAATATTCGGCGCCCTAACGGGCGCTTTGTTTTGAAAAATGATATATTACCCGACTGTTTATCACTCACACGGACAGCGATCTTGAGCATAAAATCCATTCAAAAACAGAATGTTGTAAATGAAATTTATGATCAGATAAGCGCAAAGCTGCTGGATGGTAGCTGGCCGCCGGGTAGCCGCCTCCCTTCTGAAGCGGAGCTTACCACTTCCTTTAACGTCAGCAGGGTCAGCGTGCGCAGCGCGGTCCAGCGCTTTCGCGATCTCGGCATCGTCGTCACTCGCCAGGGGAGCGGTAGCTTCGTGAGCGATCACTTTACGCCGCAGATGCTGAGCAACGATCCTCGTCCAATCATGCATCTCAGCCGCGAAGAGTTTCACGACATGATGATCTTCCGCCAGACCGTGGAGTTCAAATGCGTGGAGCTGGCCGTCACCCATGCCACCGAGGAAGATATTCTCCAGCTTGAGCAAGCGCTCAATAATATGCTGATCAACAAAGGCGACTACAAAAAGTATTCTGAGGCAGACTACGCTTTTCACCTGGCTATCGTCAGGGCTTCACACAACAGTGTCTTTTATAATGTGATGAATTCCATTAAAGACATCTATTATTACTACCTTGAAGAGCTTAATCGTGCGCTAGGTATCACCCTTGAGAGCGTTGAAGCCCATATCAAAGTCTATATGTCTATCAAAAATCGCGATGCCAGCACGGCGGTGAAAGTGCTTAACGAAGCCATGTCGGAAAACGTTACCGCGATCGATAAGATTAAGTCTTCGACGAACAGCAACGATTGAGTGACCGTCTTCCCCCCTTCCTGCATCATTTCGTTGCCGGTATGGTTACCGGCAACAGCGGATTTTTATTGCGTTAGAAAATTTCCCGATACCGCGATTTAATCTCTTCCAGCTTCGTGTCGCGCGGGTTGCCGCCGGTCGCAGCCTTCAGGTTGGCTGCCCCATTTCAGCATCGATGATCGTCACTGCCGGGATACTTACAGTCCCACCGCCTCCTTCTTGTTTTCCTGCTATAAAGACTCCGTTATCATGCTGTCTATATGTAAATGAGCAGAAATGCAGAATGTCACGGGAACCAATGAGCACAGTACGGCGTAACGAGAACAATAAACTCCGCTAACTCATTAAAACTTAAAAATGGACATCATAACCTGATGAGCACACTAGAGAATCTTGACGCCCATACCCCGATGATGCAGCAGTATCTGAAGCTGAAGGCTCAGCACCCGGAGATCCTGCTGTTCTATCGTATGGGGGACTTTTACGAGCTGTTTTATGACGATGCCAAACGGGCTTCACAGCTGCTCGATATCTCGCTAACCAAACGCGGCGCCTCGGCGGGCGAGCCCATTCCTATGGCCGGGATCCCGCACCATGCGGTGGAAAACTACCTCGCCAAACTGGTCAACCAGGGTGAATCGGTAGCCATTTGCGAACAGATTGGCGACCCGGCCACCACCAAAGGTCCGGTCGAACGCAAAGTGGTGCGTATCGTCACGCCTGGCACCATCAGCGATGAAGCGCTGCTGCAGGAGCGTCAGGATAACCTGCTGGCCGCTATCTGGCAGGACAGCAAAGGCTTTGGCTATGCGACGCTGGATATCAGCTCCGGTCGTTTTCGCCTGAGCGAACCCGCCGACCGCGAAACCATGGCCGCCGAGCTGCAGCGTACCAACCCGGCGGAACTGCTGTATGCCGAAGATTTTGCCGAATCGGCGTTGATTGAAGGCCGCCGCGGCCTGCGCCGTCGTCCGCTGTGGGAATTTGAAATCGACACCGCACGCCAGCAGCTGAATTTACAGTTTGGCACCCGCGACCTGGTCGGTTTCGGCGTCGAAAATGCGCCGCGCGGTCTCTGTGCCGCAGGCTGCCTGTTGCAATATGTCAAAGATACCCAGCGCACCTCCCTGCCGCATATTCGCTCCATCACCATGGAGCGCCAGCAGGACAGTATTATTATGGACGCGGCAACCCGCCGTAACCTGGAGATTACCCAGAACCTGGCCGGTGGTTTCGACAATACGCTGGCGTCGGTGCTCGACTGCACCGTGACGCCGATGGGCAGCCGGATGCTCAAACGCTGGCTGCATATGCCGGTGCGCGACACGGCGGTGCTGGTCGAACGTCAGCAAACCATAGGCGCGCTGCAGGAGCGTTATACCGAACTGCAGCCGGTGCTGCGTCAGGTGGGCGATCTGGAACGTATTCTGGCGCGACTGGCGCTGCGCACCGCGCGTCCGCGCGACCTCGCCCGTATGCGTCATGCGTTCCAGCAGCTGCCGATCCTGCGCGAAATGCTGGCCGACGTCAGCTGCGCGCCGGTCCAGCAGCTGCGCGATAAAATGGGCGAGTTCAGCGAACTGCGTGAACTGCTCGAACGCGCAATTATCGACGCACCGCCGGTACTGGTGCGCGACGGCGGCGTTATTGCCCCGGGTTACCATGAGGAGCTCGATGAATGGCGCGCGCTGGCGGATGGTGCCACCGACTATCTCGATAAGCTGGAGATTCGCGAACGCGAACGCCTGGGGCTGGACACGCTGAAAGTCGGTTACAATGCCGTGCACGGTTACTACATTCAGATCAGCCGCGGCCAGAGCCAACATGCCCCGATTCACTACGTCCGCCGCCAGACGCTGAAAAACGCCGAACGCTACATTATTCCGGAACTGAAGGAGTATGAGGATAAGGTACTGACGTCGAAAGGGAAAGCGCTGGCGCTGGAGAAACAGCTCTACGAGCAGCTGTTCGATATGCTGCTGCCGCACCTTGCCGACCTTCAGCAAAGCGCCAGCGCGCTGGCGGAGCTGGATGTGTTGGTTAACCTCGCCGAACGCGCGGAAACCCTGAACTACTGCTGCCCGACCTTCAGCGACAAACCGGGTATTCGCATCAGCGAAGGCCGTCACCCGGTGGTCGAACAGGTGCTGAAGGAGCCGTTCATCGCCAACCCGTTGAGCCTGGCGCCGCAGCGCCGGATGCTGATTATTACCGGCCCGAATATGGGCGGTAAAAGTACCTATATGCGGCAGACAGCGCTGATTGCCCTGCTGGCCTATATCGGCAGCTACGTCCCGGCAGAGAAGGTTGAAATCGGCCCTGTCGATCGCATCTTTACCCGCGTCGGCGCGGCAGATGACCTGGCAAGCGGCCGTTCCACCTTCATGGTAGAAATGACCGAAACCGCCAATATTCTGCATAATGCCACCGAACACAGCCTGGTGCTGATGGATGAAATCGGCCGCGGGACCTCCACCTACGACGGTCTGTCGCTGGCGTGGGCCTGTGCGGAAAGTCTGGCCAATAAGATTAAGGCGCTGACCCTTTTTGCCACCCACTACTTCGAACTGACCCAGTTGCCGGAGAAAATGGAAGGCGTGGCGAACGTCCATCTTGATGCGCTGGAGCATGGCGATACCATCGCCTTCATGCACAGCGTCCAGGATGGCGCCGCCAGCAAAAGCTACGGTCTGGCGGTTGCCGCACTGGCGGGCGTGCCTAAAGAGGTGATTAAGCGCGCGCGGCAGAAATTGCGCGAACTGGAGAGTATTGCCCCAGGCGTTGCCGCCACGCAGGTCGACGGTACGCAGATGTCACTGCTCTCCGCCCCGGAAGAGACCTCGCCAGCGGTAGAAGCGCTGGAAAATCTCGATCCGGATTCTCTGACCCCGCGTCAGGCGCTGGAGTGGATTTACCGGCTGAAAAGCCTGGTGTAACGCCTGCTTGTTCAGCTGAAGTGACAAAAGGGCAGCCCGTTAAGCGCTGCCCTTTTAGCAAAATAAATGGCTGCGAGAAGCCGTGACCTGACAAGCCATACGCGGGGTTCTCCCCGCGCCGTTGCTTCTTGTGCGATTGGTAAGCGAGAACAGCGTTCAACCCCATACTACGCGCGTTGATATTCAGCACGCATAATGAGCCGCCTGCCATTAGCATAAATCCCGGCAGCGTAGTCCACGGTATAATGATTGCCGCAGGGGCATATCTTGCCTCCCTGCAAAGAACAGACTGGCATCTGAATTGTTCAGATTCATACGCCTGCCTCAGTGGATAGACATCTCTCCTGGGACTTTCGCCTGTCCGGGCCCTGTCAATGCTCAAAGCCAGCCTCAAGCACCCGCCGCTATGCTCTCCCCACCGGCTGGCAAAAATTATCAGACGGAAATAAAACGGGATGGTTTTATTAGCGATTGCGAGAAGGCTCGCAAATACTCAGATGCTATTAATCCTTCCCGTCATGTTAATGAAGAAATAGTTTTCATTGATGAGAAAATATAAAAACAGTCCGGTTGTGCGATAAAAAGCGCCATCCGCGTTCCCCCTTCATCCACAAGCTCATGATGCAAAAAAAGTTAGCCCTGGCGCTCGCGTAGAAAATCAATAAAGGCCCGGACCCGGGTCGGGATATGCTGCGCATCGGGATAAACCGCATACACGCCCTGCGGGGGAAAGGTAAACCCGGGCATCACCTGAATCAGTCTATGCTCCGCCAGTGCCGGCGCCACCAGCCACTCGGGCAACAGCGCGACCCCGCAGCCCGCCAGCGCGAACGCCAGCAGCGCGCTGGCGCTATCCGCCGACAGTCGCGGCACCGCTTTAATGTCAAAAGCCACGCTCTCGTCGCGCGGTCCTGTGAGCTGCCAATGGCGTGGCGCGGACAACCGTTCATGAATAATCCATGCCGCCCGGGCCAAATCTTCAAGCGTCTCCAGAGGATGTTCCGCCAGCCATGACGGCGCGGCAACCGGGACAATCGCAAAACGGGAGATCAGCGCCGCGCGGTAGCGCGAATCCGCCAGCGTTCCGAGGCGGATCGCCACATCAAAACGCTCAGAGATTAAGTCCGCATGGTGCGAGGAGGAGACGTGACGCACCCGCAGCGCCGGAATAATCACCTGGGTGCCGTACTCCGGTGTGGTGGTGATACGGAGTTCGCCGCTCAATCCGCTATGGCTGGCCCGCACTTCATCCTGCAGGTTTTCCGCCGTTTTCAGTAACGCCAGGCCGCGATGATAGAACAGCGAACCGGCCTCAGTAAGCGTGAGTCGTCGCGTGGATCGTAACAACAGCGTGACGCCAAGTTCACTCTCCAGCTGGCGCACGTTAAAACTGACCACCGCCTTGGTTTGCCCCAGGGCCGCCGCAGCCGCGGTAAAACTCCCGCTTTCCACCACCGCGACAAACATGGTCATACGTTGCAGATTCAGCATATTCACTTCACTTATTGTCAAAAACTTTCAGACAGTATATCCCCGGATGTCCTGTTTATCCGCCTGTCCCGGCGGCTTAGAGTAGCGGCCTTCTGATGAGGAATAAAAATGACAGTACGCAGCAAGGTCGCCACCGTTTTTTTACTGGGTTTCTTTCTCGATTTAATCAATATGTTTATCGCCAGCGTCGCCTTCCCCGGCATGAGCCGGGCGCTCAACGCCTCCGTCAGTGAACTGGCCTGGGTGAGTAACGGCTATATCGCCGGCCTGACGCTGGTCGTGCCATTCAGCGCCTGGTTGACGCAGCGCTGCGGGGCTCGCCGGCTCTTTATGCTTTCGCTCACGCTATTCAGTGCGGCAGCGCTGGCCTGCGGACTGAGCGACTCGCTGGGCAGCCTGATTTTCTGGCGCGCCCTGCAAGGGATGGGCGGGGGATTGCTTATCCCCGTCGGACAGTCTCTGACCTGGCAGCTTTTCCAGCCGCACGAGCGGGCGAAACTGTCGGCCGCCGTGATGCTGGTCGGTCTGCTGGCCCCCGCCTGTTCTCCAGCAGCAGGTGGACTGCTGGTTGAAACATTCAGCTGGCGCGGGGTCTTCTTTGCCAGCCTGCCCGTAGCGCTGATCACTCTGGCGTTAGCCGGCGTATGGCTAAAAAATGACGACGGCCCGGCACGGCCTTCCCGTTTCTTACATCTGCCGCTGCTGGCCGATCCGCTGTTGCGTTTCGCCATGTTGATTTATCTCTGCGTACCCGGGGTCTTTATTGGAATTAACGTGGTTGGCCTATTTTACCTGCAGACAATAACCGGCATGTCGCCTTCGGCAACGGGCGCTCTGATGCTTCCCTGGTCGCTGGCGTCATTTGTGGCTATCTCTCTGAGCGGCCGTTTTTTCAATCGCCTCGGCCCTCGCCCCTTTATTCTCTCCGGCTGCCTGCTTCAGGCCGCCGGGATCCTGCTGCTGACCGGCGTCACGCCGCAAAGCTCAATGGCGTCGCTGGTTTTCGCCTTTATCCTGATGGGCGCCGGCGGCAGCCTGTGCAGCAGCACCGCCCAAAGCTGTGCATTTCTCAACATCGCCAATGGCGACATGCCGGATGCCAGCGCACTGTGGAACATCAACCGTCAGCTCAGCTTTTTGGCCGGAGCCGCATTGCTGTCCGCATTGCTGGCGGTCCTGCAGGTTTATTATCCGGCAACACAGGCCTGGCACGGGGTGTTTATCATCGCCGCGTGCCTGACGCTTATCCCGCTTCTGGGCTGCCTGTACCTTAATAACCAGGCGATAGTCACGCGCCTGCATCAAAAAATGGAGATCCCATGAACCCGTATATTCAGGAAACGATCGACGCCCATGTGGCTATTGAACACTGGCTGAGTCACAAACAAGGTGCGGTAGAGGCCTTAATGGCACGCTTTTCCCCTGATTTTTCAATGGTTGGTATCGGTGGAAACGTCATGGACCACCGGGCGCTCAGCGCTTTCTTTACGACCGCGGGCGGCAGTCGTCCAGGCTTGAGCATCATCATTGATAGCACGACCACGCTCGCCGAATGGCACGATGGCGCGGTGATATGCTATCGGGAAAGGCAGCGTGTACCCGAACAGAGCGAGACTTTCCGCTGGTCAACGGTCCTGTTCAGGAAAAGTGGAGGGCGCATTTTGTGGCGTCATTTACATGAGACCCGACAGGCCTAGCATGCAAAGAAAAAGGCCCGATCGTCCGATCGGGCCTTTTTGAGAGGAAAATTGCTTATTCGCGGAATAGCGCTTCGATGTTCAGCCCTTGTCCTTGCAGGATTTCCCGCAGGCGGCGCAGGCCTTCGACCTGGATCTGACGTACGCGTTCGCGGGTCAGACCAATTTCACGGCCAACATCTTCAAGCGTAGCGGCTTCGTAGCCCAACAGGCCAAAACGACGCGCCAGGACTTCACGCTGCTTGGCGTTCAGTTCGAACAGCCATTTAACGATGCTTTGTTTCATATCATCGTCCTGCGTGGTGTCTTCCGGACCGTTGTCTTTCTCATCGGCCAGAATATCCAGCAGCGCTTTTTCCGAGTCGCCGCCCAGCGGCGTGTCCACTGAGGTAATGCGCTCATTGAGACGCAGCATACGGCTCACGTCATCAACCGGCTTATCCAGCTGCTCGGCAATCTCTTCCGCACTCGGCTCGTGGTCCAGCTTATGGGACAACTCACGTGCGGTACGCAGATAGACGTTCAGCTCTTTGACAATATGGATAGGTAAACGGATGGTACGGGTTTGGTTCATGATCGCCCGTTCAATCGTTTGACGAATCCACCAGGTGGCATAAGTCGAAAAACGGAACCCACGTTCCGGGTCAAACTTCTCAACCGCGCGGATCAGCCCCAGATTGCCCTCTTCAATCAGATCCAGCAGCGCCAGACCACGATTGCTATAACGACGAGCAATTTTCACCACCAGACGCAGGTTACTTTCAATCATCCGGCGGCGTGAAGCCACATCACCACGCAATGCGCGACGGGCGAAATAGACCTCTTCTTCGGCCGTCAGCAGTGGGGAATAACCAATCTCTCCCAGGTAGAGTTGCGTCGCATCAAGCACACGTTGTGTTGCGCCTTGCGACAGAAGATCTTCCTCGGCCAGATCGCTATCACTGGGTTCCTCTTCTACTAAGGCTTTCTCATCGAAAACCTCGACTCCGTTCTCATCAAATTCCGCGTCTTCATTTAAATCATGAACTTTCAGCGTATTCTGACTCATAAAGATGGCTCCTACCCGTGATCCCTGAGCAAAGCACCTTCGCTATACATCATTCAACGACGCCGGACGGAGACTTTTTGCCCCGGTTAAGGGGCTGTTGCGACCGGCCTGGCGTCTGCTAACTGATGTGACGCTTATCCGTACTTCGCCAAATTATCGCTGCGGTAAATACTGCAGCGGGTTGACGGATTTCCCCTTGTAACGAATTTCAAAATGCAATCTTGTAGAGCTGGTGCCGGTGCTACCCATGGTAGCGATTTTCTGCCCCGCTTTGACTTCCTGTTGCTCCCGGACCAGCATTGTATCGTTATGAGCGTAGGCACTCAGGTAATCATCGTTGTGTTTGATGATAATAAGATTACCGTAACCGCGCAGCGCGTTACCGGCATAGACGACGCGTCCGTCAGCGGTCGCGACAATAGCCTGTCCCTTACTGCCTGCAATATCAATACCTTTATTGCCGCCTTCTGCGCCACTAAAGTTCTCAATAACCTTGCCATCAGTCGGCCAGCGCCATGTGGAGATAGGCGAACTGGTTGACGTACTGCTTGCAGTCGGTTGGTTTGTGCTAACAGCGGGAGCCGTCACTGGCGCGACGGTAGTCGTCGTCGCTGGCTTATTGTTCGGCAACATCTTATTAGCATTCTGTTCACCTGAGGATTCAGAATACGTAATAGTTGGTTGTGACGCAACCACTGCGGTCGATTTTTGTGCAGTATTTGAGGCCGCCGTCGCACCTCCGCTTGCCCGTACGCTTGCCGCAGCAACGGCGTTATCACCGGTGATTGGCTGGCCAGCAGAGTTGCCAACCTGCAGCGTCTGACCAACGTTCAGACCGTATGGCGCAGGGATGTTGTTGCGTTGCGCGAGGTCACGGAAATCGTTACCCGTTACCCATGCAATATAGAACAGCGTATCGCCGCGTTTCACGGTATAGGTGCTGCCACCCGTATAGCTGCCTTTCGGAATATCGCCATATTTACGGTTATAGACTATCTTGCCGTTCACGGTCTGCACCGGCTGTTGAGCCATCGGCTGAATCTGCGTCGCAGGGGTCTGAACCGGCTGTACCTGAGGTGTATGCGGAACAATGGCGGATCCTGTTGTCGACGGCGGAGTGATCAGCATCCCGGAATTCGTACCCGAGGATGAGGCTCCACCCGCCGAGCTAACCGGCGCAGGCGGATTATTGGTATTGGTACAACCTGCCAGCCAGAGTGAAACCAGTGATAACGCCGCAATACGGCTTAAGGTAAATTTTGGGCTTCCCGCGCTCATTTATCCCCCAGGAATATGTTAACTGCCAATATCTTGCTTACCGGACAACACCCGGCCAGGACACTGAAAATGTGTCCACCCTACGCCTAAAGTCAGGCAAAAAAAACCTGGATAAATCCGGGTCTCACGCCAGCTCCCCTTGCACCAAGGGAACAAAGCGCACGGCTTCGACGGTATCCATCACAAACTCATTACCGCGACGACGGATCCGTTTCAGAAACTGATGCTCCTCGCCCACCGGTAATACCAGCACACCTCCCTCATCCAGCTGCGCCAGCAGCGCTGGCGGCACTTCCGGCGGCGCGGCGGTGACGATAATCGCATCAAAGGGAGCGCGTGCCTTCCAACCCTGCCATCCATCGCCATGACGGGTTGAAACATTATGTAAATCAAGTTGTTTCAGGCGACGACGCGCCTGCCACTGTAAACTCTTAATCCGTTCGACCGAACACACATGATGAACGAGGTGCGCCAGTATCGCCGTCTGGTAGCCTGAGCCGGTGCCAATCTCCAGCACCCGCGATTCCGGCGTCAGCGTCAGCAGCTCCGTCATCCGCGCCACCATGTAGGGTTGCGAGATGGTTTGCCCCTGGCCGATAGGGAGTGCGGTGTTCTCCCACGCCTTGTGTTCGAAGGCTTCATCAACGAATTTCTCACGCGGTACCAGGGTTATCGCCTCGAGCACGCGCTCGTCAACAATGCCCTGAGTACGCAGCTGATTCAGCAGGCTTTCAACACGTTTGCTTACCATTGTGTTTCCACTCCGACGCGATCCAGCCAGTCGGCCACCATCCCGTGAGCCTGGTGGGCGGTTAAATCAACGTGCAGCGGCGTCACGGAGACATAGCCTTCATCGACGGCCGCAAAATCGGTATCCGGCCCGGCATCGTGCTTCTCTCCCGGCGGGCCAATCCAGTACAGCGTATTGCCGCGCGGATCTTTTTGCGGAATAACCTGATCGGCGGGATGTCTGCTGCCGCAGCGGGTCACGCGAATGCCTTTAATCTGCTCAAGAGGCAGATCGGGCACATTGATATTGAGGATGCGACCGGTACGCAGCGGCTCGCGGCCTAAAGCACGCAGGATAGAGCAGGTAATTGCCGCCGCGGTGTCGTAGTGTTGATGACCATTCAAGGAGACGGCCAGGGCCGGAAAGCCGAGATGACGGCCTTCCATTGCGGCAGCGACGGTGCCGGAGTAGATGACGTCATCGCCGAGATTGGGGCCGGCGTTAATGCCGGAAACCACGATATCCGGACGGGGACGCATCAGGGCGTTGACGCCGAGATAGACACAGTCCGTTGGCGTCCCCATCTGGACGGCAATATCGCCGTTATCGAAAGTGAAAGTGCGTAGCGAAGACTCAAGAGTCAGGGAGTTCGATGCGCCGCTGCGGTTACGATCGGGTGCAACTACCTGGACCTCAGCAAACTCCCGTAAGGCCTTCGCCAGGGTCTGAATACCCGGCGCATGAATCCCGTCATCGTTACTCAGCAATATTCGCATAGTCACCCGTTGTATTGATAAGTTCCCTTACCACGCTGGTGGCGAAGCTGCCCGCCGGCAGCCAGAAACGCAGTTCAACGGTTACGTCATCCCACCAGTTCCAGCTCATCTGCTGCGGATAGAGCAGCATCGCCCGGCGCGCCGCTTCCACTTTTTCCCGCACCAGCAGAGCCTGGAGCTGCGTCTCTTCTGCAACGGCCGCCTGCTCGGCGGCCAGCGCCTCGCGTTGGCTGCCCCACTCGCCGCTTCCCGGTAACGCCGCCGTAATCATCAGTTCACGGTTATCAACCCGCTCCTGCAGCTGCGCACGTTCCTCAGGCGTGGCGACAAACCAGCTCCCGCGCCCCGCTAATTGTAGCGCATCGCCATCAACAACCTGATTAAATTCCGGTTTTTTTAATCTAATACTGACCTGTTGATTAAACAAGCCGCTACGCGCCGCCGACAGCCAAAAACTGCGTTTATTGCGATCGCGAACCGGTGCGCCGCTCTCCGCCCAGCGCAGCGCGCCCAGCAGATTGCTGCCGCCGATACCAAAGCGCTGGGCGCCGAAATAGTTCGGCACACCCTGCGCGGCAATGGCCTGCAGACGCCGCTCGACATCCTCGCGATCGCTAATTTCCCGCAGGATCAGGGTAAACTGGTTGCCCTTCAGCGCGCCGAGGCGCAGCTTGCGTTTATGCCGCGCGTACTCCAGCACCTGGCAACCTTCCAGCTGAAACTGACTCAGATCGGGCATCTCTTTGCCCGGAAGCCGGGCACACAGCCACTGCTCGGTCACGGCATGTTTATCTTTCTGCCCGGCAAAACTCACTTCACGCGCATGGATTTTAAGGAACTTAGCCAGCGCATCAGCCACAAACCGCGTATTGCAGTCCGTTTTCAGAATCCGTACCAGCAGATGCTCGCCTTCGCCATCCGGCGCAAAGCCAAGATCTTCGACCACCACGAAATCTTCCGGGTTGGCTTTCAGTATCCCCTGCCCCTGCGGTTTACCGTGCAGCCAGGTGAGGTCATTGAAAGCGATCATGGCTGCACCTTATGCAGCAGCGCTACCGCTTCGCAGGCGATACCTTCACCGCGGCCGGTGAAACCCAGCTTCTCGGTAGTGGTGGCTTTCACGTTGACGTCATCCATATGGCAGCCGAGGTCTTCGGCGATAAAGACACGCATCTGCGGAATATGCGGCAACATTTTCGGCGCCTGAGCGATGATGGTGACATCCACGTTTCCGAGGGCATAGCCTTTGGCCTGGATCCGCCGCCAGGCTTCGCGCAGCAGCTCACGGCTGTCGGCTCCCTTGAAGGCCGGGTCGGTATCCGGGAACAGCTTGCCGATATCCCCCAGCGCCGCCGCCCCAAGCAGGGCATCGGTCAGCGCATGCAGCGCCACATCGCCGTCGGAGTGGGCCAGCAGCCCTTTTTCATAGGGAACGCGTACCCCGCCAATGATGATTGGGCCTTCACCGCCAAAAGCGTGTACGTCAAAACCGTGTCCAATTCGCATTAAGCCTTCTCCTGGTGTCGGGAACGGGTAAGGTAAAATTCTGCCAGCGCCAGGTCTTCCGGGCGCGTCACTTTAATATTATCAGCTCGGCCAGCGACCAGTTCGGGATGGAAGCCACAGTACTCCAGCGCCGAGGCTTCATCGGTAATGATCGCGCTTTCATTGAGCGCGCGCGTCAGGCAGTCGAGGAGGAGCTCACGAGGGAAAAATTGCGGCGTCAGCGCATGCCACAGATCGTTACGGTCGACCGTGTGCGCAATGGCTACCTTGCCGGGTTCCGCACGTTTCATCGTGTCGCGTACCGGCGCGGCGAGAATGCCCCCCACGCGACT
The DNA here is from genome assembly GCF_002108615.1 of Klebsiella sp. YJ. Classification (NCBI taxonomy): domain Bacteria; kingdom Pseudomonadati; phylum Pseudomonadota; class Gammaproteobacteria; order Enterobacterales; family Enterobacteriaceae; genus Klebsiella; species Klebsiella sp. YJ. The sequence goes on from NZ_MTEG01000007.1 coordinate 42,490, forward strand.
GGTTTCGCGCAGCGCCAACAGGCGCTGAAGGTCGTCCTGGTGCAGGCACGGGCGCGCGGCATCGTGCACCAGCACCCATTCAGCTTCAGGCAGCGCCTGTAGACCAGCCAGTACGGAGTCAGCGCGCTCGGCCCCGCCGTCGACGACGGTAATCTGCGGATGAGTGGCCAGCGGCAGCTGGCTAAAGCGGATATCGCCGGGACTGACGGCAATCACCACGCGCTGCACGCACGCGTTCGCCAACAGCGCGGCGACCGCGTGTTCGAGAATCGTTTTGTTACCGATTGAGAGATATTGTTTCGGGCATTCCGTTTGCATGCGGCGGCCAAAACCGGCTGCCGGTACCACGGCGCAAACACCCGGAAAAGTGGCTGCCATGTCGTAATCCTGGGCTTGTTTATCGATTGTTCTGCGCCGACCCCTGGTTGCGCTTAGACGCATCCGGGACCAGACGATAAAATGTTTCGCCCGGGCGGGTCATGCTTAGTTCATTGCGTGCGCGCTCTTCGATCGCTTCCTGACCGCCGTTAAGGTCATCGATTTCCGCAAAGAGTTGATCGTTGCGCGCCTTTAATTTGCTGTTAGTGGCTTGCTGCGCGGTGACGTCGTCATTCACCCGGCTATAGTCATGCAGACCATTTTTACCGAACCACAGCGAGTACTGTAGCCAGACCAGCAAAGCCAATAGTAGCAGCGTTAATTTACCCATTCTGCCCCCTGAAAAACGGCATCATCATCCCATAACTCGCCCGAGTATTTCACTCCGACGCGCGGACGACGCCGCGTAACGCGGGGACTGTAACACATTTCTGTCGCCGATACCCAGGCTTGATTCATACGCAGAAAGGACTATCCCAACAACCAGAGGAACAGCAGACCAAACATCAGCCCCACGGTCAAAATCGTCGCGCAGACGCTGTACAGGAGCTTACCGTTCAACAGCGAGTGCAGCGCAATCCCAACAACCACGGCAACCGGCATTAAGGCGAGAAAAAAGGGCCAGGTATAGAGGAGGAAAAAAAGCGTATTACTGCCATACATGAGGAAGGGAATACCCAGCGCCAGCAGCCATGAAATAAAGCCCACGGCAGCGCCTGACAAAGACCATGTGGTCTCGTCATGGGCCACCGGTGGTGGTTCTGAACGAATAATACTGATGTTCTGGGTATTGCGCATATCGAATCCTGTTGACCGGGCGACCGGCATCTCAATGCCGCCGCCGTTTCAGGATCTGATAATATCGCTCTGTCTGAGGAGGTCTAATAGTTGGTGCACCAAATTTGTTACCAATTGTTCACCATCCAGATGAATTTCCGCCTTTTCCGGCGATTCATACACTGAATCAATCCCGGTAAAATTACGCAATTCACCTGCACGCGCCTTCTTGTATAACCCCTTTGGATCCCGCGCCTCACAGATAGCCAGCGGCGTATCGACAAACACTTCGATAAAGCGCCCTTCGCCTAAGCGCTCGCGCACCATCTGCCGTTCGGCACGGTGCGGAGAGATAAACGCCGTCAATACCACCAGCCCGGCATCCACCATCAGTTTCGCCACTTCCCCGACGCGACGAATATTCTCTTTACGATCGCTATCGCTAAAACCGAGATCGCTACACAGACCGTGCCGCACGTTATCGCCATCCAGCAGATAGGTGCTGACGCCCAGCTGATGCAGCGCCTCTTCCAGCGCGCCGGCAACGGTGGATTTACCGGAGCCGGAGAGCCCGGTAAACCACAGCACCACGCCGCGATGGCCGTGGTGCTGTTCGCGCTGCTGCTGGGTAACCGGATGGGCGTGCCAGACGACGTTTTCGTCATGCAGGGCCATTACTTGCCTCCCAGCAGGTCACGCGCGTCCCAGTGCGGGAAGTGTTTACGGATCAGCTGATTCAGCTCCAGCTCAAACGCGCTGAACGCTGATGCTGACGCCTGGCGCTGTTCCAGCGGTTCGCGCACCATACCGGCGCCTACCGTGACGTTGGTCAGCCGGTCGATGAAGATCAACCCGCCGGTTACCGGGTTATGCTGATATTTGTCCAGCACCAGCGGCTCGTCGAAGGTCAAATCGACAAGGCCAATCCCGTTCAGCGGCAGCGACTCGACTTCACGCTGGGTCAAATTGTTGATATCAACCTGATAGCGAATGCCGTCGACGCGAGCGCGGGTTTTCTTGCCGGCAATTTTAATGTCATAGCTCTGGCCCGGGGCTAACGCCTGTTCGGCCATCCAGACCACGTCCACGCTGGCGCTCTGTACCGCAGGCAGCGTCACCTGAGCATCCACCAGCAGATCGCCGCGGCTGATATCAATTTCGTCTTTCAGTACGATGGTAATCGCTTCACCGGCGCCAGCTTCCTGCAGGTCGCCGTCAAAGGTCACGATCCGCGCCACGCTGGATTCCACGCCCGACGGCAGCACCTTCAGACGCTGTCCGACCTTGACGCTACCAGAGGCCACGGTCCCGGAGAAACCGCGGAAGTCGAGGTTGGGCCGGTTAACGAACTGGACCGGGAAGCGCAGCGGCTGATTTTCCACCACGCGACGAATTTCAACAGTTTCCAGCACTTCCAGCAGCGTCGGGCCGCTGTACCACGGCATGCTGGCACTCTGGGTCGCGACGTTGTCCCCCTCGAGGGCAGAAAGCGGAACAAAGCGAATATCGACATCGCCCGGCAGCTGCTCAGCAAACGAGAGATACTCTTCGCGAATGCGATTAAACGTCTCTTCGCTAAAATCCACCAGGTCCATTTTGTTCACCGCCACCACCAGGTTTTTAATCCCCAGCAGCGTCGAGATAAAGCTGTGACGACGGGTCTGATCGAGCACGCCTTTGCGCGCATCCATCAGCAGAATCGCCAGATCGCAGGTGGAAGCGCCGGTGGCCATATTGCGGGTGTACTGCTCGTGCCCCGGGGTGTCGGCGATAATAAATTTGCGTTTCTCGGTAGAGAAATAGCGATAGGCGACATCGATGGTGATGCCCTGCTCGCGCTCAGCCTGCAGGCCATCCACCAGCAGCGCCAGATCCAGTTTTTCACCCTGCGTACCGTGACGCTTACTGTCGTTATGCAGCGATGAGAGCTGATCTTCGTAAATCTGCCGGGTATCGTGCAGCAGGCGGCCAATCAGGGTACTTTTCCCGTCATCGACGCTGCCGCAGGTCAGGAAGCGCAGCAGGCTTTTGTGCTGTTGCGCGTGCAGATAAGCTTCTACGCCGCCTTCATTAGCAATTTGTTGGGCAATGGTCGTGTTCATGGCGGCTCCTTAGAAATACCCCTGACGTTTCTTCAGCTCCATGGAGCCGGCCTGGTCGCGGTCAATCATACGACCCTGACGCTCGCTGGTGGTGGAAACCAGCATCTCTTCAATAATCTCCGGCAGCGTTTGCGCATTGGATTCCACCGCGCCGGTCAGCGGCCAGCAGCCTAAAGTACGGAAGCGCACCATCTGCTTTTTGATCATCTCGCCCGGCTGCAGATCGATACGATCGTCATCAATCATCATCAGCATACCGTCGCGCTCAAGCACCGGACGTTCGGCCGCCAGATACAGCGGAACGATTTCGATATTTTCCAGATAGATATACTGCCAGATATCCAGCTCGGTCCAGTTGGAGAGCGGGAAGACGCGGATGCTTTCGCCCTTGTTAATCTGGCCGTTGTAGTTGTGCCACAGCTCCGGACGCTGGTTTTTCGGATCCCAGCGGTGGAAACGGTCGCGGAAAGAGTAGATACGCTCTTTGGCGCGGGATTTTTCTTCGTCGCGACGGGCGCCGCCAAACGCAGCATCAAAGCCGTATTTGTCCAGCGCCTGCTTCAGACCCTCGGTCTTCATGATGTCGGTGTGCTTGGCGCTGCCGTGAACAAACGGGTTAATCCCCATCGCCACCCCTTCCGGGTTTTTGTGCACCAGCAGCTCGCAGCCGTAGGCTTTGGCAGTACGGTCGCGGAATTCATACATCTCGCGGAATTTCCAGCCGGTATCAACGTGCAGCAGCGGAAAAGGCAGGGTTCCCGGATAAAACGCTTTACGCGCCAGATGCAGCATGACGCTGGAATCTTTACCGATGGAGTACATCATCACCGGGTTAGAGAATTCGGCGGCCACCTCGCGAATAATGTGGATGCTTTCAGCCTCCAGTTGCCGCAGGTGAGTGAGTCGTTTTTGGTCCATAACCGTTCCTTAAGCCAGATTCACCACAGAGGCGTTAAACGCATCTGCTTGAGTTGTTTGTTGAAACCAGGCGAGCTGATGGTGTAATTGCACCACTTCGCCCACGACCAGCAGAGCGGGCATCGGGGCATCTTTCGCCAGCTCTTCGAGCTGCTGTAATGTGCCCGTTATCGTTTGCTGATCGGCGCGGGTACCGCGAGAAATCACCGCCACCGGCGTATTACTATCGCGACCGTGGGCGATCAGCTGTGCGCTGATTTCCACCGCTTTCATCGTGCCCATGTAGATAGCCAGCGTCTGACGGCTTTGCGCCAGCAGCGACCAGTCGTGCGCGGCGCTGTCGGCCTTGTAATGACCGGTGACGAAGGTGACGCTCTGGGCGTAATCGCGATGGGTCAGCGGAATGCCGGCATAGGCCGTCGCCCCGGCAGCAGCCGTTACGCCCGGAACCACCTGAAATGGAATTCCTGCGGCCGCCGCCGCCTGTAGCTCTTCGCCGCCGCGTCCGAAAATAAACGGATCGCCGCCTTTCAGGCGCACCACCGTTTTGCCTTCTCGCGCCGCTTCGACCAGCATCTGGTTCGTTTCATGCTGCGGCACCGAGTGTTCGCCCGCGCGCTTACCCACGCAGATCATCTCGGCATCGCGGCGCACCAGCTCGCGGATCTCCGGCGTCACCAGATGGTCATAAAACACCACGTCCGCCTTCTGCACCGCCTGCAGGCCGCGCAGCGTCAGCAGCCCGGCATCGCCCGGCCCGGCGCCGACAAGAATAATTTCACCCAGCCGTTTTTCCGGATGATGCAGTTCTTCTTCCAGCACCTTATCGGCGGCGGCTTTATTTCCGGCAATCATCAGACTGGCAAAGCGGCCATTGAAGACCCGCTCCCAGAAGCGCCGACGTGCTGCCGTCGTCGTCAGATGCGTTTTGATATGATGCCGCCAGTAGCTGGCCGCCTCGGCGACGCGTCCCAGGTTGGTGGGCAGCAGCGCTTCAATTTTTTCGCGAATCAGCCGCGACAATACCGGTGCCGAACCGCCGGAGAATATCGCTATCAGCAGCGGAGAACGGTCCACGATGGAGGGAAACACCACCGAACAGAGCGGCTGATTATCGACAACGTTCACCAACCGGTAACGGGCGTTGGCGGCAGCGGAAACTCGCTGATTGAGCGCGTCATCGTCAGTCGCGGCAATCACTAAAAAGACGTCGTCCAGCTGTGGTTCTTCAAACGCGTGGGCCCGCCACTGAATCTCCTGGCGTTCAACCAGAGCGGCAACCTCTGCAGATAATGCTGCCGCCACGACCTGTACGTTGGCTCCTGCCCGGCGCAAGAACATAATTTTGCGCGCCGCAATGTCCCCGCCGCCAATAACCAGCACCGGTTTTTCTTTCAGTTCGGCAAACAGGGGCAAATAGTCCACGTTGCAACAACTCGCTTACAATCAGTCATAGAGCGACTATAGGGTGCTGTTTAGAGCAAATGAAATTACTAAATGGAATGAGTAGTTACCCAAAAGAATAACGACCTGAAAAAGCAAATATCAAAAAGTGCTTAACGCGCGATTTTTCCGCTATTTAAGAGCAAATGAAATTGTTTAACCGCAGTCACAGTTTCATACTATGAGCGTTAAATTTTTCCCTCGAGAAAGGACCCCCGCTATGTTTTCCGCGTTGTGCCGCCGCCTCCTTCCCCTGGCGCTTGGCGCAGGTTTTGTCTTCTCCGCCCCGGCTTTCAGCGCCATGGGCGAAACCGCAAATACCCAGGCTCGTCATATCGCGACTGTTTTTCCCGGAAGAATGACCGGTTCGCCCGCTGAAATGCTGTCGGCGGACTATGTGCGTCAGCAGTTTGCCCAAATGGGCTATCAAAGCGATATCCGCAGCTTCCATGCGCGCTATATCTACAGCAATACGGATAAACGGAAAAACTGGCAAAACGTTACCGGCAGCACCGTCATTGCCGCCCACGAAGGTGCGGCACGCCAGCAGATCATCGTGATGGCACATCTCGATACCTATGCGCCGATGAGTGATGCTGACGTCGAACGCAACCTTGGCGGCCTGACCCTGCAGGGCATCGACGATAATGCCGTCGGCGTGGGCGTATTGCTGGAGCTGGCCGAGCGGTTGAAAAATGTGTCCACTCACTATGGCATTCGCTTTATCGCTTCAAGCGGTGAAGAAGAAGGGAATCTCGGCGCGCAAAATATACTGAAGCGAATGAGCGATGCAGAGAAGAAAAATACGCTGCTGGTGATCAATCTCGATAATCTGGTGGTTGGCGATAAGCTCTATTTCAATAGCGGGCGCAGCACTCCCGCCTCGATTCGCAAACTCACCCGAGACCGCGCTCTGGCTATTGCGCGCAGCAAAGGGATTGCCGCCTATACCAATCCTGGCCTCAATCATGATTATCCGCAGGGCACCGGCTGCTGTAATGACGCCAGCATATTTGATGGCGCAGGGATCCCGGTCCTGTCCGTGGAGGCCACGAACTGGTCCCTGGGTAAGAAAGATGGCTCTCAGCAACGCAACAAATCCGCCTCCTTCCCGCGAGGAACCAGCTGGCATGACGTACAGCTGGATAACCAGCAGCATATTGATAAAGCGCTGCCGGGTCGTATCGAACACCGCAGCCGCGATGTCGTCAAGGTGATGCTGCCGCTGATAAAAGAGCTGGCGAAGGCAGAAAAGCAGAGCTAATCCGCTGCCCGGCGATATGAAAAAGCCCTCGTCGTTCAGACTGAGGGCTTTGTCTTAGCACAACCGTCGTCGGTGATTTAGCCTTCGTGCAGCCCGCACTCGCGCTTCAGGCCGAAGAAACGGGTCTCTTCTTCTGCCATCCCCGGTTCCCATTTGCGGGTGGTGTGGGTATCCCCTACCGAAAGATAGCCCTGTTCCCACAGCGGATGGTATGTGAGGCCGTGCTTTTGCAGGTACTGATAGACGGTACGGTTATCCCAGTCGATGATCGGCAGCACTTTAAAGACCCCGCGCTGAATGGCCAGCACCGGGAGCGTGGCGCGGCTGCCGGACTGTTCCCGGCGGAGCCCCGCAAACCAGGTTTGCGCGTTCAGCTCTTCCAGGGCCCGGTTCATCGGTTCGACTTTGTTGATCTCATTGTATTTCTCAATGCCTTCAACGCCCTGCTCCCACAGCTTACCGTAGCGTGCCTCCTGCCAGGCGGCGCTCTCCTTCGCCCGATAGACCTTCAGGTTCAGCTTGAGCTTATCCGTTAACTCGTCGATAAACCGGTAGGTTTCCGGGAACAGATAGCCGGTATCGGTCAGAATGACCGGAATATCCGGCCGTACCTGATTGACCAGATGCAGGCTCACCGCCGCCTGAATACCAAAGCTCGAAGAGAGCACGTATTCGCCCGGAAGGTTTTCCAACGCCCACGCCACGCGCTCTTCCGCGCTCAGCTTTTCCAGCTGGCTATTGGTTTCCGCCAGTTGCAAAATGCGATCGACCTTCGGTAATTCGTTAAGGACATTTAGATCGAGTACGGACATAAAGACCTCATTTGCCTGTTTTGCCGGGCGTACTGCGTGTGCCCGGCCTACAAAACCAGTACCCGATAAGCTTAGCGCTACCGGGCGATGCCGGGCTATTCCCAGAAATCACGGGCTGGGTCGAGCACCGGGCGAATGATGCCCGCACGCACCGTAAAGTCGCCGAAGCCTTCACCCGCTTCGCGCTCTTTCGCCCAGCGCCCTACCAGTTCGTCGATCGAGTCGAGAATCTCCGACTCGGTAATGTTCTCGCGATACATCCGTGGAATACGCGTCCCGCAGCGGTTACCGCCGAGATGCAGGTTGTAGCGACCCGGCGCTTTGCCCACCAGCCCGACTTCTGCCAGCATCGCACGACCGCAGCCGTTCGGGCAGCCGGTCACGCGCGTCACGATATGCTCATCGCTCACGCCGTGCTTGCCCATGATCCCGTCGACCTTATCAATAAACGACGGCAGGAAGCGTTCTGCTTCGGCCATCGCCAGCGGACAGGTCGGGAAGGAGACGCAGGCCATCGAGTTTTCACGCTGCGGGGTGACCGCATTCATCAGACCGTGGTCGCGCGCCAGTTTTTCGATCCGCGCTTTTTCCGTCTCCGGTACGCCGGCAATAATCAGGTTCTGGTTCGCCGTAATACGGAACTCGCCCTGATGGATCTTCGCGATCTCCAGCAGACCGGTTTTCAGCGGACGGCCGGGATAATCAAGAATACGTCCGTTTTCAATAAACAGCGTCAGATGCCATTTTTTGTCGATCCCTTTGACCCAGCCGATGCGATCGCCGCGACCGGTGAACTCATACGGACGGATCGGTTCAAACTTGATCCCCGCCCGACGCTCCACTTCGGCCTTGAAGGTCTCGACGCCGACGCGCTCAAGAGTATATTTGGTTTTCGCATTTTTACGGTCGGTACGGTTGCCCCAGTCGCGCTGGGTGGTGACGACCGCTTCCGCGACCGCCAGCGTGTGCTCCAGCGGCAGATAGCCAAACTCGCTCGCCGTACGGGCGTAGGTTTTCTTGTTGCCGTGTTCAATCGACAACCCGCCGCCCACCAGCAGGTTAAAGCCCACCAGCTTGCCGTTTTCGGCAATCGCTACAAAGTTCATGTCGTTGGCGTGCAGATCGATGTCGTTCTGCGGCGGGATCACCACGGTGGTTTTGAACTTACGCGGCAGGTAGGTCTGGCCGAGGATCGGTTCTTCATCGGTGGTGGCGACCTTCTTCTGATCGAGCCAGATCTCCGCATAGGCGCGGGTACGCGGCAGCAGATGTTCGGAGATCTTTTTCGCCCACTCGTAGGCTTCGGTATGGAGCTGAGACTCGTTCGGGTTAGACGTGCACAGCACGTTACGGTTCACGTCGTTGGCGGTCGCCAGCGCGTCCAGCCCCACGTCGTGCAGCATTTCATGGGCCGGTTTCACGTTCTTTTTCAGAATACCGTGAAACTGGAAGGTCTGTCGGTTAGTCAGACGGATGCTGCCGTAAATGGTGTTCTCACCGGCAAATTTATCAATCGCCTGCCACTGTTTAGTGGTGATGACCCCGCCCGGCAGGCGGCAGCGCAGCATCATCGCATGGCGCGGTTCGAGTTTCTGCGCCGCGCGCTCGGCGCGGATATCACGGTCATCCTGCTGATACATGCCGTGGAAGCGGATCAGCAAAAAGTTATCGCCGTTGAAACCGCCAGTCAGGCCATCCTGCAAATCTTCTTTAATGGTGCCGCGCAGGAAATTGCTCTCAAGCTTCAGCCGTTCGGCATCAACCAGTTTGCCTTCGACCACCAGAGGGCCGGGGTGTTTTTCGCTCATTAGTAGACATCTCGCTGATAACGGCGCTCAACGCGCAGCTCACTTAAAAATTCGTCCGCCGCTTCGGCGTCCATCGCGCCGAATTCGGCAATCACGTCCAGTAACGTCTGCTCAACGTCTTTCGCCATACGATTGGCATCGCCGCAGACATAAATATGGGCACCGTCATTAATCCAGCGCCACAGTTCGGCCCCCTGCTCGCGCAGCTTGTCCTGAACATAGACTTTTTGTTGTTGATCGCGGGACCAGGCCAGGTCGATACGGCTCAGCACGCCTTCTTTGATATAGCGCTGCCACTCCACCTGATAGAGAAAATCTTCCGTAAAGTGCGGGTTGCCGAAGAACAGCCAGTTCTTGCCTTCCGCGCCGTCCGCCGCACGCTGCTGCATGAAGGCACGGAACGGCGCGATGCCGGTACCGGGGCCAATCATGATCACCGGCGTCTGCGGATTAGCAGGCAGGCGGAAGTTGTCGTTGTGTTCAATAAAGACGCGAACTTCGCCATCTTCTTCGACGCGGTCAGCCAGGAAGCTGGACGCACCGCCGGCGCGGGCGCGGCCTTCGATGTCGTAGCGAACGGCGCCCACGGTGATATGGACTTCGCTTTCTACTTCCGCCTGCGATGAAGCAATGGAGTAGAGACGCGGGGTCAGCGGACGCAGCAGGCCAATTAACGCGTCGGCATCCAGCTGCGCCGGAGAGAAACGCACCATATCGACAATCGGCGTGGTCGCGGCGTATTGCTGGAGCTGCGCTTTATCGCCGACCAGCGGCAGCAGGGTTTCGCTGCGGGTTAAGGTGGCGTAATTCTCAACGATGTTAGCGGTATTAACCGTTAACTCGAAATGCCATTCCAGCGCTTCCGCCAGCGGCAGGGTTTTGCCGTCAACCGTGACCGGCTCATCACCCTTCAGCCACAGCAGCTCAACCAGCTCTTTCACCAGAGCCGGATCGTTCTGATACCAGACGCCCAGCGCATCGCCCGGCTGATAACGCAGCCCGGAGTCAGCGAGGTCGATTTCAATATGACGCACATCTTTTTCAGAATCGCGGCCGGTAATTTTCTGATTCACCGCCAGTGTCGCCGTCAGCGGCGCTTCTTTGGTATACGGGCTGGAGTGAATGTCATTCACCGCCCCGCTCGTCGCTCCCTGGGCCGGAGCCGCAACGGGGGCACGGGATTTCAATACTTCAACAACCCGCGCGCGCCATTCCGCCGCCGCAGGCTGGTACTCGACGTCTGCATCAACGCGATCCAGCAGACGCTCCCCGCCCAGTTCAGCCAGACGACTGTCAAAGTCTTTCCCGGACTGGCAGAAGAATTCGTAAGAGGTATCGCCTAAGCCAAATACCGCAAAGGCGGTACCCTCAAGCTTCGGCGCTTTTTTGGAAAACAGGAATTTATGCAGCGCAACGGCCTCTTCCGGCGACTCGCCCTCACCTTGCGTCGACGTCACGATAACCAGCAGCTTTTCGGAGGCAATTTGTTTGAATTTATAGTCGCCTGCGTTCACCAGTTTCACGTTCAGCTGCGCGGCGATCAGATCGTCACGCAGCGCTTCAGCCACGCGGCGTGCGTTGCCGGTTTGCGATGCTGAAATCAGCGTAATGCCCGGCATTTCTGCAGCCTGAGCAGGAACCGCTGTTACCGCGCCGGAGTGCTGATTCAGCACGCCCCAAAAGTAACCCGAAACCCAGGCAAGCTGAGTCGGGGTGAAGTCTGTCGTGGCCGCCTGAAGGCGCGCCAGTTGCTCCGGGTTCAGCGGGAGCAAATTGGAAGGTGGGGCCTGTGTCGTCATGCGTCGTTATGTTCCAGTAAGCAAAGCTGTTATTCGCACCCTGTCAGCGCGGCAAAAACAGAAGAGAATGTAAGGTTAACGGCGCTGATAGTAACAATTAAAGAAGGGATGGAAATAACAAATAACCAAATGGACTAACCTGTTTTAGTTATAGTTATTAACAACAAAAACGATTAATCAACTCTATGAAATTAAAAAGGATATTACGTTACCCGTGGGCAAATACGTCGATATTTCGCTCAGGGCCGTTTTAGTTAATGATAAAAAAACCGCTTTCCGGTACCCTACGGCGGTTTTTTTGTCTTATTGAGAGTAAAAGATGTCCACCACCCTGTTTAAAGATTTCACCTTCGAAGCCGCCCATCACCTGCCTCACGTACCGGAAGGTCATAAGTGCGGTCGCCTGCACGGCCACTCTTTTATGGTGCGCCTGGAGATTACCGGTGAAGTCGATCCCCACACGGGCTGGATCATGGATTTTGCCGAGCTCAAGGCCGCGTTTAAACCGACCTACGATCGCCTGGATCACTACTATCTGAACGATATTCCTGGTCTGGAAAACCCAACCAGCGAAGTGCTGGCGAAGTGGATTTGGCAGCAGATGAAACCGCTGGTGCCGCTGCTGAGCGCCGTGATGATCAAAGAGACCTGTACCGCAGGCTGTATCTATCGCGGCGAATGATGCGCTGGCCGGGAGCGGACGTGTCCTGGCCGCAGAACAGAAAGGCCCGGTGCGCAGCCTGCGACCGGACCTTTTTATCAGGCAATGTTCAGATATTTATGCGTCTGCATCGATAACCGCCAGTTACGGGCAATACAGGTCTCGATACACAGACGCGTGGCGTCGTCTTTCTGACTGATGGGCTGCAGGGCGATGATGCGCGGTTTTTCATCGCTCAGCGTTTCCAGCAGTTCATCCAGCGCTTCGATATCCCGCACGCGCCCTACCGGATGCTTAATTTCATCCGCACGCAGCAGGGCTTGCGACAGCACATCATAGCCACCGCGCATATTGACCTTTGGCGATACCGTCACCCAGGTATTGGGGCTGCAGCGCACTTCATGGGTACCGCTGGTTTCAATCTGGCAGCTGAATCCGTTCTGCTCCAGCAGCGTGGTCAGCGGGGTTAAATCGTGGATGCAGGGTTCGCCGCCGGTGATGACCACGTGACGTGCGGTCCAGTCCTGACGCCCGATAATCGCCAGCAGGTCTTCGCCGCTTGCCGGGCCCCATTTATCACTCTCTTTGGTTTTCGCCAGAATACTAAACAGCGACACTTCCCGATCCGCAAGCTTATCCCAGGTATGTTTGGTATCGCACCAGGCGCAACCAACCGGGCATCCCTGCAGACGAATAAAAATGGCAGGCACGCCGGTGAAGTAACCCTCGCCTTGCAAGGTCTGGAACATCTCGTTAATCGGGTACTGCATAATCATCTCTGTTTAGGTTCGAAACGCGCATTATCGCAGATTTAGCGGCCGAGGTCTTGTCCTCAGCGGCGATTATCAACGCGCTGTTGTTGCTGAAATCAGACTAAGATTATAGCCTGTTGAGCAATACCAAACGATCTCTTCCGCTTTATTTCCCGCTGCCTTTAAAGACCTTCAGCGACGGGAGAAATAAATCACCTCGACTTATTTCTGCATGTATTACGTTTTTTATACGGCGACTTTTGATGTAACTAAATATGTTTAAAATTACCTTTAAACAACGATGACAACACCATTCAGAATATAACAATAACTATAAAAATCATATATGTACAAATGGAAACATGAAAAACAGAATCTTCTTCACTCCGCAGATGTCCAATGCTATTCACGCCCGTTCGTAACCTTAATTCTGGCTTAAGAAAGCCTTCCGGCTCGCCATTTTCCATTGACTCACCGTTTAGTTTCAGCCGCCTAGAATCCAGCCGACCAACCATGATGAGACGGCGTTCATGAATACATTATTAATTACAGGCGTTACCGGTTTTCTGGGGGGAGCGGTTTTAGAGAATATCCTGAACCAAAATAACGGGATGAATCTGCTGCTTTTAGTTCGAGCCGATAATGATGACGCGGCGCTTGCCCGGGTCAAAGAAAACATGCGCAAGTTCAATGTCTCTGAGGAGAAACTGGCGGCGCTGGGCACGCAACATATTCTCGCGGGCGATTTGGCTAACCCCGCAGAATTCCTCTGCGACCCACGTCTGGAGCAGGTGACTCACGTGCTCAACTGCGCGGCTGTCGCCTCCTTTGGCAATAACCCGCTCATCTGGAAGGTGAACGTGGAAGGCACTCTGCAGTTTGCCCAGCGTATGTCCCGGGTTGCCGGACTACAGCGCTTCCTGCATGTGGGTACGGCCATGTCATGTTCCCCTGAGCCCGATTCTCTGGTCGCGGAAAGCGCCGAGTTTCGCGAGCGTGCCGAACACCTTGTCGAATACACCCACTCTAAATCAACAATCGAGCAGCTGATGCAGCAGACCTGCCCGACGCTTCCGTTGACGATTGCCCGTCCCTCGATTGTGGTGGGCCATACTCATCACGGCTGTCAGCCCTCCAGCAGTATCTTCTGGGTATTCAGCATGGGCTTAATGCTGCAGAAATTCCTCTGCTCCATGGAAGACCGGATCGATGTGATTCCGGTCGACTATTGCGCCGATGCGCTGATGATGCTGCTTGATAACCAGCTTGCGCAGGGGGAAGTCGTGCATATTTCGGCAGGTGAAGAAAATAGCGTGAAATTCGCGGAGATCGATCGCGCCATGGCCTCTGCGCTGGAGCAGGTGCCCGTCGGCGACAGGTATGCGCAGGTCAGCTATGAGACGCTGGTCAAGATGCGTCGCGAACTGAAGGATATCTTCGGCCCCTGCAATGAACGTCTGATGCTCAAAGCCATGCGCCTCTATGGCGCCTTCGCTACCCTTAACGTACGCTTCAGCAACGATAAGCTGCTCAGCATGGGCATGCCGAAGCCGCCGCGCTTTACCGATTATATCGATCGCTGCGTGCAGACCACCCGCGGGCTTTCGATTCCGCAGCAGATGGCGGTCGACTTTAAGTAATTATCGGCGCGAAGGTAAAAAGCGAAGGTAAAAAAAATGCCAGTCCGAAGACTGGCATTTTCATATCAGAGAAAGACGGGCTTATGCCTGACCTTTGATCTCTTTACGACCGTTGTACGGTGCTTTTTCGCCCAGCGCTTCTTCGATACGAATCAGCTGGTTGTATTTAGCAACGCGGTCAGAACGGCTCATAGAACCGGTTTTGATCTGGCCTGCAGCGGTACCAACAGCCAGGTCAGCAATGGTCGCGTCTTCAGTTTCGCCAGAACGGTGAGAGATAACGGCAGTGTAGCCAGCGTCTTTCGCCATTTTGATCGCAGCCAGAGTTTCGGTCAGAGAACCGATCTGGTTGAATTTGATCAGGATGGAGTTAACGATGCCTTTCTCAATACCTTCTTTCAGGATCTTGGTGTTGGTTACGAACAGATCGTCACCAACCAGCTGGATTTTGTCGCCCAGGACTTTAGTCTGGTATGCGAAGCCATCCCAGTCAGATTCGTCCAGACCGTCTTCGATAGAGACGATCGGGTACTGTTTGGTCAGCTCTTCCAGGAAGTGAGTGAACTCTTCAGAGGTGAACGCTTTGTTGCCTTCGCCAGCCAGAACGTATTTACCGTCTTTGTAGAATTCAGACGCTGCGCAGTCCATCGCCAGAGTGATGTCTTTGCCCAGCTCGTAACCTGCTGCTTTAACCGCTTCAGCGATAACAGCCAGAGCTTCTGCGTTGGAACCCAGGTTCGGCGCGTAGCCGCCTTCGTCACCAACTGCAGTGTTCATACCTTTCGCTTTCAGAACTTTAGCCAGGTTGTGGAACACTTCAGAACCCATACGTACGGCTTCTTTCAGGGATTTAGCGCCAACCGGCTGAATCATAAATTCCTGGATGTCGACGTTGTTGTCAGCGTGCTCACCACCGTTGATGATGTTCATCATCGGAACCGGCATGGAGTATTTGCCCGGAGTGCCGTTCAGCTCAGCGATGTGTTCGTACAGCGGCTGGCCTTTAGAGGCAGCGGCTGCTTTGGCGTTAGCCAGGGACACAGCCAGAATTGCGTTCGCACCGAAGTTAGATTTGTTTTCAGTACCGTCCAGGTCGATCATGATTTTATCGATGCCAGCCTGATCTTTGGCGTCTTTGCCAAGGATAGCCTGAGCGATCGGGCCGTTGACAGCGCCAACAGCTTTCAGTACGCCTTTACCCATGAAACGGGATTTGTCGCCATCGCGCAGTTCCAGCGCTTCGCGGGAACCAGTAGAAGCACCTGACGGAGCTGCTGCCATACCAACGAAACCACCTTCCAGGTGTACTTCGGCTTCAACAGTCGGGTTACCACGGGAGTCGATGATTTCACGACCGATGACTTTAACGATTTTGGACATTAGGTTTTCCTCAGTACAAGTTAAACTAAAACTCCAGACAAACAATGCACCCGAATGGGTGCATTGCCGTTCTAACTCTTTTACTTCGCCTGACGCTTTTGATACTCGCTTGCCGCTTTCACAAAACCTGCAAACAGCGGATGGCCATCACGCGGCGTCGAAGTAAACTCCGGATGGAACTGACAAGCAACGAACCACGGATGATTCGGTACTTCGATGATCTCGACCAACTGATCATCCCCGGAACGGCCCGCAACACGCAGGCCCGCATTTTCAATCGGTTTCAACAACATGTTGTTGACTTCATAGCGGTGACGATGTCGTTCAGTGATGGTCGGCTCGCCGTACAGCTGGCGAACCAGGCTCGCGTCGTCCAGCTGGCACTGCTGCGCGCCCAGGCGCATGGTGCCGCCGAGGTCACTCTTCTCAGAGCGCACTTCAACGTTGCCTTCTTCATCACGCCATTCAGTAATGAGTGCCACTACCGGGTACTTACAGTCTGGCACAAATTCTGTGGAGTTGGCGTTTTCCATCCCCGCTACGTTGCGCGCGAACTCAATCAGCGCAACCTGCATACCCAGGCAAATACCCAGATACGGAATATTATTTTCACGCGCGTAGCGCGCAGTGGCGATCTTGCCTTCAACACCGCGGTAGCCGAAGCCGCCAGGGATCAGGATAGCGTCCAGATTCTTCAGAATTTCGACGCCGCGCGTTTCCACATCCTGCGAATCGATCAGCTTGATGTTAACGGTCACGCGGTTTTTCAGACCACCATGTTTCAGCGCTTCAATCACGGACTTGTACGCGTCCGGCAGTTCAATGTACTTGCCGACCATACCGATCGTGACTTCACCTGCCGGGTTAGCTTCTTCGTAAATCACCTGCTCCCATTCGGCCAGGTTCGCTTCCGGACAGTTTAAGCTGAATCGTTTACAAATATAATCGTCCAGCCCCTGAGATTTCAACAGGCCTGGAATTTTATAAATGGAATCGACATCTTTCATTGAAATAACGGCTTTTTCTGGCACGTTACAGAACAATGCAATTTTTGCACGTTCGTTAGCCGGGATCGCACGATCGGAACGGCAAACCAGAATGTCAGGCTGAATACCGATAGACAGCAGCTCTTTTACCGAGTGCTGAGTCGGTTTGGTTTTGACTTCACCAGCAGCTGCCAGATAAGGCACCAGGGTCAGGTGCATGAACAGCGCGTGTTCACGACCGATATCCACTGCCAGCTGGCGAATCGCTTCCAGGAACGGCAGGGATTCGATATCACCGACGGTACCACCGATTTCAACCAGCACCACGTCGTGACCTTCGCCACCCGCCAGAACGCGTTCTTTGATCGCGTTAGTGATATGCGGAATAACCTGTACGGTTGCGCCCAGATAGTCACCGCGGCGCTCTTTACGCAGAACGTCGGAGTAAATACGCCCGGTGGTGAAGTTGTTGCGGCGGCTCATTTTGGTACGAATGAAGCGCTCGTAGTGACCCAGGTCCAGATCGGTTTCAGCGCCGTCTTCAGTAACGAACACTTCCCCGTGTTGGATTGGGCTCATGGTGCCCGGATCGACGTTGATGTACGGATCCAGTTTCATCATGGTTACGTTAAGCCCACGGGCTTCGAGAATAGCGGCCAGGGAGGCTGCGGCAATGCCTTTACCCAGAGAGGATACGACCCCGCCGGTCACAAAAATATAGTTCGTTGTCATGCTGAACCTGAGAAGTTAGGGTGAAACGATGGAATAACCAAGACGGGAAAGTAGTATACCCGAACACGACGAGCGCCACAAACTTTCATTCTCCGTCTCCTTTCCAGGTCATGACAAACATAAGGAGTGAGAAAATAGCCCCTTTTGGGTAAATGTTTTTGACGCAAATCAAGCGCTTGTCATTTAAAAAATCACACAAATAGCGCTTGATCGCAAAATTTCGTTAGAGATCAGTTTCCTGGCGTTTTACCTCTTGCCACACTTCTTCCATGATATCGAGGTCTACGCCGGTCATCTCCAGTCCGCGGGCGGCGACAATTCGTTCAACTTCCCGGAAACGACGTTCGAATTTGAGGTTCGCTTTCTGCAAGGCGACTTCAGCTTTTACCCCTAAATGGCGGGATAAATTGACCGTTGCGAACAGCAGATCGCCCATTTCCTCCTCCAGTTTAGCTTCATCTACGACCGCCTGCTGCGCCTCGTGCATGACCTCATCGATCTCTTCATGCACTTTATCCAGCACCGGGCCGAGCGAGGTCCAGTCAAAGCCGACTGCCGAGCAGCGACGCTGAATTTTATGCGCGCGCATCAGCGCCGGCAGGCTGTGCGGAATATCGTCCAGCGCGGAATGCTGCGCCTTTTCCGCACGCTCAGCGCTTTTTATTTGCTCCCAGCGCGCCAGCACTTCGGCGCTATTGCCGGCAGTAGCATCGCCGAAGATATGCGGATGACGGCGCTCGAGCTTGTCGCTGATGGCGGCACAGATGTCGTCAAATGCGAAGCGGCCCTCTTCCTGCGCCATCTGGGCGTAGAACACCACCTGAAACAGCAGGTCACCCAGCTCTCCGCGCAGATCGTCAAAATCTTCACGGGCGATGGCATCCAGCACTTCGTACGTCTCTTCAAGGGTATACGGGGCGATGGTGGCGAAGGTCTGCTCTTTGTCCCACGGACAGCCGTTTTCCGGATCACGCAGGCGTTTCATAATGGCAAGCAGGCGATCGATTTGAGTCATAGTGATTCCTTGCAACATATTGGTTTTATTTATCTTCCCCGGATAAAACACGGGGAAAAATCAGCGAGGTTCGCGGAGAAACGACGCGCAAAACCCTCTCTCCGTCGGAGAGGGGGTCAGCATGGGAGGAAAAGCGGTTAGCCGCCGTGCAGGCGGCGGGCATCAATCACATCCGGAACCTGATTCAGTTTCCCGAGCACGCGGCCGAGAACCTGCAGGTTGTAGATTTCAATGTTCATATCGATGGTAGCCAGCTGTTGTTTGGTGTCACTGCGGCTGGCTACGCCAAGCACGTTCACTTTTTCGTTGGCCAGAATGGTGGTGATATCGCGCAGCAGGCCGCTACGATCGTTTGCCACCACGCGGACGACCAGCGAGTAGCCCGCGGAGTAGCTTTCTCCCCAGACCGCGTCAACGATACGCTCCGGGGCATGCGATTGCAGCTCAGCCAGCTGATCGCAGTCCGCCCGGTGAACGGAAATTCCGCGCCCCTGGGTGATGAAACCGACGATCTCGTCGCCTGGAATCGGCTGACAGCAGCGGGCGATGTGGTGCATCAGGTTGCCCACGCCCTCCACCACAACGCGACCATTATCTTTGCTGCGATTCTGCGGCGCC
The DNA here is from genome assembly GCF_002108615.1 of Klebsiella sp. YJ. Classification (NCBI taxonomy): domain Bacteria; kingdom Pseudomonadati; phylum Pseudomonadota; class Gammaproteobacteria; order Enterobacterales; family Enterobacteriaceae; genus Klebsiella; species Klebsiella sp. YJ. Next base: position 61,575 of record NZ_MTEG01000007.1, read on the forward strand.
CAGGTTTTCTGCTGCAGTTGTTTCAGCGCCGCCGCATCCTGCTCTTCGGCGCTCGGCTTATTGAACTGTGACTGCAGGAAGTTGACCATCTGGTTAAGGCGGATATCTCCGCCGCCAATGGCCGCCAGCAGCTCATCCAGCTCATTGAAGTTGTAGCGCGGCAGCAGATGCTTCTCTGCCTCCTTGAGGCTAATTCCCAGATGCTCAAGCTCATCATCGAGAATCTGCCGCCCGGCGAGAATATTCTTGTCGCGATCCTGCTTACGGAACCAGGCGTGGATTTTGGAACGTCCGCGGCTGGTCGTGACATAGCCGAGGTTGGGGTTCAGCCAGTCGCGGCTAGGGTTTGGCTGTTTCTGGGTAATGATTTCAATCTGATCGCCCATTTGCAGCTGATAGGTAAAGGGGACAATGCGCCCGCTGATTTTGGCGCCGATGCAGCGGTGGCCGACATCGCTATGGATATGGTAGGCAAAGTCGAGCGGCGTGGAGCCAGCAGGTAAATCGACCACATCGCCTTTTGGCGTAAAGACGTACACCCGATCGTCAAAGACCTGGCTGCGCACCTCATCGAGCATTTCGCCGGAGTCGGCCATCTCTTCCTGCCAGGCGATCAGCTTACGCAGCCAGGCGATACGATCTTCATAGCCACGTCCGCCGCCTGCCGCCGCTCCGGCGCCTTCTTTGTACTTCCAGTGCGCGGCGACGCCCAGCTCCGCATCTTCATGCATCTGCCGGGTACGAATCTGGATCTCCACCGTTTTACCACCCGGCCCCAGCACCACGGTATGAATCGACTGATAGCCATTTGGTTTTGGGTTGGCAACGTAATCATCGAACTCATCCGGCAGATGGCGATAGTGAGTGTGTACTATCCCCAGTGCGGCATAGCAGTCCTGCAGGCGCTCCGCGACAATACGTACCGCGCGCACATCAAACAGCTCATCAAAGGTGAGGTGTTTTTTCTGCATTTTCCGCCAGATACTGTAGATGTGCTTCGGTCGGCCGTAGACTTCAGCCTTCACGCCTTCGGTTTTCATTTCTGAACGCAGATGACCGACGAACTCATCAATGTAGTGTTCACGATCGATGCGACGCTCGTGCAGCAGTTTGGCAATACGCTTATATTCGTCGGGATGCAGGTAACGGAAGCAATAATCTTCCAGCTCCCATTTCAGTTGGCCAATGCCTAAACGGTTGGCCAGCGGGGCGTAGATATTGGTGCACTCTTTGGCCGCCAGCACGCGTTCGTCTTCGGGCTCATCTTTGACTTCCCGCAGGTGGGCGATACGTTCAGCCAGCTTGATGACCACGCAGCGGAAGTCGTCGACCATCGCAAGCAGCATGCGGCGAATATTATCGACCTGCTCGGATGAGACCGAGTCGGTATGGGTGGCTTTAAGCTGGCGAATCGCCGCCATATCGCGCACGCCGTGAATCAATGTCACGACGGACTTACCGACGCTCTCCTGCATCACCTCTTCGGTGACGACATTGCCATCCGCCAGCGGGAACAGCATCGCGGCCCGCAGCGTATCGATATCCATGCTCAGCGTAGAAAGGATTTCCACCATCTCGACGCCGCGCCATAAGAGCAGATCCGCTCGAGGATGTCCCTGCGTTTTCTCGCGACAATAGTCCCAGGTTTCGGCTAAGCGTTCACACGACTGCTGGCTGGAAATTCCCAGACTCGCGATCCATTTCTTCGGGTCAAATTCACCAGCTTTATTTAAATGTGCACTTCTTACCGCAACCATTGTCCTCTCCTTAAGGGACCTGGCCTGCCGAAGTCGGCAAGCCTCAACGTTGACACTTCATCCTTCAGTACGCCGGGGGGTTGGCTGCCTCGGCCTGATCCGAACGATTCTATGTATCTCTGTGCTCAAACAACACCATTGATTCCAGATGTCCGGTATGCGGGAACATGTCCAGCATCGCCAGGCGTTGAATCTGATACCCCGCCTGTAGCAGCAGGTCGCTATCGCGCGCCAGGGTCGCCGGATTACAGGAGACATAGACGACGCGACGCGGGGCAAGTTTTATAATGTGTGACATAACGCCCGGCGCTCCGGCTCGCGCCGGGTCGAGTAATATTTTATCAAAACCATGCTGCGCCCAGGCCTGGCGGGTCACATCTTCTTCCAGATTTTCATGAAAGAATGTCACGTTGTGCAACTGATTGAGCGCGGCATTTTCCCGCCCTTTCTCGACCAGCGCCGGGACGCCTTCAACGCCCACGACATTGGCCGCGCGCGTAGCCAGCGGCAGAGTAAAATTCCCCATGCCGCAGAACAGATCGAGGACCCGGTCCTGAGGCTGAATATCCAGCCACGCCAGCGCCGTTTGCACCATCAGCTGATTGACGCCATCGTTCACCTGGATAAAGTCGCGCGGGCTAAACATTAAGCGTAGCCCGTCTGAGGTATACCATGGGGCTTCCCCACTAATATGTTCCAGTATCTCGCTTTGCGGCGCCAGGTACAGCGCGAGACCGTGAGATTGCGAAAATCGTTCCAGTTTTTCTCTATCGCCGGCCGGTAACGCTGCCGTGTGGCGCAGGACCATCAACGGGCCATTGTCCGCCAGCACCAGCTCAACATGCCCGAGCTGACGCGGCGATTTCAGACCGGACAAACACTCGCGCACCGCCGGCAGCAACGCCTCAAGATCGGGCGCCAAAATGGGGCACTGCACCACGTTGATAATGTCGCTGGAGCCCGCCTGACGAAAGCCCATCTGTAATTGTTGGGTCTTTGGCTGATAATTCAAGCTCAGACGTGCGCGCCGACGATATCCCCACGGCGAAGCGGCTATAATGTCGTCGACATCCCGTTTCATCAGCCGGGCAAGCGCGGCGCGTTTACTTTGCTGCTGGAGCTCAACGCTGGCATGCTGTTGCTGGCAGCCGCCGCAGGTACCGAAATGCGGGCAGCGCGGCGCCTGGCGCTGCGGGCTGTCATTAAGACGGCGTTTAACCTGCGCCCGGGAGTACTGTTTTTTGTCTTCAACGACGACAACTTCAGCCTGTTCCTGGGGCAATAAGCCATTAACAAATAGCGCTTTACCATGGTGACGAGCAACGCCCTGACCAAAGGGATCGAGGTCATTGACTGTAACGGTTATGATCTGGCGCGTCGTCACACGCCGTTTTGCAGAGTAGAATTGCGCCATCGTAGAGATTTGTCTCAATCAAATAAACTGACTCTATACACGAGTCCATTCAAGGTGCATCTGGGCAGCCAGTAAGCGTTCCGGCGGCGAAGATCGGCCCGTCGCTGAAACCGCCAACGCAGAAGCACTTGATGGATGAAGAGTATATTCTCCCATAACGGAACCGCATGACCAACTACAGCCTACGTGCCCGCATGATGATTCTTATCCTGGCGCCAACCGTACTCATCGGTTTGTTGCTCAGTATTTTCTTCGTCGCGCATCGCTATCACGACCTGCAGCGTCAGCTGGAAGACGCCGGGGCCAGTATTATTGAACCCCTGGCGGTCTCCAGTGAATATGGCATGAATCTGCAAAACCGCGAGTCTATCGGCCAGCTGATTAGCGTGCTGCATCGCCGTCATTCCGATATCGTACGCGCTATTTCCATTTACGATTCGCAAAACAGGCTGTTCGTCACCTCCAATTTTCAGCTCAATCCCAGCGAGCTGCGTCTGGAAAATGGGGAAAAATTTCCTCGCCAGCTGAGCGCGGTGCGCAAGGGCGACGTTATGATTTTGCGTACGCCTATCGTCTCGGAAAGCTATTCACCCGATGAATCACCGATGACCGATGCCAAAATGCCCGGCAACATGCTGGGCTATGTCGCCCTCGAACTGGATCTCAAATCGGTGCGGCTGCAGCAGTACAAAGAGATTTTCATCTCCAGCGTCATGATGCTGTTCTGTATCGGCATCGCGCTGATCTTCGGCTGGCGCCTGATGCGCGACGTCACCGGGCCGATCCGCAATATGGTGAATACCGTCGACCGCATTCGTCGCGGCCAGCTCGACAGCCGCGTCGAAGGGTTTATGCTCGGCGAACTGGATATGCTGAAAAACGGCATCAACTCCATGGCCATGTCGCTGGCGGCCTACCACGAAGAGATGCAGCACAATATCGACCAGGCAACCTCCGATCTGCGCGAAACCCTTGAGCAGATGGAGATTCAGAACGTTGAGCTGGATCTGGCGAAGAAGCGCGCCCAGGAAGCGGCCCGCATCAAATCAGAATTCCTCGCCAATATGTCTCATGAGCTACGAACGCCGCTCAATGGCGTCATTGGCTTTACCCGCCTGACCCTGAAGACCGATTTAAATACCACTCAGCGCGACCACCTCACCACGATCGAGCGCTCGGCGAACAACCTGCTCGCTATCATTAACGACGTGCTGGACTTCTCGAAGCTGGAAGCGGGTAAACTGATACTTGAGAGCATCCCGTTCCTGCTGCGTAATGCGCTGGATGAGGTCATGACTCTGCTGGCGCACTCCGCTCACGATAAGGGGCTGGAGCTGACGCTGAACATCAAAAATGATGTTCCGGACAATATTATCGGCGACCCTCTGCGCCTGCAGCAGATCATCACCAACCTGGTGGGCAATGCCATCAAGTTTACCGAACATGGCAATATTGATGTTCTGGTCGAACAGCGCGCGTTGAGCAACACCAGCGTACAAATCGAAATTCAAATCCACGATACCGGGATCGGCATTCCCGAGCGCGATCAGTCCCGCCTGTTCCAGGCATTCCGCCAGGCCGATGCCAGCATTTCCCGCCGCCACGGCGGCACCGGGCTCGGGCTGGTGATAACCCAGCGGCTGGTAAGAGAGATGGGCGGCGATATCTCATTCCACAGCCAGCCGAATCGCGGCTCCACGTTCTGGTTCCATATCAACCTCGACCTCAATCCCAACGCGGTTCAGGAGAGCCCGTTAACCCATGGTCTGGCGGGCAAAACGCTGGCCTACATCGAGGCCAATGCGGCGGCGGCGCAGTGCACCATGGAGCTGCTGACGACCCTGCCGCTGGAGGTGGTCTACAGCCCGACGTTTTCCGCGCTGCCGGAAGCCCACTACGATATCCTGCTGGCCGGTCTTCCGGTATCGATGCGTGACCTGAGTCAGCAAAAGGATAACCTGGCGAAAGCCTGCGCCATGGCCGACTACTTACTGCTGGCGCTCCCCTGCCATGCGCAGATCAATGCCGAAACCCTGAAGCAAGACGGCGTTGCCGCCTGCCTGCTCAAACCGCTGACCGCCACGCGGTTAATCCCGGCGCTCACCGCCTCCTGCCGCGCCAGGACACCGATCGTCCTGCCCCATTCTGACAGCAGTAAGCTACCGATGACGGTGATGGCGGTAGATGATAATCCGGCGAACCTGAAGCTTATCGGCGTGCTGCTGGAAGATCTGGTCCAGCACGTCACGCTGTGTGATAGCGGCCAGCGCGCCGTAGAGCAGGCTAAGGAGATGCAGCTGGATCTGATTCTGATGGATATTCAGATGCCGGATATGGACGGCATTCGCGCCTGCGAGCTGATTCGCCACCTTCCTCATCAGCAACAAACGCCGGTGATCGCCGTCACCGCCCACGCGTTTGACGGGCAAAAAGAGAAGCTGATGAAGGCCGGGATGAACGACTACCTGGCGAAGCCCATCGAAGAGGATAAGCTGCACAGCCTGCTACTGCGCTATCAGCCGGGAAAGCATAGCGCGCCGCTACGGGCAGCGGAACCTGTCGAACCGCCCATCGACTACAACGTGACCCTCAACTGGCAGCTGGCGCTACGCCAGGCCGCCATGAAACCGGATCTGGCGCGGGAGATGCTGCAAATGCTGATCGCCTTTATGCCAGAAGTGCGTAATAAAGTGGAAGAACAGCTGGTTGGCGAAGAGCCTGAGGGGCTGCTGGATTTGATTCATAAGCTCCACGGCAGCTGCAGCTATAGCGGAGTGCCGCGGCTGAAAAAGCTGTGCCAGACCCTCGAAAGCCAGCTGCGCGGCGGAACCGCCGCCGAAGAGCTGGAGCCGGAGCTGCTGGAACTGCTGGATGAAATGGATAATGTCACGCGGGAAGCGTGCAAAATGCTGGGCATATAAATCCTCTTCCCCGGATAGCCCGGCGCCTGTCCGGGCGTCCATGTAAACGGTATCGCCCCGGCAGACATCACGCGACCGGGGAAACCATCTTACAGCTTGCGTCCCATGTTCAGTACCGCGGCAACATTCCTCGCCGTCATGCGCACGTTTTCTGCTGCGTTCTCCAGCGCCTCCTCCAGAGTACAGACTGAATAGATCACGCTGAATACCGCATCCAGCCCGTGCTGGTGAACAATCCCCACATCAGCGGTCAGGCTGCCGGCAATAGCAATAACCGGTACGTTATAGCGCTGCGCAACCTTTGCCACTCCCACCGGCACCTTGCCATGGATCGTCTGACTGTCAATACGCCCTTCACCAGTAATCACCAGATCTGCGTCCGCCACCAGCTCCGCCAGATGCAGCGCATCGGTCACAATCTCGATCCCTGGACGCAGTCGCGCGCCACAGAAAGCATACAGGGCGGCGCCCATACCGCCTGCCGCACCACCGCCCTCAAGATGAAGTACGTCGACGGCTAAATCGCGTTGAATGATGCGCGCATAGTGCGCCAGCGCGCGGTCGAGACGGACAATCATCTCTGCCGTCGCCCCTTTTTGCGGCCCAAATACCGCCGTAGCGCCTTCCGGACCCGTTAGCGGATTGGTCACGTCGCAGGCCACATCGATGCGGCAATCGGCCAGCCGGCTATCCAGTTCGCTCAAATCGATTCGCGCCAGCTGTTCCAGCGCGCCGCCGCCGGAGGCAATCTGTTGATTATCCGCCGTCAGTAACTTTCCGCCCAGCGCCTGTACCATGCCGGCGCCGCCGTCATTCGTCGCGCTACCGCCGATACCGATAATAATCTGCTGTACGCCGGCATCCAGCGCGTGGCGAATCAGTTCCCCGGTGCCCCAGGTGGTCGTTAACAATGGGTTACGGCACGCCGGCGGGACGCTTTCCAGTCCGCTGGCCGCCGCCATTTCAATAAAAGCGCAGCGTTCATCGCCGGAAAGGCCGTAAAAAGCGTCTACCGGTTGGTTCAACGGACCGGTAACCGTAACCTGCACCAGACGCCCCTGAGTGGCGGCAACCATCGCTTCGACGGTCCCTTCGCCGCCATCGGCAACGGGCAACTTGACATACTCCGCATCAGGATAAATCTCCTGAAACCCCGCTTCTATCGCCGTCGCAACATCCAGGGCACTCAGGCTCTCCTTGTATGAATCCGGTGCAATCACTATTTTCATCCGCTGTCCTTAATATGAACAAACACCCGGTAGCAAAACCATTCCGGTTCCCGCAGGAACCGGATTTTCCTTAGCGCACCATACACGGACGCTTGTTATCAAACGTCCAGTTCGGGATCAGATACTGCATGGCCATCGCATCGTCACGCGCGCCCAGCCCGTGCTTTTTGTATAGCTCATTTGCCTGCATCACGCGGTCCATATCCAGCTCAACGCCGAGGCCCGGTGTGGTGGGCACCTGCACCATACCACCTTTGATCTCAAAAGGTTGTCGGGTCAATCGCTGATTACCTTCCTGCCAGATCCAGTGGGTATCGATGGCGGTAATGTTGCCCGGCGCCGCCGCCGCAACGTGGGTGAACATCGCCAGCGAGATATCGAAATGGTTGTTGGAGTGTGAGCCCCAGGTCAAACCAAATTCATGGCACATCTGCGCCACGCGAACCGATCCCTGCATGGTCCAGAAGTGCGGATCCGCCAGCGGAATGTCCACCGATTGCAGAGACAAAGTATGTCCCATCTGACGCCAGTCGGTGGCAATCATATTGGTCGCCGTCGGCAGGCCGGTGGCACGGCGGAACTCCGCCATCACTTCCCGGCCCGAGAAGCCCTGTTCAGCGCCGCAGGGGTCTTCCGCATAGGCCAGCACGCCTTTCAGCTGTTTGCCAATTTTGATGGCTTCATCCAGGCGCCAGGCGCCGTTCGGGTCAAGCGTCACGCGCGCCTGCGGGAAACGTTTAGCCAGCGCCACAATCGACTCGGCCTCTTCTTCACCCGCCAGCACGCCGCCTTTGAGTTTGAAATCGTTGAAGCCATATTTTTCGTAGGCCGCCTCCGCCAGACGCACGACGGCATCTGGGGTCATGGCCTCTTCATGACGAAGCCGGTACCAGTCGCACTTCTCATCGCCCTGACTTTGATAGGCCAGCGGCGTGGCGTGACGGTTACCCACGAAGAACAGGTAGCCCAGCATTTCGACTTCGCTACGCTGTTGGCCCTCGCCCAGCAGAGAGGCGACGTTGACGCCCAGATGCTGTCCCAGCAGATCCAGCAACGCGGCTTCAATCCCGGTGACAACGTGAATGGTGGTACGCAGATCAAAAGTTTGCAAACCGCGGCCGCCGGCGTCACGGTCGGCAAAGCGGCTGCGTACTGCCCCAAGGACGTTTTTATATTCGCCGAGCGTTTTCCCGACAACCAGTTCAGCGGCCTCTTCCAGCGTCTGGCGGATTTTCTCTCCGCCGGGGATTTCCCCTACGCCGGTATGGCCTGAGTTATCTTTGATAATCACAATATTGCGGGTGAAATACGGGGCATGAGCTCCGCTAAGATTCATCAGCATACTGTCGTGGCCGGCAACCGGAATAACCTGCATAGCGGTGACGACGGGGGTAGAAAACTGCGTGGTCATGATGAAATCCTTTTGTTATTGATTGGCGACAGCGGTGCGGCCGAACACGGGACGCTTGCGGTCAAATTTCCAGCCGGGGATCAGATACTGCATCGGCGCCGCGTCATTACGCGCCCCCCCCGGCAGCGCCTTATAGGCTTGATGGGCTTTTTGCACCTGCTCCCAGTCCAGCTCGATACCCAGGCCAGGCGCATCCGGTACGGCAATCTTGCCGTTCTCAATTTGCAGCGGATTTTTGGTCAGACGACAGTCGCCTTCCTGCCAAATCCAGTGGGTATCGATAGCCGTCGGATTGCCCGGCGCGGCGGCGCCGACGTGAGTAAACATCGCCAGTGAAATATCGAAGTGATTGTTCGAGTGGCAGCCCCATGTCAGCCCCCAGTCATCACACAGCTGGGCGACTCGCACCGCGCCGGAGAGCGTCCAGAAGTGCGGATCGGCTAATGGAATGTCTACCGCGTTGAGCATCACCGCGTGCCCCATTTCCCGCCAGTTGGTGGCAATCATATTGGTGGCGACCGGTAGCCCGGTGGCGCGACGAAATTCCGCCATCACCTCCCGCCCGGAGAAGCCCTGCTCGGCGCCGCACGGATCTTCCGCATAGGTCAACACATCCTGCAGGCCCTTGCACAGTTCAATCGCCTCATCCAGCAGCCAGGCGCCGTTCGGATCGACGGTAATTCGCGCGTCCGGGAAACGTTTCTTCAGCGCGCGAGCGGTGTCAATTTCCTGCTCGCCCGGCAATACGCCGCCCTTAAGTTTGAAGTCTTTAAAGCCGTAGCGATCCTGCGCGGCCTCGGCAAGACGCACCACGGCGTCACTGTTCAGCGCTTCCTGATGGCGCAGGCGATACCACTCATGATTGCCTGGAGTGCTCTCCAGGTACGGCAGGTCGGTTTTTTGGCGATCGCCGATATAGAAGAGATAGCCCAGCACGGTAACCGCATCACGCTGTTTACCCGGCCCCAGCAGTTCGCAAACCGGGACATTGAGCGCTTTGCCTAGCAGATCCAGCAGCGCGGCCTCCAGCGCCGCCACCGCGTTGACCCGCAGCTCAAAGGTCCAGGCGCCTTTACCAAAGGTGTCGAAATCCGCCGCCTGATTACCTTTGTGAACCTGTTGAACCACCTTATTCAGGCGCGCAATCTCCTGCCCCAGCACCTGCGGAATGGCATCGACCAGCGTCTGATAAATCACCTCTCCGCCGGGCGCCTCGCCGATACCGGTATTGCCCGCGCTGTCGGTCAGAACCACGATATTGCGGGTAAACCAGGCACTATGCGCCCCGCCGATGTTCAACAGCATGCTGTCGTGGCCGGCCACCGGGATAACTTTCATATCGGTGATAACGGGTGTGGATTGAGTACTCATCATTAACGCTCCGTAACAGGTTTCAGTTCAATGCGTTTGATATCGCCCACCAGCACCAGATAGCTCAGTACCGCTACCAGCGCATGCACCCCGACGTAAATCAGCGCGCCGTTGAATGAGCCCGTGGTCCCGACGATGTAACCAATCGCAATCGGCGTGACGATGCCGGAGATATTGCCGAACATATTGAACAGGCCGCCCGACAGGCCGCTGATCTCTTTCGGCGCGGTATCGGCCATCACCGCCCAGCCCAGCGCGCCAATCCCTTTGCCGAAGAAGGCCAGCGCCATGAAGCCGATAATCATCCACTCAACGTTAACGTAGTTACAGAACACCATAACCATCGACATCAGCATGCCTGCCACAATCGGGGTTTTACGGGCAATATTGAGCGAGCCGGTACGGCGCATTAGCCAGTCGGAGATAATCCCACCCAGTACTCCGCCGGCAAAACCGCAGATTGCCGGCACCGAGGCGACAAACCCGGCTTTCAGAATCGACATGCCGCGCGCCTGCACCAGATAGACCGGGAACCAGGTGATAAAGAAGTAGGTCAAAGCGTTGATGCAGTACTGACCAATGTAGATCCCGACCATCATGCGCGAACCGATCAGCTGTTTAATCTGGCCCCATTTTTCACTGAACGGCACCTTCTGCACGCTTTTCTTCTGATCCATGTTGATCAGCGCACCGCCTTCGGCAATGTACTCCAGCTCTTTCTTGTTCACGCCGGGATGCTGATTCGGTTCATGGATGACTTTAAGCCATACAAAACTGATGATAATCCCCAGCCCACCCATAAAGAAGAAGACGTGCGACCAGCCCACTTCATGGGTTAACCAGCCCATGATGGGCGCGAAGATAACGGTGGCAAAGTATTGCGCGGAGTTGAATATCGCCACCGCGGTTCCCCTTTCCTGCGCCGGGAACCAGGCCGCTACGATGCGACTGTTGCCAGGAAACGAAGGCGCTTCCGCCAGCCCGACCAGAAATCGCAGGGTAAACAGCGCGATAATAATACCGAAGCCGCTAAAGATATCGACGAAGCCCTGTAACAGGGTAAACATCGACCAGATGAAGATAGACCAAAAATAGACCCGTTTTGAACCGAAACGGTCAAGCAACCATCCGCCGGGGATCTGACCAATAACGTAGGCCCATGAGAACGCGGAAAAAACGTAGCCCATGCCCACCGCGTCCAGGCCAATATCTTTGGCCATTTCCGAACCGGCTATCGATAGCGTTGCGCGGTCACCGTAGTTGAAAGATGTGACGATAAACAGCATCACCACAATCCAGTAGCGGGCATTGGTGCGTTTTTCCGCGCCGCTCGCCGCCTGACTTAATGTACTCATTGTTGCACTCCTGAATCATAGCCGTTAGCTACGTTCATTCTGAATGGCACAACCTGTAGGGTAGTCAGAATGACGCGTTTGAGTTTTTCATTGTTTTCGTTATATCTGGCGTGCTGCCTTTTTAACTGGCAGGGAAAGTATAAAAAGAGGACCTGACCGGCTCACCGTGCATACACACAGCTTTAGCGGAGATTTAGAAATAGATTTATGGCTTATGCCTGACTGGATGGGGGGTAGTTCACGGAAATGAAAAGCTGGCGCGAGGAACAGCGGAAATGGCGGGACAAACAGCAGGAGTGTGAAACGTCTCTCTTGACCCGGTGGAAAGCACCGGAAAAAACCGCGTAAGATGAAGGGTTGTAGGGCAAATGCCTGAAGCCTGGGCCAGGCAGAGTTGATAAACTCTCTTCGATCGTTTATCTGGCACTGGTATCGATAAGGAACGCCCTCTACGTAGGGAGAGGGCGCAACTTTTAGCTAATGTATTTGTTTATTCGAGCAGAGTCGCCCACTGTTCAACCCATGGGTTCGACACGCTCTCGGGTTCAGGGTCTTCGCTGGCATCGATCATAAGCATGTCGCCGATACGTCTGGCGCCCTGCTCCTGCAGCAAGGCATCGAACGTCTTACCGCCGCCGCAAAAATTCGCGTAGGTGCTATCGCCAAGAGCGATAATCCCGTAGCGCAGGTGCGGCTGATACATGTCTTTCATCCCTTCATACAGCGGGACGATGCTGTCCGGCAGATCGCCCTGACCGGTGGTGGAGGTGACTACCAGCACATATTTGCCGCTATACGGCTCCCAGTCCTGAATCTCCGGGTCTTCGAACACCTTTGCTTTATGCCCCAGACCGCTCAGAATGGCTTCAGCCTCTTCGGCTACCAGCAGCGCGTTTCCATACATCGTGCCTACAAAAATACCGATATCTGCCATGATTATCTCCCTGAATTGACCTCAATCTCTTCATCCTGACCGCTGTCGTCAGCAAACTCAACCCTTTCATTTAGCGGCAGAAGACCGCGCCAGCCAAACTGCGACAGCGCCCGCATCCAGACGTCGTCCAGGCCCGCACGGATAGCCAACGGCTCGCCGGTAAAAGGATGCGTTAACGATAGCTGGCTGGCGTGAAGCATCAAGCGGTCAACGGAAAAATGCTCTGCGGCGCTACGGTTTTGTCGCAGATCGCCATGTTTACTGTCGCCGATAATCGGGTGACGTAAATGCGAAAGATGGCGGCGCAGCTGGTGTTTACGTCCGGTTTTGGGCTCCAGCTCAACCAGGCTGTAGCGCGTTGTCGGATAACGTCCGGTCGCCACCGGCATTTCGACTGTCGCCATTCCGCGATAGTGCGTGACCGCCGGCTGGGGCTCTTTATCGTCGCGGGCAAATTTATCAGCGATCTTATCCAGCTCTTCGACCAGCGGATAATCCAGTACCGCTTCGTCGGTCAGCCAACCGCGCACCACCGCGTGGTAGCGCTTTTGCATCTGATGCTGTTCAAACTGCTGAGACAGGCGCCTTCCCGCTTCGCTCGACAGCCCCATCAGCAGGACACCCGATGTCGGGCGGTCAAGGCGATGGGCGGTAAACACGTGCTGACCAATCTGGTCGCGTACGGTTTGCATCACCACCACTTTTTCATCGCGGTCCAGCCAGCTGCGATGAACCAGCCAGCCGGAGGGTTTGTTCACCGCCACCAGCCATTCATCCTGATAGATAATCTCCAGCATCAGGCGTCATCACCGGCAAACAGCGTATCCAGCAGCAGCAGCTCCGCCAGCACCCGCTCGCGCAGCGGATGTGCGGCATCGAGAGCCATTTCATAATAGGGCGCGACGGCGAAATTCTGCGGCAAGGGCTGCTCGCTATCGAGTAAGTGATGCATACGAGGAATCAGGACCCACTGCAGCCACTCCAGCGGTTCAAGCGTGTCCATACAGAAAGGCTGTTGGCTGGCAAACGCGCGACTTTCCGGCGCATTGTCTTGCCAGTGGTCCGTTTCGCGCAGCAGCGCTTCAAGGGCGTGCAAACGCTCGCGCACGCTATGGTGAAGAGTCATGGGAAACCTCGATGAGTTGTAAACCGGACGCAGGATAGCAAATACAGCAGCGAAAACTACTCAAAATCATGGCGCCGTCTCCCCTCCAGTCATGACCATGGGTGTGCAGCCATGCGCCAGAGTGGTATGGGCCAGACACATTGCCCCAGCCTGACCTGAAGCACGACCCAGGCGATTTGGCCTTCGTTCAAATGCCCCAGCCAAAGGTAATGCGATAAAAAGAGGCATAAAAAAAGGGAGCACTGTATAAACAGTGCTCCCGGTTCGTTTCGCAGCAATCCAGCTACATTGGTGCTCCCTGCTCGTCCATGAAAACTTTTCCTGAGGTCTCCTGACCATGTTCATCCGTAAACTTGTGCATCCTGCTTCCACACCACCCCGATGTGAAATCACTTATCCTTAAGTCTGTCCCGATCTTCCTGATCCACCGTTCATCATGAGCGGCTCACGTTCTCCATCCTGGAGGTGTCCTTTACGCGTTCCTGCGTTATCCTGCGCTTCATCCTGAAGCCTGTCCTTGCAACGCCTTCCCGGCGGGTCCTGCATGAAGAGTCATCATCCTGATGTTCACTTCATTTCGCGACTCCCTGTCGACACACATAGGATCACTGATTCCGCTTCGTCTTACAAGCCTTCTTAAGAGAATCTCTTAAGGTTAATCCCTGGTCAAACAGGCAAAAAGAAGAATAACCCACTGAATTATATTGACTTACAAGAAATAAAGCCGCGAAAAATTGGCTTAAATGATGACGATCTCTTACAGGTCTTGTAAGAGATCTCTCACAAACGGGTGGGAAAAATGGATTACAGCACCGGATCAAGCTGCTCAAGGAAGCTTGCCAGAGAAGGCGAAAGGATTGTCCGTTTACGCGTGCCGAGCGTCTCTTTGAGCACTTCGCCGCTCAGGTTGCACACCGAAATGACCTCCAGCTCGCTCTCAAGCGTGGCGATAAAAAGCGTTGGCGACAGCTTCAGCCGTTTTTGCACCACCAGGTGACCGATTAAATTCTCCTGCACGCGCCGGAAGTCATCCGGACTCCAGGTTTGCAGCAGCAGCATCGTCTCACCAGCAAAGCGCGCGGCCATATCGCCGGCGAACTGAGTGGTATAATAACTATGAATCGGCTGTTGTATCACAATATCCAGTGCCCGTTCAACCGCGCTGATATTTTGTTCTGCGCTAAAGGGCTGCGGCTGCCAGAAAACGGCGTCGTCGTCCGTCGCGCTGATACAGGGTGACGGCACGCCATAAAGCTCTTCGCTACGCGGCAGGCTGCCGCGCTGCTGCTGCCAGGCAGCGCAATAACGTTGGGTGAAGGCTTGCAGCGCTTCTGCGGTTTGATAGTCCACCGGTTTCTCTCTTCACGTCAGACAGGATACACTTAGCGTATAGTGTACCCGCTTTACTATGGTGAAACATGTCTTCTTACGATAATCATCAGGCGCTTGCCGGCCTGACGCTCGGTAAATCAACCGATTACCGCGATACTTACGATGCCTCGCTGCTACAGGGCGTACCGCGCAGCCTGAACCGCGATCCGCTGGGCCTGCACGCGGACAATCTGCCTTTTCACGGCGGTGATATCTGGACGCTGTACGAACTCTCCTGGCTCAACGCTAAAGGGCTACCGCAGGTCGCCGTAGGCCATGTTGAACTCAATGACACAACCGTGAACCTGGTAGAGTCGAAGAGCTTTAAGCTCTATCTCAATAGCTTTAACCAGACCCGCTTCGCCGACTGGCAGGAGGTCGAGGCGACGCTGGCGCGCGATCTCAGCGCCTGCGCGGAGGGGGAAGTTAAAGTGTCGTTGTATCGTCTTGATGAACTCGAAGGCCAGCCGGTAGCACATCTGCACGGCGCCTGTATCGACGATCAGGATATTGAAATCGATAACTACCAGTTCAGCGCCGACTATCTGCAGGATGCCGCAAGCGGCAAAGTCGTCGAGGAGACGCTGGTCAGCCATCTGCTGAAGTCCAACTGCCTGATCACCCATCAGCCGGACTGGGGTTCGGTGCAAATTCAGTATCGCGGCGCCAAAATCGATCGCGAAAAGCTGCTGCGCTACCTGGTGTCGTTCCGCCACCACAACGAATTCCACGAGCAGTGCGTAGAGCGCATCTTCAACGATATTCTACGTTTCTGCCAGCCGGAAGCCCTTTCCGTTTATGCGCGCTACACGCGACGCGGCGGTCTGGACATCAACCCGTGGCGCAGCAACACCGATTTTGTTCCGGCCATCGGTCGCCTCGCTCGTCAATAGTCAACATTTTCACAATTTGCGTGCGTTAACCCGCGCGCAAGGTTGTGAAAACGCCATCAGCAAGGCTATTGTAATCACAGGAAGACGATAATCGTCCTGTAAGGAGTTCACTTGATTACACATGTTAGCCCGCTTGGTTCAATGGATATGCTGTCACAGCTGGAAGTGGATATGCTTAAACGCACCGCCAGCAGTGACCTCTATCAACTCTTTCGTAACTGCTCGCTTGCTGTACTCAACTCGGGGAGCCTGACCGATAACAGCAAGGAGCTGCTGTCTCGTTTTGAAAACTTCGATATCAACGTGCTGCGTCGTGAACGCGGCGTGAAGCTGGAACTGATCAATCCCCCGGAAGAGGCCTTCGTTGACGGGCGTATTATCCGTTCCCTGCAGGCCAACCTGTTCGCCGTGCTGCGCGATATCCTGTTCGTTTACGGGCAGATTCACAACACCGTGCGCTTCCCGAATCTCGATCTTGAAAGCTCAGTGCATATCACCAACCTGGTGTTCTCTATTCTGCGTAACGCCCGTGCGCTGCACGTCGGCGAAGCGCCGAATATGATTGTCTGCTGGGGCGGCCACTCGATTAACGAAAACGAATATCTGTACGCCCGTCGCGTCGGGACCCAGCTGGGTCTGCGCGAACTGAATATCTGCACCGGCTGCGGTCCGGGTGCGATGGAAGCGCCGATGAAAGGCGCCGCGGTCGGCCACGCCCAGCAGCGTTACAAAGACAGCCGCTTTATCGGCATGACCGAGCCATCAATTATTGCCGCCGAACCGCCTAACCCGCTGGTTAACGAGCTGCTGATCATGCCGGATATCGAAAAACGTCTTGAGGCGTTTGTCCGTATCGCCCACGGCATTATTATCTTCCCGGGCGGCGTCGGCACCGCGGAAGAGCTGCTTTATCTGCTGGGGATTTTAATGCACCCGGCCAACACATCGCAGGTCCTGCCGCTGATCCTCACCGGTCCGAAAGAGAGCGCCGACTATTTCCGCGTGCTGGATGAGTTCATCGTCCATACGCTGGGCGAGTCGGCGCGTCGCCACTATCGCATCATTATCGACGACGCCAGCGAAGTGGCGCGCCAGATGAAGAAAGCGATGCCGCTGGTGAAAGAGAGTCGCCGGGAAACCGACGATGCCTACAGCTTTAACTGGTCGATTCGTATCACCCCGGATCTGCAAATGCCCTTCGACCCGACACATGAAAACATGGCCAACCTCAAGCTTTATCCCGATCAGCCGGTCGAGATGCTGGCGGCAGACCTGCGGCGCGCGTTCTCCGGTATCGTGGCCGGCAACGTCAAAGAGGTGGGTATCCAGGCGATTGAAAAATTCGGTCCTTACAAGCTGCACGGCGATCCGCAGATGATGCGTCGGATGGACGACCTGCTGCAGGGCTTCGTCGCCCAGCACCGCATGAAGCTTCCGGGCGGCACTGCGTATATTCCTTGCTACGAAATCTGTTCCTGATAGCTAATCTGTCATTCCGGGTTACGGCGCGTGCTGTCGTAATCCGCTTTCCCCCTCTTCCCGTATTAAACTCCCTTTAACCTCCTTTGACCTCTCTTAACCTCTTTTAAACTTCTCAGGCCCGCTTTCCCAATAATTCATTTATTTTAAGAATGCTTTGTAACATTTTAACAAAAGCCAATCGTTTGCGTTTCCATAAGAAGCAATAAATATCACTGATAAAAAGGCATTTAAGCGCGAAAACATCGTCAGTATCTCATTTTTACAGTAAAAACATCGTTATTAAGCCTGCCTTCTTTTATCTCATATCCTGTAAATGGTAGCCTTCGCGCCACAAATACCTGGCTGATCACCAGAAACAGACTGTTGAACTAAAAATACCCACCTCGAAAGTGGATTATTGCAATTGGGATCGCGATCACTGATGCATTTACCAGATAAATGTATCTTTCCGCCCCACTTGTTGCGGAGAAAATCATTAAAAAACCGTAATCAAACACATTTAATATTACTTAATTGATTTTAATCATTATATTTGGTCGCTTCCTCCAGGAGATACAGATGGAAACCACTCAAACCAGCACTATCGTATCGGGCGAAACCCGTAGCGGATGGCGCAAAACAGATACCATGTGGATGCTGGGACTGTACGGTACGGCAATCGGTGCGGGCGTGTTGTTCCTGCCGATTAATGCCGGCGTCGGCGGGATGATCCCCCTGATCATCATGGCAATTCTTGCTTTCCCGATGACCTTTTTCGCCCACCGCGGAATGACCCGTTTTGTCCTTTCCGGTAAAAATCCGGGTGAAGACATCACGGAAGTGGTAGAAGAGCACTTCGGTGTCGGCGCAGGTAAACTGATTACTCTGCTCTACTTCTTCGCCATTTACCCGATTCTGCTGGTTTATAGCGTGGCTATCACCAATACCGTCGAAAGCTTTATGACCCACCAGCTGCAGATGACCGCGCCGCCGCGTGCGATCCTGTCGCTGATTCTGATTGTGGGCATGATGACCATCGTGCGTTTCGGCGAGCAGATGATTGTTAAGGCGATGAGTATTCTGGTGTTCCCGTTCGTTATCGCTCTGATGATCCTCGCACTGTACCTGATTCCTCAGTGGAACGGCGCGGCGCTGGAAACCCTCTCCCTGAACAGCGCTACCTTTACCGGTAATGGTCTGTGGATGACTCTCTGGCTGGCGATTCCGGTAATGGTGTTCTCCTTTAACCACTCGCCGATCATCTCCTCCTTCGCCGTGGCGAAGCGTGAAGAGTACGGTCAGGGCGCAGAGAAGAAGTGCTCCAGCATCCTGGCTCGCGCTCATATCATGATGGTATTGACCGTGATGTTCTTCGTCTTCAGCTGCGTACTGAGCCTGTCTCCGGCCGATCTGGCAGAAGCAAAAGCGCAGAACATCTCGATTCTGTCTTACCTGGCGAACCACTTTAACGCACCGGTCATTGCCTGGATGGCGCCGATCATCGCGATGATCGCCATCACCAAATCCTTCCTCGGCCACTACCTGGGCGCACGTGAAGGCTTTAACGGCATGGTGATTAAATCCCTGCGCGGTAAAGGCAAATCCATCGAAATCAATAAACTGAACAAAATCACGGCGCTGTTCATGCTGGTGACCACCTGGATTGTGGCCACGCTGAACCCAAGCATTCTCGGCATGATCGAAACCCTTGGCGGCCCGATTATCGCGATGATTCTGTTCCTGATGCCGATGTATGCCATCCAGAAAGTCCCGGCCATGCGCAAATACAGCGGCCACATCAGCAACGTCTTCGTGGTGATTATGGGCCTGATTGCTATCTCCGCGATTTTCTACTCTCTGTTCAGCTAATCTCTCCCCCGCGCCGCCAGCAGGCGGCGCGCTCCCCGACAGTACTGGATGCAACATGATCAGCGTATTCGATATTTTTAAAATCGGCATTGGCCCTTCCAGCTCCCATACCGTTGGACCAATGAAAGCGGGCAAGCAGTTCACGGACGATCTTATCGCGCGCGGGCTGCTTGCCAACGTCACCAAAGTCGTTGTCGATGTTTACGGCTCCCTTTCCCTCACCGGTAAAGGCCACCATACCGACATCGCCATTATTATGGGTCTTGCGGGCAACCTGCCTGACAGCGTTGATATCGACGCCATCCCGGCATTCATTCAGGACGTCAACACCCACGGCCGCCTGATGCTGGCGAACGGCCAGCAGGAAGTTGAATTCCCGGTCGACCAGTGCATGAATTTCCATGCCGACAACCTGTCGCTGCATGAGAACGGTAT
Source organism: Klebsiella sp. YJ (assembly GCF_002108615.1). Taxonomy (NCBI): domain Bacteria; kingdom Pseudomonadati; phylum Pseudomonadota; class Gammaproteobacteria; order Enterobacterales; family Enterobacteriaceae; genus Klebsiella; species Klebsiella sp. YJ. Next base: position 81,122 of record NZ_MTEG01000007.1, read on the forward strand.
GCGCATTACCGCCCTGGGCGGCGACAAGGTGCTCTACACCCAGACTTACTACTCCATCGGCGGCGGGTTTATTGTCGATGAAGAACATTTCGGCCTGACCAATGAAGCGCCGCCGGTGGTGCCTTATCCGTACAAAAATGCGGCCGACCTGCAAAGACACTGCCGCGAAAGCGGGCTCTCGCTTTCCGGCCTGATGATGCAAAACGAACTGGCATTGCACAGCAAAGAGCAGCTGGAGCAGCACTTCGCCGCCGTCTGGGAAGTGATGAGCAGCGGTATTGAGCGCGGCATCACCACCGAAGGCGTACTGCCGGGCAAGCTGCGGGTTCCGCGTCGTGCCGCCGCCCTGCGCCGGATGCTGGTTAGCCAGGACAATACCAACAGCGACCCGATGGCGGTGGTTGACTGGATCAACATGTTTGCCCTGGCGGTCAACGAAGAGAACGCCGCCGGTGGACGCGTGGTGACTGCGCCCACCAACGGCGCCTGCGGCATCGTGCCGGCGGTACTGGCCTATTACGACAAGTTTATCCGCAAGGTGAATGCTAATTCGCTGGCGCGTTACCTGCTGGTAACCAGCGCGATCGGCTCGCTGTATAAGATGAACGCCTCGATTTCCGGCGCCGAAGTCGGTTGCCAGGGCGAAGTCGGCGTGGCCTGTTCGATGGCGGCGGCCGGTCTCACCGAGCTGCTGGGCGGTAGCCCGGGTCAGGTGTGCATCGCGGCAGAGATCGGTATGGAACACAACCTCGGTCTGACCTGCGATCCGGTTGCCGGCCAGGTACAGGTTCCCTGCATCGAACGTAACGCCATCGCCGCCGTCAAAGCGGTCAATGCCGCGCGAATGGCGCTGCGCCGCACCAGCGAACCGCGCGTGTGTCTCGATAAGGTCATCGAAACCATGTATGAAACGGGCAAAGATATGAACGCCAAATACCGCGAAACCTCGCGCGGCGGCCTGGCAATGAAAATCGTCGCCTGCGATTAACGATACCTGCCCGGCAGCCGATTCTGCCGGGCAGCTTCCCCGCAATCTCTTCTCCCTCGCCAGATATTTCAGTTATATCAATTACAATTTAGTTATTTATTGGTTATAAGGACAATTTGTTACCTTACGGCAAACCGCCAAAGGAGAACACATTATGTCCAAAAGGTTGCATCTGGCCGCGCTGCCGCTGCTGCTCGGGCTGTCTGCGTCCGCGCTGGCTCAGGCGCCGGAAACCGTCAACATTGGCTATCAGAAGGCCAATATCTTCGCCCTGCTCAAATACCGCGGTTCCCTCGATGAGACCTTCAAAAAACAGGGCATCGCCGTGCGCTGGGTGGAATTCCCGGCCGGCCCGCAGATGCTGGAAGGGCTGAACGTCGGCAGTATCGACCTGGCGGCCACCGGCGATGCGCCGCCGGCCTTTGCCCAGGCCGCTCAGGCGGATCTGGTCTACCTCGCGCACTCACCGGCCAACCCCAAAACTGAAGCGATCGTGGTGCCGGAAAACTCAACGATTCACAACGTGGCCGATCTGAAAGGCAAGCGCGTGGGGCTGAATAAAGGCTCCGACGTCAACTACCTGCTGGTGGCCGCGCTGGAAAAAGCCGGGCTGAGCTATAAAGATATCACCCCGGTCTATCTGCCCCCGGCCGATGCCCGCGCCGCCTTCCAGCGAGGCGCCATTGATGCCTGGGTTATCTGGGATCCGTACCTTGCCGAAGTCGAAACCAACGCGAAGGCGCGGCAGATCAGCAACGCCGAAGGGCTGGTGCCGCACTACACCTTCTACCTCGCCAGCCGCAAATTTGCCGAAAACCACCCGGATACGGCAAAACAGGTGGTGGATGAGTTAAGTCAGCTAAGCGACTGGGCGAACGCCCATCAGGACGATGCCGCCGGGATCCTCGCCACGTCAACCGGGCTGGATAAGGCTATCTGGTTGAAAGCGCTTGCCCGCCTGCCCTATGGCGCCGAACGCATGACGCCTGCGGTCTATAACGAGCAGCAGGCGCTGGCGGATACCTTCACCCGTATCGGCCTGCTGCCGGTGAAGGTGGACGTGCGCAGCGCCACCTGGTCGCAGGATAAATAACCGTTGTCGGCGACGGGCCTCCCCGTCGCCTTCTCTCTTTTTAGCCCTGCGCCTTTTCGCCATCGCCAATCTGCCAGATAAAGGTCGGCGCCTCGCCGTTGACCAGCCAGTTGCCAATATTGCGCGCTTTGTAGATAACCGGGTTATGCGAGGCCACCGTGCGCGCGTTGCGCCAGTGCCTGTCGAGCGCCTTACCCGCCCGGGTGTCCGACGCGCCGAGGGCGTTAAACAGCTCGGTCGCCGCGCGCGGCACCCACTCGCTGGCAACCACCTGCGCCTGCGCCGCTTCGACTTCCGCCAGCCGATTGCGCTGTTCAATCAGCGCTTCATCGCCGCTGGCATGAACGACATAGGCCTGCTGTAAAGACTCCGCCGCCTGCAGCACCGCCGCGCGGGTCGCCCACGCCCAGCTGCTGATTTGCCCCACCACCTGCAGGACCTGCGCATCCTCACGCGGGACCGCGGCGTTGCCATGGCTGTACATGCGGGTGCGTTTTTTCACCCCCTCGGCGGCATCGCGTTCCACCGCCAGGCCGATCCCCGCCAGCGTCGCCAGTAAGATATGCTGATAGAAGGCGGTCTGATACCGAAAGCGTTCAGCAAAATCATAGACATGTTCCTGCTCAACCTGCGCCTGCTTAAAGCGGGTGGTACCGCTGCCGGTCAGACGCTGACCAAAGCCATCCCAGTCGTCTTCGCGTTCCACCGCGCTCTGCCGGGTGCTGACCAGCGCAATAACGTCGCCCTGGTTGTCGCTGCGGCGGGCAAAGACATCAATCCAGTCGGCGTACAGCGTCCCGGTGCTGTAAAACTTCTCGCCGTTTAACCGCCAGCCGCGATCGTCCGGCGTCACCTGGGTAATCACCTCCCCAAGCTTGACCCCGCCGGTTTCGGTCCAGCCGCTGCCCACCAGCTCCCCGTCGAGAAAACGTTGCAACCAGCGATCGCGCTGCGCGGAGTCGGGCTGATTCAGGCGATCTTCAACAAAGGCAAAATGGGCGCGCAGCGCCTGCGGCAGGTTGGAGTCGGCCTGGGCCAGCTCAATCAGCAGGGCAATCAGCTGCGGCAGCGACGCGCCCCAGCCGCCCTTTTCCCGCGGAATGCGAACCGTGCCGAACCCCGCTTCCTTCAGCCAGCGAATCTGCTCGTCGGGCAAAATACGGTGCTGTTCGCGGTTCGCGGCTCCCTGCGCAATGCGCGAGAAAATCGGCCGGAAAGCCGCGGCCAGCTGTTCATAATCGGTACCGGTAGAGAGTAATGTCATCATCTGTTCCTTAATGGTGGCTGTCGTCAATATCGTGACGCGTCGGCTCGTGGCGGACCGCAAGCAGGAAGAAAATCGGAATAATGGCGGCCAGCGACACCACCCAGAACATCTGAGTGCCGAGGGAGGCCTGCAGCAGCGGCAGCACGAACAGCGCCAGCGCGCTGCCGATACCGGAGAGCGCCCGGCTGAAGCCGACGCCGGTGGCGCGAATCGCGGTAGGATAGGAAAGCGCCGGATAGATCATCAGCTGCGCGCCGGGGCCGAAGCCCTCGGCAAACAGCCACAGGCCGAGCATCGCGATCGCCAGCACGACCCCGACGGTGGCCTGCGGCTGGCCGACCAGCGCAAGGACGATCAGGGCGATAAACTGCAGCGCGAAGCCGGCAATCGCCACGTGGCGCGACGGGTATTTCCACGCCAGATGCATCCCCAGCAGCCCGCCGGTAAAGGCAAACAGCGCATTCAGCCCCAGCGAGGCGGAGATGGTTTCAAACACCCCGGCCCCGAGAAACCGGGCAAGGATCGACGGCAGGAAAAAGGCGATGGCGGTGTACTCAAAGGAGATACAAATATTCATCACCCCGGCGACGATGGTGCGCTCGCGATACGGCTTTTCAAACAGCACGCGGAAGCTCACTTTCGGCGGCGGCGCGGGACGTTCGGTCGGCGCTTCATGGGCGACAATGCCGTATGAGTCGCGCAGAATGCGCACCGCCGAAGTCAGGTCCCCCTGGTTTGCCGCCCACAGCGGCGATTCATTCATAAATTTACTGCGCACGGCGATAATCAGCAGCGCCGGGACGGCGCCAAACAGCAGCGAGGCGCGCCACAGCCAGTCGAGGTGCGCCTGCGGCAGCAGGAAATAGAGACCGAAGATAATCAGGAAGCAGACCGTCGAGGCGGCGTACCACATCGGGCACCAGGCGGCGAGGCGCGCGGCCTTATTGCCTTTGCCGGTAAAACGGGAAAACTCAGCGAGGTAGGACATGGCGACCGGCAAATCGATACCGACGCCGATCCCCATCAGGAAGCGCGCGCCGATCAGCACCCAGACGTTGGGGGCCAGACCTGCGGCAATGGCCGAGACGACGAAAAACAGCATGTCGGCCATAAACACCGAATAGCGGCCATATTTATCCGTCAGCCAGCCGCCGATTAAGTTGCCGATAATGGTGCCAACCATAATGGATGAGGTGACCAGCCCGGTCAGCAGCGGCGAGAGCTGGAATTCACGCACCACATCGTCGATGCCGTAGGAGAGCGTGGTTAAATCATAGGCGTCGAGAAAGACGCCGCCGAGAGCGAGGAAGACAATCATCCGCGCATATTTAGCCTGATCCTTGCCCGAATTAATCAACCGCGCCACATCCCCGACGCTACTCACCGGTGCGGAGGCCACGCCGGGATTATCAACAGACAGCGTACTCATGTTTTCACCTTATTATGTTGTGCAGGTGATCGCAGTTATAGGCCGCCCGCTGATAAAGTGGAACCAACAAATACGCATATAAAAATCAATATATTCAATAAGTTAATTAAATAAAACACCAAAATCAGGACGCGCTTTCGCCCGTCCTGCGAGATCGATCATCAGCGCAGATTATTCCGCGGAAACCGGCACCAGTACGTCTTTCACCAGCGGGTCGTCGGTGGTTTTCAACCAGCTCTGAATGCGCGGGTCGGAAAATGCCTGCTGCAATTTGACGATATTCTCCTGCGATAAATAAGGCGTCCCGATAACCAACTGCGACGCAAAAGTCCGCGGCGCCGGCGGGAATAAGATCCCCTTATCGCGCGATACTTTCCCGGCATCAAACTGCGAGACATAGCCGATGGCCGCGTCCACCGAATTGAGCGCCCGCGGCATGGTTAACAAGTCCAGCTCTTTGAAATTAAACTGATGCGGGTTGCCGACGATATTTTTCAGCTTTGCCGTACGCGGCTCCACCTTCGGGTCGAGCGTAACCAGGCCGATGCGCTGCAGCAGCCACAGCGCCTGCCCCTGGTTGGCGCCGTCATCTGGCACCACGATCGTCGCGCCGTTCGGCAGATCCTTGACCGATGTATAGCGATCGGAGTAAATCCCAAAGGCCCACTGGAATACCGGTACCGTGGTTGAAAGCGCGAAGCCATTGGCGTCCACCACCTGCTTCAGCCACCATTGATGCTGATAGATGGTTCCGGCGTATTCCCCTTGCGCCACCGCCCGGTCCGCCTGCACCGGATCCTGCACGCCCACCGCCTCCAGCTTCAGGCCATAATCCGGCGCAATATGCTGGCCGATGTACTCGATAATTCGCTGTTCGCCGGCCATCGCCGGTTCATAATGGATTTTCAGGGTGGTGCCAAACACCACCTGCTGCGACCGGGCCTCTCCCCGCCACCACCAAAAGGCGACGGCCAGCGCCACAATCACCACCAGCGCCGCCAGCCACGGCCAGCGGCGGGCCTTACGTAACTCAAATTGTTCTGTTGTCATGAAGCGATCCCCTGCGTGTGGCGAAGTTTGTTGACCAGACGGTCACCGAAAAATTGAATCAGCTGAATCGTGGCGATCAGCGCGATAATGGTGGCGATCATGATGTGGTTGTCGAAGCGCTGGTAGCCGTACACCACCGCCAGATAGCCGATGCCTCCCGCGCCGATGGTGCCGGCAATCGCGGAATATTCGATCATCGACACCAGGTTGAGCGTCACCGCCGCCACTAACGCCGGCAGGGCTTCGCTCAGCTGGGCGCTGCGGATGATCTGCCAGCGCGAGCCGCCGCACACCACCCCCACGGCGGTGACCTCGGCCGGCAGTTCGCGCAGCGCGTTTTCCACCAGCCGGCCAAAAAACGGCACCCCGGCGGCGATCATCGGCACCACCGCGGCAGGAATGCCGATCGTTGTCCCGGTGAGCCAGAAGGTGAAGGGAATAATCGCCGCCATCAGCACCAGAAACGGCAGAGAGCGCCCCATATTCACCACCCAGTTCAACACCCGGTACAGCGCGGCATGCGGGAATAATCCGCGCGCTGAGGCATTGAATAGCACCACCCCGACCACACCGCCCAGCGTCACCACAAACAGCATCACGATGGCCACCATCAGCCAGGTCTCAGCGTAGGCGGGCAGCAGCAGCGTATGGATCTCGCTCCAGGGAGTATCCTGACTGATTACCGTTGGCTTCATACCGCCTCCTTGAGTTCCGGCGCGTCGTCAAGGACCTCCGCCGCGATACCGAGCTGGGCCAGCAGCGCCAGCACCCGCGACGGCGGCAGACGCTCCCCCTGGAACCGCACCCCCACCTGTAGCCTTCCCGCCAGCCGGCCGTTGATCACCTCAACGTGGCCGCCGAGCAGATCGATCTGCAGCGCAAACTGCTGGCTCAGGCGGCTGATCCAGTCGGTCGCCACCGGGACATCCCAGCGATAGCTCAGGCGCAGCAGCAGGTCGCTGTGAGCCGCGACCGGAGAGAGCGGCAGCAGCTGCTGGCCCAGCAGTGAATCCGGGCGCGCCAACAGCTCTTTCACCTGACCGAATTGCACAATTGCGCCATCGCGAATTTCTGCCACCGCATCCGCCGCCGCGCGGACCGCATCCATCTCGTGGGTGATCAGCACGATCGCCAGACGGTATTCATCGCGCAGACGTTTGAGCAAATTCAGCACCGTTGCGGTAGCCTGCGGATCCAGCCCCGAAGTCGCTTCATCCGCCAGCAGCACCGACGGGCGTAGCGCCAGCGCGCGCGCAATACCAATCCGCTGACGCTGGCCGCCGGAAAGCTGGGCCGGCCAGGCATCCGCCTTATGGCTCAACCCGACGCTTTCCAGCAGTTCGCCGACGCGGGCTTTAATATCGCGCTCGACCACCCCGAGATATTCCAGCGGCAGGGCGATATTTTGCCAGGCCGTTTTACGGCTGAGCAGCGCGGAGGACTGAAAAACGGTACCGATCGTGCGCCGCTCGCGACGCAGCGCCTCGCCGCTGAGCAACGACAGGTCGTTGCCGTTCACCCGAATACTGCCGCTGTCGGGGCGCTCCAGCAGGCTGATAAGGCGCGCGAGGGTCGATTTTCCCGCACCGCTCGGCCCCACGACCGCGGTGATGGAGCGGGTCGGTACCCGCAGCGACAGCCCTTTCAGCACCTCGCTGACCCGCCCGTCCGCCGCGCGGTAGCTTTTATGCAGGTTATCTATCTCGATCATGTCACCTTCTCCCCTGCCGCGACGTCGATGCGTGCGCCGCGACGATACCCCGCCCCCGGATGCGGCGCGACCAGACGCGGCCCGGCGCCGAACAGTTTTTCGCGCAGGGTGCCTTCGCGATACTCCTGCTTAAAGACGCCGCGTTTTTGCAGTTCGGGAATGAGCAGATCCACGACATCGCGGAAGGTTTCATGGGTGACGGCATACGCCAGGTTGAAACCGTCAACATCGGTCTCCTCAACCCATGACTGCAGCTCATCGGCGACGGTTTGCGCACTGCCGACAATCAGCGGGCCGAAGCCGCCAATGCCGACCCAGTCGGCCAGCGCCTGTACCGTCCACTGGCGATCGGGATCGGCGGTGGAAAAGGCTTCAACCGCCGACTGAATCGCGTTGGTATGCAGGTATTTCAGCACCTGATCCGGCTGATACTGGCCGAAGTCGATCCCGGTCCAGCCGGAGATCAGCGCCAGCGCCCCTTCATAGCTGACGTACGATTTATACTCCTGCCATTTGGCCTGCGCCTCGCGGTCGGTTTCGCCGACAATGACCGTTTGCAGGTTGAAAATCAGAATGCTGCGCGGGTCGCGTCCGGCTTCGGCGGCGCGGCGGCGAATATCCGCCACCGTCTTTTTGAGCAGCACTTTCGACGGCGCGGCGACAAAAACGCACTCGGCGTGACCGGCGGCAAACTGTTTACCGCGGCTGGAGGCACCGGCCTGATAAAGCACCGGCGTGCGCTGCGGCGACGGTTCGCAGAGGTGGATCCCCGGCACGGTGAAGAAGTTGCCCTGGTGATTGATCGGATGAATTTTTTGCGGATCGCTGAAGATCCCGCGCTCGCGATCGCGCAGCACCGCGCCATCTTCCCAGCTCCCTTCCAGCAGCTTATAAACCACGTCGAGATACTCATCGGCGTAGTCATAGCGCGCATCGTGATCGGTCTGCGCCTGATGGCCAATGTTGCGCGCCCCGCTTTCCAGATACGAGGTAACGATGTTCCAGCCCACCCGGCCCTTGGTCAGATGATCGAGGGTTGAGAGACGGCGGGCAAACGGGTACGGATGCTCAAACGACAGTGACGCGGTCAGGCCAAAGCCCAGATGCTCCGTCACCAGCGCCATCGGGGTAATCAACGCCAGCGGATCGTTCACCGGCACCTGCGTCGCCTGGCGAATCGCCGCATCGCCGTTGCCGTTCAGCACGTCGTAGATGCCCAGCACGTCGGCAATAAACAGGCCGTCGAACTTACCGCGTTCCAGCAAACGCGCCAGGTCAACCCAGTAATCCAGGTCCTTATACTGCCAGGAGCGGTCGCGCGGATGGGTCCACAGCCCCGGCGACTGGTGACCGACGCAGTTCATATCAAAAGCATTCAGGCGAATTTCACGTTGTGATGACATAGCGCTCTCCACGGTGCATTCCGTCAACGGAACGCACGCTTAACACATCAAGGAATAAGGGGAATGGGGGGGTTAGATCGTGGGACATCGGGCGGATTGCCCAATCCCCAGCGCCTGTAAAGCTTCAGCGGCGACGGCGGCGGCATGATCGGCCACCTGCGGCAGCCCCATCAGTTCGCCAAAATAGCCGCGAGCCGCCGGGCCAGAGATCAGCAGGTTGGGTATCGCACGCCCGTCGCGGCCAATCGCCCGGGAATGAGCATCCACGTCCAGCCCAAGACCCAGCTTATCGGCGCGAATCAGGCCACGACGGGCCAGTTCGCGCAGCAGCGGCTGGCTGTCGATCAGCCCGCCGTGGGCCGGGCCGGTGGTCAGAATCAGGTGGTCGACGGTCAGCGCAATGCGCTCACCCGCGCGCGGCGCCAGGGTGAGGCTCAGCGTACGGGAATCGCCTTCCAGCGCCGTCAGCCGTGCAGCCAGCACCTGCAGGCTCCCCTCGCGCTGCCGTTGCTCGAGCACCTCGGCAATCTGCGGCGCAATGCGATAACGATGCACATCCCAGTAGCGCCGCAGATGACGCAGGAAGCGCTGGCGGTCGGCAAACGTCAGCGCCTGCCAGATGCTCTGACCCTGATGACGCACCGCATCCAGCACCACCTGCCAGGGAAGCCCCTGCTCTGCGGCACGCCTGATATCGCTGCGAACCTGCCGCAGCCGCTGGCGCAGCGTGCCGTGGCGATACTCGCCCGGCCATTGCGCCGCCGCGCTGCTGACGTTCCCGCGGGACAACAGGCCGTGGCGGGAAAAGGCGGTAATTGGCCCACGGTGGCCGAGCCGGGATAAGGTGGCGATGCAATCCGCCATCGTCAGCCCGGTTCCCATCACCGCCACCCGCGCGTCGGGGGCGATTGCCGTAAGGCTGTCCGCACGCCACGGGTTGGCAATCAGCGCCGGGTGGTCATGAAAAGGCGCCGCCAGCCGCGGCAGCGCCGGCGGCGGATGGCTCACTGCCAGGATCAGCAGATCGCTTTGCAGCCGACGACCGCTCTCGGTCGTGATACCGCTTTCGTCAAAGGTCAGCGCCTGTTCGCGCAGGTGAACCAGTCGCCCGGCGCTCACCCGTACCGCCTCGGCAAAACGCTGGCTGACGTAGCGCCCGAACTGGCCGCGCTGGGGGTACAGCGAGCCATCTTCACGCCACGCCTGCGGATCGTCGGCAAAAGCAGGTTGACTACGGTACCAGCGGTCAAAAGCGCCCTCCTCCTCACCGGCCAACTGCATCCGCGAGGCGGGCACGTTGATGCGGTGGCTGGGTTCGGCGGTGGAATAGGCGACGCCGGCCCCGGGCACGGCGCGCGGCTCCAGCAGCGTCACCCGTACCCCTTCCGGCATCAGGTCAAGCAGATGAATAGCCACCGCCGCGCCGCTAAAGCCGCCGCCGACGATCGTGATATGAGGTTCAGTTGGCATAGGCCACCGCCTTATGAAAGAAGAAGCGAAACATTGCGACCTCCGCTCAGCTGGCGCTGACCTGTTTTACCGGGCGCTTATCGCCGCCGATGGTTTCACCGAACGGCCCGGTATTAACACCGCGCGCTTTTGGCTGGGCGTTGCTGGCCAGCGGCAGCAGCGGCATCACCAGCTCGGCAAAGCGGTGCGCCTCTTCCAGATGCGGGTAACCGGAGAAGATAAAGTTGGTGATCCCCAGCGCCTGATATTCACGGATGCGCTCCGCCACCTGCTGCGGATTGCCGACCAGCGCCGTCCCCGCCCCGCCGCGTACCAGCCCGACGCCGGCCCACAGGTTTGGCGCAATACGCAGATTGTCGCGCGAGCCGTTGTGCAGAGCGCTCATCCGCGCCTGGCCTGCGGAATCCATACGCGAGAAGATCTTCTGCGCCTGAGCAATGGTGTCATCATCCAGGTGGGCAATCAGTCGGTCAGCGGCGGCCCAGGCCTCCTCTTCCGTTTCACGGACGATCACATGCAGGCGAATACCGTATTGCAGGGTACGCCCGCGCGCCGCAGCGCGTTCACGAACGATAGCCAGCTTCTCCGCCACCAGCGCCGGCGGCTCTCCCCAGGTCAGGTAGCTGTCGATTTGCTCAGCGGCAACGTCGATGGCCTCCTCCGAAGAGCCGCCAAAGTACAGCGGCGGGCCGTTTTCCTGCACCGGCGGAAACAGCACTTCCGCCCCTTCAACGTGAATATGCTCCCCGTGATAGTCCACCTTTTCGCCTTTCAGCAAACGAGAGTAGACATCGAGAAATTCGCGGGTCACCTGGTAGCGTTCACTGTGGTTGAGGAAGATCCCATCGCCTTTGTTCTCCACCGGATCGCCGCCGGTCACCACGTTGATCAGCAGCCGCCCCTCCGACAGCCGGTCGAGGGTGGCCGCCATCCGCGCCGCCAGCGTCGGCGGCTGTAAACCCGGACGCACCGCCACCAGATAGCGCAGGCGGCGGGTTAACGGCGCCAGCGCCGACGCCACCAGCCAGGAGTCCTCGCAGCTTTTTCCGGTCGGAATCAGCACGCCGTAGTAGCCGAGGCTATCGGCGGCCAGCGCGACCTGCTGGAGATAAGGCAAATCCACCGGGCGACCGCCTTCGGTGGTCCCGAGATAACGGCCGTCACCGTGGGTGGGCAAGAACCAGAACACATTGATCGTATCGCTCGCTTTCTGCGTCATTATCCATTTCCTATATAACCATATTCGATATTCATCGAAGAGATGTTTTAATTTGGTTATATGAGTGTTAGCGATAATCATGCCAAAGGTGAATAAAAAATTAATTCAATAAAATCAATTAATTACAATTTCACCCTACCCATTTTGCTGTTGCAAATGCGCCAGTTCATGTGCGCCCGCTGTTGAGTTTGCAACAGCCTGACGTCGCGACCCTCTGGTTTCTGTCGCTGGCAAAGGATAAGTTCAAGGCGTCATTTACCGGAGGTCCACCATGCTCAATCCTGAATCCCTGTCCGATACGCCCGTGCTGGTCGACCCGGCGTCGAAAGCGTTTCAGAGCCTGCTGGATAAGCTGGCGCCAACGGAAGCCACCGTACTGATCGTCGGCGAAACCGGCACCGGTAAAGAGGTGGTGGCCCGCTATCTTCATCATCACAGCACGCGTCGTCACCAGCCGTTTCTCGCCGTTAACTGCGGCGCGTTGACCGAAAGCCTGGCGGAAGCTGAACTCTTCGGCCATGAAAAAGGCGCCTTTACCGGCGCGGTGCAGAGCCACCCCGGCTGGTTTGAAGCCGCCGAGGGCGGGACTCTGCTGCTCGATGAGATCGGCGAACTGAGCCTGCCGCTGCAGGTCAAGCTGCTGCGCGTGCTGCAGGAGCGGGAAATTACCCGCGTCGGTTCGCGCAAGGCCATCAAAGTGAATGTGCGGGTCATCGCCGCCACCCATGTCGATTTAGCTCAGGCGATCCGCGAACGCCGCTTCCGCGAAGACCTCTACTACCGTTTGAATATCGCCATCGTGCCGCTGCCGCCGCTGCGCCAGCGCCGCCAGGATATTCCCCAGCTGGCCAATCACTTTTTAACGCTGTATGCCCGCCGGCTGGGTCGTCCGACCCGCCGCCTGGCGCCGGAAACGCTGGCGAGGCTGATGGACTATCCGTGGCCCGGCAATATCCGCGAACTGGAAAATACGTTACATAACGCGGTTCTGCTCAGCAAAGAGGAGGAGATTACGCCCGCGCAGCTGCGGCTGAGCACGTTGTACGATACGCCGACGACAACCACCGATAATGAACTGGATAGTTTTATCTATCAGCAGCTTAACCAGCCAGGCGAGGCACTGTGGGAGCGCATCACCGGGGCGCTGATCCGCGGAGCGATGGCCCACTGCGATGACAACCAAAGCCAGGCGGCGGCGCTGCTGGGCATCAGTCGCCATACCTTACGTACACAGCTGGCCAACATTGGACTGATTAAAAGCCGTCGGCGGGTAGAGACCACGCCGCGCCCGCTGTCGGCCGCCGTTTCCGCCGACCGCGAGTTACGTATCGGCTATCAGCGTTTTGGCAATCTGGGCATTTTAAAGGCCCGACAGAGCCTGGAAAGCGCCTTCGCCCATCTCGGGGTCAGCGTGCTGTGGAGCGAATTCCCTGCCGGGCCACAGCTGCTGCACGCCCTCGCCTGTCACGAAATTGATTTTGGCACCACCGGCGAAGCGCCACCGGTCTTTGCCCAGTCCGGCAACAGCGAGCTGGTGTACGTGGCGTGGGAACCGCCCGCGCCGCAGAGCGTGGCGATGGTTGTCCCGCAACATAGCGCAATCCGCACGATTGCCGACTTGCGCGGGAAGCGTATTGCGTTGAACAAAGGGTCAAACGTGCACTGGCTGCTGTTGCAGATTCTCGAGGAGGCAGGGCTGGGCTTAAATGACGTCAGGATTGTCTACACCCCGCCCAAATACCCGCTGACCGCCAGCGACTATCTGGCGGTGGATGCCTGGATGATGTGGGATCCGCTGTTAAGCGACGCCGAACACACCGGGGAGTTGCGGGTGGTAGCCAACGGCGAAGGTCGGGTGCACAACCATCAGTTCTACCTGTCGCGCCGCGACTACGTGACGCGTCATGGCGATATCATGCAGCGCCTGCTGCACGAGCTGACGCAAACCGGGCAGTTTATCGATCGGCGACGGGATGAAGCCGCCGGGCTGCTGGCGGCAGAGCTGGGGATTAACGTCGCCTCGCTGTCCCTGGCGTTGGCCCGCCGCAGCCATCGCCCGCGGATGATGGACCTCAAAGTGATCCGCGCGCAGCAAACTATTGCCGACCGTTTTTATGCGCTGGGCCTGATCGGCAAGCCGGTTGCGGTCCGCGAAGCGGTCTGGTACGGCGAGGCCACCCACAGCGAACCGGGCCTGCTGCTGCACGCCGATTAAGCCTCTTTGCGGCGCATCTTCCCGAATCTCCCCGTGCCGATAGCCTCTCCGCCACGGCAATGATACCCTTAAGGTTCTGTGAATAAGGGCCTGTTTCGACAGGCTCGCCAGGAGGTATCTGTGGCCGTTCATCTGTTAATTGTCGACGCACTCAATCTGATCCGCCGCATTCATGCGGTGCAGGGGTCCCCCTGCGTTGACACCTGCCTGCACGCGCTGGAGCAGCTCATCGTTCATAGCCAGCCAACCCATGCCGTGGCGGTTTTTGATGACGAAGATCGCGCCCACGGCTGGCGACACCAGCGCCTGCCGGAATACAAAGCCGGGCGCGCGCCCATGCCGGAAACCCTCGAAGCCGAAATGCCCGCCCTGCGCGCGGCCTTTGAGCAACGCGGGATCCGCTGCTGGGCTTTAGCGGGCAACGAAGCGGACGACCTCGCCGCCACGCTGGCAATCAAAGTCGCCCATGCCGGACATCAGGCGACGATCGTCTCTACCGATAAAGGCTATTGCCAGCTGCTGTCGCCGACGATTCTGATCCGCGACTACTTTCAGAAACGCTGGTTGGACGCCCCTTTCATCGCCAAAGAGTTCGGCGTCACGCCGGAGCAGCTGCCTGATTACTGGGGGCTGGCGGGGATCAGCAGTTCAAAAGTTCCGGGCGTGGCGGGGATTGGCCCAAAGAGCGCGGCGCAGCTGTTAACGGAGTATCAGGATCTGGAGGGCATCTATGCTCAGCTGGCTAAGGTGCCTGAAAAATGGCGTAAAAAACTGGAAGAGCATAAAGAGATGGCCTTTACCTGCCGCGAGATAGCCCGCCTGCAGACCGATTTACAGCTCGACGGCAATTTACAGCAGCTGCGGCTGGCCCCTCAGGCATAAACAAACCGACAGGGCGACGCTGGCATCGCCCTGTGCATGAGGCACTACCACGCAGTATGATACAGGGTCATGATCTCCTCCAGGCTGGCCTCACGGGGGTTCCCCCCGGTACAGACATCAGCAAAAGCCGCCTGTGCCAGCGCCGGAATATCCTCTTTACGTACCCCAACGTCACGCAGATTTGGGGGAATACCGACATCGCGGTTAAGACGGAAGACGGCATCAACGGCGGACTGGCGCGCCTGCTCCAGACTCACGCCATCCACGTTCTCCCCCATTGCGCGAGCGATATCGCGGAACTTCTCGCCGCTGAAGTCGGCGTTGTAGCGCATCACGTGGGGTAACAAAATCGCATTCGCCACGCCGTGCGGGGTGTTGTAAAACGCCCCTAAAGGATGCGCCATACCGTGCACCAGCCCCAGCCCGACGTTGGAAAACCCCATGCCGGCAATGTACTGCCCCAGCGCCATCGCTTCGCCTGCCTGACTATCGCCGGCTACCGAATCTCGCAACGCGCCGGCAATCACCTCAATGGCTTTAATATGTAGCGCATCGGTCAGCGCCCATGCCGCCCGGGTGATGTAGCCTTCAATCGCATGGGTCAACGCATCCACGCCGGTCGCAGCTTTTAACGCCGGCGGCATGCCGTCCATCATATCGGCATCGATAAAGGCCACCTGAGGGATATCATGCGGGTCGACGCAGACGAATTTACGCCGCTGCGCTTCATCGGTTATCACATAGTTAATGGTCACTTCCGCCGCGGTTCCTGCGGTGGTCGGAATGGCCATGATCGGTACCCCCGGATTGCGGGTCGGCGATAGCCCTTCCAGGCTACGCACGTCGGCAAACTCCGGGTTAGCGTGGATAATGCCGATCGCCTTACAGGTATCCTGCGGCGAACCGCCGCCAATCGCGATCAGGTAGTCGGCGCCGCTGCGTTGAAACGCTCCGAGCCCCTCCTGCACCACGGCAATCGTCGGATTAGGGATCGCGCCGGAAAATATCTCCCAGGCCAGGCCCGCGTCATCCATCCTGCGCGTCACCTTGTCGACCACGCCGCATTGCGCCAGATTGTTATCCGTCACTATCAGCGCCTTGCGATATCCCCGACGGGTCACTTCATCGGTTAATGCCGCCACCGCTCCCCGACCGAACCATGCCGTCTCGTTTAAAATCATTCTGTTCGCCATCGTCGCCTCCCGCTCGCTTTGCGAATCACTCTTCGATACGTAACCCATAGGTTTTGAATTTTTCCAGTACGATGGCAATGGCCTCGTCGTCCAGCACCGGTACAGGATCGACGATCGCCAGGGTACTGAGATAGAGTTGAGCCAGAACCTCGACTTCATGCGCCAGCCACAGCGCTTTTTCCAGATTCTCTTCACAGGCAATCAGGCCATGGTGCTGCAGCAGCGTCGCTTTGCGATGCTTTAACGCCACGGCGACAAACTCTGACAGTTCGCGAGTCCCAAAGGTGGCGTACGGCGCACAGGGAATGGAGTTCCCCCCGGCAGCGGCAATCATGTAGTGGATCGCCGGGATCGGGCGATTGAGGATCGACACCGCCGTGCAGTGCACCGCGTGATTATGCACCACGGCCTGCGCATCGGGCCGGGTCTGGTAGGCGGCTAGATGAAAACGCCACTCGCTCGACGGCAGTTTCCCCTGCTCGTGCTGGCCGTTGGCATCGATCCACACGATGTGAGATTCAGTGAGTTTTTCATAAGGAATCCCCGTCGGCGTAATCAACATCCCCCCGTCATAACGCACGCTCACGTTCCCGGCGGTGCCCTGATTCAGCCCCAGTCGGGTCATTTCCAGGCAGGTATCAATAATCTGCCGCGCCAGTCTGTTCCGTTCCATTTATTTACCTCTCTCAGCGATTCAACACCGGGCCAACAGAAGCGCTTTCGCGTTGCATTCCGGCCCTGTTGAGTCAGTTTTATATTTACTGGCTATCATCATATTGAATAATCAGAAAGGAATTTACATTCACGTATTCTGTGACCGCCATCAATTAATTTCCCTGGTTTAATCAGGCCGCAATATTTTTCAGCCGTGAAAAATGACCGTTATTATTTTTCTCGTTCTAAACGGGCAATTTAGCTTGTCATTTAACAACTGACCGTTTTCACCACAATAAATTAAATCGGGCAACCATCCTGTGGCTTTTAAATTAATTTCACTCAAACGGTCATTGTTTTACAGAAATTAAAGTGATAGCAATCACATAAAACCACCGTTATTGGGTGAAGTGTGACCGTTATCATATTAAAAGACCTTTTTTATTTGAAAATGACCTCATGAGTTCATTCACACCCCCCTAATTATTCAAGAGACGCTCTCGCGGCGGGATGAGAATAACGAGGACGTCGGCACAGGAACTCACCCGGTTGCCGGTCTGGTGAGTCATACCAACCGCACGCCTGAGATGCTGAACACGCTTCTTAACTGATGAGGATGCTATGGGAAATACAACAATACAAACGCAGAGTTTTCGCGCGGTGGATGTCGGTCAACGTCAGCGCTACATTATTCCATTCGCCTTGCTGTGCTCATTATTTTTTCTTTGGGCTGTCGCCAATAATCTCAATGATATTTTACTGCCCCAGTTTCAACAGGCCTTTACATTAACCAACTTCCAGGCTGGTCTGATTCAGTCGGCATTTTATTTTGGCTACTTTGTCATTCCGATCCCCGCCGGAATACTGATGAAGAAACTCAGCTATAAAGCCGGGATCATTACCGGGTTATTTTTGTATGCTTTCGGCGCTGCGCTATTCTGGCCCGCTGCTGAAATCATGAATTATACGTTATTTCTCATCGGGCTTTTTATTATTGCCGCCGGTCTCGGGTGTCTTGAAACGGCAGCAAACCCTTTCGTCACGGTATTAGGCCCGGAAAGCGGTGGTCACTTCCGTCTTAATCTGGCGCAAACCTTTAACTCTTTCGGCGCCATTATTGCAGTTGTATTTGGGCAAAGTCTTATTTTGTCTCATGTGCCACATCAATCTCCGGAGGTGCTCGATAAAATGGCGCCTGACCAGCTCAGCGCCTATAAACACAGCCTGGTCCTGTCGGTCCAGACCCCGTACATGATTATCGTCGCCGTGGTGCTGCTGGTCGCTCTGCTGATTATGCTGACAAAATTTCCGGCTCTGCAAAGCGACGACCACAGTGAAAGCGAACCCAGCTCCTTCGTGGCCTCATTCAGCCGCCTCGCCCGCATTCGCCACTGGCGCTGGGCGGTACTGGCGCAGTTCTGCTACGTCGGCGCGCAAACCGCCTGCTGGAGCTATCTGATCCGCTACGCCATTGAAGAGATTCCCGGCATGACCCCAGGTTTCGCCGCCAACTACCTGACCGGCACGATGGTGTGCTTCTTTATTGGCCGCTTTAGCGGGACCTGGCTTATCAGCCGCTTTGCCCCGCATAAAGTCCTTGCCGCCTACGCCCTGCTGTCGATGGCGCTGTGCCTGATCTCCGCCCTGAGCGGCGGGCATATCGGCCTGCTGGCCCTGACGCTGTGCAGCGCGTTCATGTCCATTCAGTACCCGACCATTTTCTCTTTGGGGATCAAGAGCCTGGGACAGGACACCAAATACGGATCGTCGTTTATCGTCATGACCATTATTGGCGGCGGGATCGTCACGCCGGTGATGGGCTTTGTCAGCGATGCCGCCGGCAACATCCCCACCGCAGAACTGGTTCCGGCACTGTGCTTTGCCATCATCTTTATTTTTGCCCGTTTCCGCTCACAAGCGGTAACGAACTGAACATTTTCCGAATAACGTGAGGAGTCTGTAATGAAAAGAATCAGCTTACCCAAAATTGGTATTCGCCCGGTGATTGACGGACGTCGTATGGGAGTACGCGAGTCGCTGGAAGAGCAGACCATGAATATGGCAAAAGCCACCGCCGCGCTGATTAGCGAGAAACTCCGTCATGCCAGCGGCGCGCAGATTGAGTGCGTGATTGCCGACACCTGCATCGCCGGCATGGCGGAATCCGCCGCCTGCGAGGAGAAGTTCAGCAGCCAGAACGTCGGCGTGACGATCACCGTGACTCCTTGCTGGTGCTACGGCAGCGAAACCATCGACATGGATCCGCTGCGCCCGAAGGCCATCTGGGGATTTAACGGCACGGAGCGCCCCGGCGCCGTCTATCTGGCCGCCGCGCTGGCCGCCCACAGTCAGAAAGGGATCCCGGCGTTCTCGATCTACGGCCATGATGTCCAGGATGCCGACGACACCACCATCCCGGCCGACGTTGAGGAAAAACTGCTGCGTTTTGCCCGCGCCGGGCTCGCCGTTGCCAGCATGAAAGGGAAAAGCTATCTCTCCGTGGGTGGGGTTTCGATGGGCATCGCTGGCTCCATCGTCGACCATAACTTCTTTGAGTCCTGGCTGGGGATGAAGGTCCAGGCGGTTGATATGACCGAACTGCGCCGCCGTATCGACCAGAAAATCTATGATGAAGTCGAGCTGGAAATGGCGCTGGCCTGGGCGGATAAAAACTTCCGCTACGGCGAGGACCAGAACGCGCAGCACTATAAGCGCGATGAAGAACAGAGCCGCGCGGTGCTAAAAGAGAGCCTGCTGATGGCGATGTGTATTCGCGACATGATGCAGGGCAACAAGAAACTGGCAGAAAAAGGGCTGGTCGAGGAGTCGCTGGGCTACAACGCCATCGCCGCCGGCTTCCAGGGTCAGCGCCACTGGACCGATCAATATCCGAACGGCGACACCGCCGAGGCGCTGCTCAACAGCTCCTTCGACTGGAACGGCGTACGTGAGCCTTTTGTCGTCGCTACCGAGAACGACAGCCTCAACGGGGTAGCGATGCTGATGGGCCACCAGTTGACCGGTACCGCGCAGGTATTTGCCGATGTGCGCACCTACTGGTCGCCGGACGCGGTTGAGCGCGTGACCGGCCAGCCGCTCACCGGGCTGGCGGAACATGGCATTATTCACCTGATTAACTCGGGCTCCGCCGCGCTGGACGGTTCCTGCAAACAGCGGGATGAAGAGGGCAAACCAACGATAAAACCGCACTGGGAGATTTCGCAGAAAGAGGCGGATGCCTGCCTGGCGGCAACCGAATGGTGTCCGGCGATTCATGAATACTTCCGCGGCGGCGGCTACTCCTCACGCTTCCTGACCGAAGGCGGCGTGCCGTTTACCATGACCCGGGTCAACATCATCAAAGGTCTGGGACCGGTGCTGCAAATAGCCGAAGGCTGGAGCGTCGAGCTGCCAAAAGCGATGCACGACCAGCTGGATGCCCGCACCAACTCCACGTGGCCCACCACCTGGTTTGCCCCGCGCCTCACCGGCAAAGGCCCGTTTGCCGACGTCTATTCGGTGATGGCCAACTGGGGGGCTAACCATGGCGTGCTGACTATCGGCCACGTCGGCGCTGACTTTATTACCCTGGCGGCCATGCTGCGGATCCCGGTCTGCATGCATAACGTGGAAGAGGGCAAAATCTACCGTCCGTCCAGCTGGTCCGCCCACGGCATGGACACGGAAGGCCAGGACTACCGCGCCTGTCAGAACTACGGCCCGCTGTATAAACGTTAATGGCTTTGCCCGGTGGCGCAAGCTTACCGGGCCTACGGGCACGTCAGCCGTAGGCCGGATAAGCGCAGCGCCATCCGGCGACGTTTATGGAGTTAATATGAAAAATGAAGTCATCCTCGTCCTCGACTGCGGCGCCACCAACGTGCGGGTTATCGCTGTCGATCGTCAGGGTAAAATTGTCGCCCGGGCCTCAACCGCCAACGCCAGTGAGCGCGCCGCGGAGAACCCCGCGTGGCACCAGTGGTCGCTGGAGGCTATTCTGCAACGCTTCGCCGACTGCTGTCAGCGCCTCTCGGCCGAACTGGCCGCGTGCCGGATTCGCGGCATCACGGTGACCACCTTTGGCGTTGACGGCGCGCTGGTCGATGAGCACGGCACGCTGCTCTACCCGACGATCAGCTGGAAATGCCCGCGCACGCTCGCAGTGATGGAGAACATCGGACAGCTGATCGCCCCGCAGCGCCTGCAGGAGATCTCCGGCGTCGGGGCATTCAGCTTCAATACCCTGTATAAACTGGTGTGGCTGAAAGAGCATCACCCGCAGCTGCTGGCAAAGGCCCACGCCTGGCTGTTTATCTCCTCGTTGATCAATCACCGTTTAACCGGCGCCTTCACGACCGATATCACCATGGCGGGCACCAGCCAGATGCTGGATATTCATCGGCGGGATTTCAGCCCCGAGATTCTGGAGGCTACCGGGATACCGCGTCGTCTGTTCCCGACGCTGGTCGAAGCGGGCGACAGGATAGGTTCGCTGCGCCACGATGCCGCTGCACAGCTGGGGCTTCCCGCCGGCCTGCCGGTGTTCTCCGCCGGCCACGATACGCAGTTTGCGCTGTTTGGCGCCGGTGCTCAGCAGGATGAACCGGTGCTCTCCTCCGGTACCTGGGAAATCCTGATGGTACGTAGCGGCGAGGTCAACACCGCCTTGCTCAGTCAGTATCCCAGCTCAACCTGCGAGCTGGACAGTCTGGCCGGGCTGAGCAATCCCGGGATGCAGTGGCTGGCCTCCGGGGTGCTGGAGTGGGTTCGTCAGCTGCTCTGGACGCCCCAAACGCCCTGGCAAACGCTGATTGATGAGGCGCGGTTGATTCCCGCCGGCGCAGAAGGCGTGAAGATGCAGTGCGACCTGCTGGCCTGCCAGCATGCGGGCTGGCAAGGCGTCACGCTCAATACGACCCGCGGCCATTTTTATCGCGCGGCGCTGGAGGGGTTAACCAGCCAGCTGAAAAATAACCTGCGCACTCTGGAAAATATCGGCCATTTTAAGGCCAGAGAACTGCTGCTGGTCGGCGGCGGCAGTCGCAATGTGCTGTGGAATCAAATCAAAGCCAACATGCTCGATATACCGATTAAGGTGCTGGATGACGCCGAAACCACCGTGTCAGGGGCTGCGATGTACGCCTGGTCTGGCGCCGGCGAGTTTGCCAGCGCCGGGCAGGCCCGATCGCAGGTCCACTATCAGTACCGCTACTTCTACCCGCAAACCGAACCCGAACTGTCAGAGGGAGTATGAAATGTTAAAAACAATCTCTCCGCTCATTTCCCCTCAACTCCTCAAGGTCCTCGCCGAGATGGGTCACGGGGATGAGATTATTTTTTCTGATGCGCACTTCCCGGCCCACAGCGTCGGGCCACAGGTGCTGCGCGCCGATGGCCTGCAGGTGAGCGATCTCTTACGCGCGGTAATTCCGCTGTTTGAGCTCGACAGCTATGCGCCGCCGCTGGTCATGATGGCGGCGGTCGAAGGCGATACGCTCGACCCGCAGGTGGAAATGCGCTATCGCGACGCCCTCTCACCACAGAGTCCATGTCCGGATATCGTCCGTATCGACCGCTTTGCCTTCTATGAGCGGGCGCAAAAAGCCTTTGCGATCGTTATCACAGGCGAACGCGCTAAGTACGGGAATATTCTTTTAAAAAAAGGGGTAACGCCGTAATCTCATGCCGGAGCGTCCGCCTGATGCGGACGCTCATCGAATGACAGGGTGAGAACATGAAAGCGGCACGCCAGCAAGCGATAATAGACCTGCTGATCAACCATAGCAGCCTGACGACGGAAGCCTTATCGCTACAGCTCAACGTCAGTAAAGAGACGATTCGTCGCGATCTGAGCGAGCTGCAGTCGCGGGGAAAAGTGCTGCGTAACCACGGTCGGGTCAAAATCATTCATCGGGAAAGCCAGGACAGCGGCGATCCTTTCCATATTCGCCTCAAAAGCCACTATGCCCATAAAGCGGATATCGCCCGCGGCGCCCTGGCCTGGATTGACGAAGGGATGGTGATTGCCCTCGACGCCAGCTCCACCTGCTGGTATCTGGCCCGCCAGCTGCCGGATATCAACCTGCACGTCTTCACCAACAGCCAGCCGATTTGCCAGGAGCTGAGCAAACGCGAAAACATTCAGCTCACCTGCTCCGGCGGCACGCTCCAGCGCAAATATGGCTGCTACGTCAGCCCTTCGCTGATCTCACAGCTCAAATCGCTGGAGATCGATCTGTTTATTTTTTCCTGCGAAGGTATCGATAGCCACGGCGCGCTGTGGGATTCAAATACGGTGAACGCCGATTTTAAATCGCTGCTGCTCAAACGCGCGGCGCAATCGCTACTGCTGATCGACAAAAGTAAGTTTAATCGTTCGGGGGAGGCCAGGATTGGTCATCTGGATGATGTGACACACATTCTTTCTGACGCGCAGATAGCGGCAAAATAACCGGCGGGACAAGAGAACCCGGATAACGCTGCCGTTATCCGGGACACGACGCGAGCTTAGCGTTCGTCGCGGCGACCGCCAACGGCCGCCCACAGGCGACGGACGTGAACGGTCACCTCTTCACGATCGTGATACAACTGACGCGCCTGGATCTGGGCATTAATCCCGTGTTCATCCAGCTGTTCCTGGATATAGGCAAGGTTGCGCGACAGCTCCTCATAGCGCTTTTTCATCGGCAGCTTAAGGTTAAAGATGGTTTCCCGGCACCAGCCGTTCACCAGCCACTGCGCCATCAGCGCCGCTACTTTCGCCGGTTTCTCCACCATATCGCACACCATCCACGAGATGTTGTTGCGCGTTGGCCGATACTTGAAGCCATCTTCACGCAGCCAGGTCACCTGCCCGGTATCCATCAGACTCTGCGCCATCGGGCCGTTATCCACGGAGGAGACCCACATATTGCGTTTCACCAGCTGATAGGTCCAGCCGCCGGGGCAGGCCCCCAGATCCACCGCATACATCCCGTTGCCCAGACGCTCATCCCACTCATCTGCCGGGATAAAGACGTGAAACGCCTCTTCCAGCTTCAGCGTAGAACGGCTCGGCGCATCAGACGGGAACTTCAGACGCGGGATCCCCATATAGAACGGCGAGTTGTTGGTGGTGTACGAGTAACCGGTATAGCAGCAGCCGGGGGCAATAAAGAACACATGCACCACCGGACGCTTCGGCGTTTCATAGTTGGTGAGCACGCCCGCTTCACGCAGCGCCGCGCGCAGCGGAACCGTCAGTTTACGGCAGAACTTCATCAGCTCTTTGCTTTCATTGGTATCGGCCACTTCCACCCGCAGATCGCCGCCCTTCTCGACCACGCCCTGCAGCATCCCGACAATCGGCGTGATGCGATCTTCCGGCGGCAGGTCGCGCAGCAGTTCGCCGGCCACAAACATCTGACGGGCGAAAACCAGCGAGCTGAACGGCAGTTCACGCACCAGTTTGTCACCATCTTCCATCTGATAGCATTCAAAAATGACATAGCCAGAGTCTTCTTTCACTCGGGCAAAACCAAACACCTCAAGGCGGGAGGCCTTATCAGTAATTTCTGCTGCGCACTCCTTCTCAAACCCGGGGCGACAATAGAGGACAACCTTATTCATGAACAACGCCCTTACGTTTCAGACGAATTGCACCAATTAACATTAAAACCCAACCGGCGAGGAAGCTCACGCCTCCGACCGGCGTCACGAACGCCCACAGGCGTAAATGCGACAGCGCCAGGCAGTAGAGACTGCCGCTGAACAAAACGGTACCGAGCGCCATAAAGACGCTACTCCAGTAGAACCAGATACTGATACGGCGCTGCATCGCCACCGCCAGACCAAAAATAGCCAGCGTATGGAAGGCCTGGTACTCAAGCCCGGTATGAATCCAGGCCATTTCCGCCGCGCCTAACGACCGGCTTAATACATGCGCGCCAAAGGCGCCCAGAGCAACAAAGACGAAACCGCTTATCGCGGCAAATATCAGCATAAATCGGCTGGTCATGTTTTTACCCTACAATCATTTATTGTTCGTAACGAAAACGAAATTTTTCTTGTTCGCTCGCCGCTTTCGCCAGTATCCATTGCCGGAAGGCGGCTATTTTACCCAGTTCAGCCTGACTGTCATGACAAACGAGATAAAACGCATTCTTACTGACCAGAACATCATTAAACGGGCAGACCAACCGGCCGGCCTCGATTTCGGACTGGGACATCACATTATTGGCCAGGGCGACACCTTGCCCGTGAATAGCCGCCTGCAGCACCATCGCGCTGTGGCTGAAAATAGGCCCCTGCTGCACATTAATATGGCTTAGACCAAGCTGACGGGTATAAGTTTGCCAGTCGCGGCGGGAAGCATCGTGCAACAGCGTATGTTGCGCCAGATCCGCAGGTGTTTTCAATGCCTTGTCACCGGTCAGCAGTGCCGGAGAACAGACGGGCAGCAGATATTCGGCGTACAATTTTTCGACGCGCAGACCTGGCCAGTTGCCGCGGCCATAGAAAATCGCCACGTCGACGTCATCCGCCAGTTTGTCCTCCTGACGGTCCACGGCCTGGATTCTGACATCAATCCCCGGATAAGCTGAGTTAAAGCTTGAGAGTCGCGGCACCAGCCACTGGATCGCAAAACTGGGCAGTAAACTCACCGTTAAGGCCCCTTTCGCGCTTCGGGCCTGTAGTTTACGCGTCGCCTCGGTCAGCTGCGAAAAAATCTCTTTAATATCCTGAAAATAGCTCTGGCCTTCTTCCGTCAGCAGCAGCGATCGATTGCGGCGGCGAAACAGCTTCAGCCCTAGAAAATCCTCTAGTGACTTGATTTGGTGACTTACTGCGGCCTGCGTCACAAAAAGCTCATCTGCTGCGCGAGTGAAGCTTAAGTGACGTGCGGCTGCATCAAAAACACGTAATGCATTCAGGGGCGGTAATCGCTTTGACATGGTTATTCTGGCTTAGATGTTAAGGCGTTTTAACAAACAGGAAACAACAGTTAACCTATTAGTTTTTTTTATCTGAGCCATTATAATTTGTCCGTTGAGGTTCTACCAGCAAATACCTATAGTGGCGGCACTTCCTGAGCCGGAACGAAGAGCTTTTTTTGGAATGCGTGTTCCAACAAGCTTTTGGCTTACGGTTGTGATGTTGTGTTGTTGTGTTTGCAATTGGTCTGTGTTTGCAGACCATGGTAGTAAAGCTACCCTTTTCACTTCCTGTACATTTACCCTGTCTGTCCATAGTGATTTAATGTAGCACCGCAACATGCGGTGCTTTTTTTTGCCTGTCTGCCGCCGCGCTGACCTGAATCTCCTCCTCTCTTCCTTTCGCCAGCCTTGCCCTGATGACTAAATTGCGCGACGATCGTCGTATTGCAACGAGGAATTCCATGAACGCATTCAATCCTGCTCACTTTCGCGCCCAGTTTCCTGCGCTGGCCGATGCCGGCGTTTACCTTGATAGCGCAGCGACTGCGCTGAAGCCGCTCGCCGTCATCGACGCCAGCGACCAGTTTTACCGCCTCAGCGCAGGCAACGTTCATCGTAGCCAGTTTGCCGCCGCACAGCGCCTGACTGAACGCTATGAAAATGCCCGCGAGCGCGTGGCGGCGCTGCTCAATGCCCCGTCCGCGAAAGATATCGTCTGGACGCGCGGCACCACCGAAGCCATCAATATGGTGGCGCAGAGCTATCTTCGCCCGCGCCTGCGGCCCGGCGATGAAATCATCGTCAGTGAAGCGGAGCACCATGCCAACCTGGTTCCCTGGCTGATGGTCGCAGAGCAAACCGGCGCCCGGATCGTGAAGCTGCCCGTCGCTGCCGATCGCCTGCCCGACGTCGCCCTTCTGCCTTCTCTTATTACGCCGCGCAGTCGGCTGCTGGCCATCGGCCAGATGTCCAACGTGACCGGCGGCTGCCCGGACCTGGCGACGGCAATCCGCCATGCGCATGACGCCGGTATGGTGGTGATGGTTGACGGTGCTCAGGGGGCGGTTCATTTTCCCGCCGACGTTCAGCGGCTGGACATCGATTTTTATGCGTTTTCCGGCCATAAGCTGTACGGACCAACGGGTATTGGCGCGCTGTACGGCAAAAGCGCGCTGCTGGATGCCATGTCGCCCTGGCTCGGCGGCGGCAAAATGATTACCGAGGTCACCTTCGCGGGGTTTGCCACTCAGCCGGTTCCCTATCGCCTGGAAGCCGGGACGCCAAATATTGCTGGCGTCATTGGCCTGAGCGCCGCGCTGGAGTGGCTGGAGGAGACCGATATCGCCCTGGCCGAAAGCTGGAGCCGTAGCCTGGCGACGCTGGCGGAAGATGAGCTGGCGAAGCGGCCTGGCTTTCGTTCCTTCCGCTGTCAGGAGTCCAGCCTGCTGGCGTTTGACTTCGCCGGAGTACATCACAGCGACATGGTAACCCTGTTGGCGGAGTCGGGTATTGCGCTGCGTGCCGGACAGCACTGCGCCCAACCGCTGCTGGCGGCACTGGGCGTTAGCGGTACCTTGCGCGCCTCGTTTGCCCCCTATAATACTCAGGATGATGTTTACGCGCTGGTGCATGCCGTTGACCGCGCTCTGGAAATACTGGTGGATTAATGACGACTTCTCATCCTTTTGGTACCAGCATCACCGAAGAGACCTTACGCCAGACGTTTATTCCGCTCAGCCAGTGGGAAGATAAATACCGCCAGCTGATTTTATTGGGTAAGCGGCTGCCTGCGCTGTCGGATGACCTGAAAGAACGGGCCAAAGAGATTGCCGGATGTGAAAACCGCGTCTGGCTGGGCTATACCGTTGATGCTGACGGTAAGCTGCACTTCTTCGGCGATAGCGAAGGCCGGATTGTGCGCGGTATGCTGGCGGTGCTGCTCACGGCGGTAGAAGGGAAAAGCGCCGCCGAGCTGCTGGCTCAGGATCCGCTGACGCTGTTTGATGAGCTGGGGCTGCGCGGTCAGCTGAGCGCCTCGCGCAGCCAGGGACTGAGCGCGCTGAGCGAAGCGGTGCTCGCCGCCGCTCGCGAGGCTTAATTTCTCTTTTAACCTCCCCCGGTGGCGCTGCGCTGACCGGGGCTACAGTCAGCGCCGTATCGTAGCCGGGCAAGGAGTTCGCCGCCCGGGAGAATTACCCGGCAGAAGCCGCTTCACGCTCCGCCTTCGCCAGCATTTTCTTCAGCGCATGGGACACGGCGACAAAACCGAAGGTCGCGGTGACCATCGTCGCGGCGCCAAATCCGGAGGCGCAATCCATCCGTTTCGGGCCCTCGGCAGTGCTCTTCATGGCGCAAACGCTGCCGTCGGCCTGCGGATAGACCAGCGCTTCGGTGGAAAAAACGCAATCCACGCCAAGCTTACCTTTGCTGTTCTTCACCACCCCGAACTGACTCTTCAACCGCTCGCGCAGCTTTGCCGCCAGCGGATCCTGGATGGTTTTCGCCAGATCGGCGACCTGAATCTGCGTCGGGTCGATTTGCCCGCCCGCGCCGCCGGTGGTTACCAGCGGCACCTTATAACGGCGACAATACGCGATTAACGCCGCCTTGGGACGTACGCTGTCAATCGCATCGATCACATAGCTGAAGCCGACGCCGAGATACTCAGCAACGTTTTCCGGCGTGACAAAATCGTCCACGACCGTTACCCGACACTCGGGGTTAATCAGGCGAATACGCTCGGCCATCACTTCGGCTTTCGCCAGCCCGACGTTGCCCCCCAGGGCATGAACCTGTCGGTTAGTGTTAGTGACGCAGACATCATCCATATCAATCAGGGTAATCGCGCCAATTCCGGTTCTTGCCAGCGCTTCCGCCGCCCAGGAGCCCACGCCGCCGATACCGACGACGCAAACATGCGCATCGGCAAAACATTGCAGCGCTTTTTCACCATATAAACGCGCCGTGCCGCCAAAGCGTTGACGCCAGGCATCGCTGATTACAACAGACATAAAACCTCAGAATGCATCGGGGCCTGCCAGCGCAAGCCCCATAGTGCGAATAAAAGATCAATGCGACCGCCAGGCGACCCCGGAGACGGCGCGTTGCGCCGCTCCGGGCGACTAACTATCAGACGGTAGCGCGTTAACCGCTAAAGACGTTACCGGCGCCCGGCGCATTTTTCAACACCCAGACGCGACCATAGTGGTTATACCAACCGGCACGATGACCGGCGTCTGCTCCGATCCCCTGGTAGATATCAAAGTGCTGGCCTTTAATCGCCCCACCCACATCCAGCGCGACCATCAGACGCAGCTCGTACTGCCCGTTAAACTTGCCGCTATTATCCAGCAGAGGCACTTCCGCCAGCAAGGTCGTTCCCGGCGGAATAATACTGCGGTCGGAAGCCACCGAGGCACGACCAATCAGTGGCACCGCGCTGGCGCCTTTTACCGGGGCAAAAGACTGTGGTTTAAAGAAGACGAACGACGGGTTCTGTTCAAGCAGCTCGCGAACTTCGGCTTCACTGTGTTTCTCACCCCATTCACGGATCGCCTGCATCGACATATCTTCTTTCTTCACTTCACCGCGATCTATCAGGACTTTACCAATGCTGCGATATGACCAGCCATTTTTCCCGGCATAGCTAAAGAAGTTCAGCGGAGAGCCGTCGCCAAAATCAATATAGCCGCTGCCCTGCACGTCCATAATAAAGTTGTCCATCAGCGAGTTGCTGTAGGCCAGAATATAGTCGTCGCTCAGGGCGCCGGCATAAATGCTGGCGCGGGACGGCAGCTTACCGCGCTTCGGCGGCATGCGATAAATCGGGTACTGGAATTCGCCCTGGCGAGTATGGCGCGCCTGCACCACCGGAGTGTAGTAACCGGTGAACTGAACGTTGCCATAGCTATCGGCGCCCTGCATCTGCCAGGCATCAATGCCGAACTGGCTCAGAGTGCGGGTATCGCCACCGGCGCGCAGCCACTCCTGCAGCGCGTTATAGACGTTGCTCTGGCTATTATAAAGGCGCGGTGAGGCGCTGCGAATCTGACGGACCTGCTCGGAGAAGTCCCCGGCGTTAATTGGCGAACCAACCGCATCAGGCTGGTTAACCAAAGAGAACGGTTGGGTCAACTTCCCTTCATTATACTGCTGACCGCGATCGGTCGGTTTTGAGGAACAGGCGGCGAGCATCGCCAGCATTGCTCCTGTCGCTATATACTTTGCCCAACATCCTTTCATGGTATCTCTTCTTTATGCTGCTTAGTCGCGGTTCGTGATGAGGGAAGATAACAAACCCCCAGGGCTATTGAAATGCGCGAAAGCACCACAAATACAATCTTGCTCAAAAAACAAGCCGAAAATG
Source organism: Klebsiella sp. YJ (assembly GCF_002108615.1). Taxonomy (NCBI): domain Bacteria; kingdom Pseudomonadati; phylum Pseudomonadota; class Gammaproteobacteria; order Enterobacterales; family Enterobacteriaceae; genus Klebsiella; species Klebsiella sp. YJ. The sequence goes on from NZ_MTEG01000007.1 coordinate 110,977, forward strand.
GTTCTTTATACACCGTTTATTACAAATTTGATGATTTTACTGAAAAAGGGTTGCATCAAAACGCGAGCGGAGTATAGTGCGCTTCCACGGACGCGGGGTGGAGCAGCCTGGTAGCTCGTCGGGCTCATAACCCGAAGGTCGTCGGTTCAAATCCGGCCCCCGCAACCAATTAAAATCAGATAGCAGTAAGCTTTACTCGATGGAAGAGTAAAGACGGACGCGGGGTGGAGCAGCCTGGTAGCTCGTCGGGCTCATAACCCGAAGGTCGTCGGTTCAAATCCGGCCCCCGCAACCAATTTAAAATCTGATGCATAATTTACTCGATGAAGAGTAAAGACGGACGCGGGGTGGAGCAGCCTGGTAGCTCGTCGGGCTCATAACCCGAAGGTCGTCGGTTCAAATCCGGCCCCCGCAACCAATTTAAAATCTGATGCATAATTTACTCGATGAAGAGTAAAGACGGACGCGGGGTGGAGCAGCCTGGTAGCTCGTCGGGCTCATAACCCGAAGGTCGTCGGTTCAAATCCGGCCCCCGCAACCAACACAATGAACACCCTGACGGGTGTTTTTTTGTTTCTGCGCACCGCGTACGGTCGCGCCAGCGCAATGCCCCGCCCTCTCTGACAGACTGACCCGGCGCCAATCCGGCGCGATTTCTCCCTGTCCGCATCAATACGCGCCTTTTCTTGCCCGCATGATGCCAGACGCGCCATCGCCTCCCCTTGCGGAGCAGACATGGCGCGCGATGCCCCATCGCCCGCTACAACTTATCGCGTAGCCTGACTCATAGCAGAGCCAACAGGAAAACCAGCTCGCCCAGTTCAATCGCCGCCCCGAGCGTGTCACCGGTTTGCCCACCCAACGTACGTTTCAGCAGCTGTCCGAGGATAAAAATGGCCACCATGGTGATCCCCAACGCCGCCACGCCGTGCATGCCAGGCAGCAGCATGGCGGCGATAATTACCGCTAACCCTAGCGTCACGCAGGTTTGTCGGCCGCTCACTTTGCCGATAAATACGTTACCCAGTCCTTCTTCGCGGGCGTAGCGATGGCGGTACATCAGCAGCACGGCGACGCCACGCCCGGCGGCACAGGCGGCCGCCAGCGCGGCCAGCACCGACGTTCCACGCAGCGCCAGCTCGCTGACAACCAGCACTTTTGCCAGTAAAACAAAAATAAGCGCCAGCCCGCCATGGGTCCCCAGTCGGCTGTCACGCATAATCTCCAGCATCCGTTCCCGACGACGGGCGGAAAAGACGCCGTCGCAGGTATCGGCGAGGCCATCGAGGTGAAAACCACCGGTCAGCAGCGCCAGCGCTAAAATGCAAAACAGCGCCGCAAGCGGAAGACCGCACCAGGACTGAACGGCAAGAAATACCAGCCCGCTCAAACCTCCCAGCAGCGCCCCGACCAGCGGAAAAGTGACGATCCCCCGGACATACCGATCGATCTCAAGCCCCTGAGACCAACGATCCGGCACCGGTAAGCGGCTGAGAAAAGAGAGCGTTGCCCAGAATAATTTGATCATTTAATTTTGACTCCAATACCTGATACCACCAGCCAGACCTCATCTGCCGCCGCCGCCAGGCGCTGGTTAACCCGGCCGGCAATATCGCGAAAATGCCGCGCAAGGCGGTTTTCCGGGACAATCCCCATCCCCACTTCATTGGTGACCAGCACCACTTTTGCCGGGCAGCGCTGGCACGCCACAATCAGCGAATGAATCTCATCGTCTATCATCCGCTCCATTGCCGCATAATCCCAGTCGTCCGGAGAGATCTCGCCCCCCTGAGCAAACAGCATGTTGGTCACCATGGTCGTCATACACTCCAGCAGCACGGCTTCTTGCGGGTCGTTACGCGGCGTAATAACCTCATCGAGATGGTGCCAGCGTTCGACGGTGCGCCAGTGCGCCGGGCGGCCATCGCGGTGATGCTGGATCCGCTGCGCCATTTCGTCATCCACGATTTGCGAGGTCGCGAGATACAAAACCTGCGGTGAATCGGCGACGAGCGCCTCGGCGTGGCGGCTTTTCCCGCTGCGGGCACCGCCGGTAACCAGAATCAGCATGATGGCTCCTGATGCTGCTGCATGATGTGATAAATCTTTTCGATATCAATATGCTGGCGCATGGCGGCGGCCAGGATATCGAACTGTTGCGATTTGTATTGCGCATAGTGAAGGGCGGTATCCAGCGCATCCAGCCCTTTGCGCCGACGCAGGCCGTTGACCAGCGCGCGGGTGAAATCATCGCTGTCGAACAGGCCGTGCAGATAAGTCCCGAATACGAGTCCATCATCCGTCATTGCGCCATCCGCCACCAGCTCGCCATCTTTCTCCAGCTGCATCAACGGACGGCAGCTCCCGTTAAGGGTCGTTTCCCCCATATGAATTTCGTAACCTCGCACCCGCAGGGCAGACGCGCCCGCCAGCCAGTCCGGCAGCGCGCTCGCCATTGTCGCGTCGACCTGAGTGGTGGTTTTATGTCGGGCAAACTGCGTCACGGTATTGAGCAGACCGAGGCCGGGCTGCGTCCCCAGGCCGGATTCCACCTCATCGACAATCGTCTCACCCAGCATTTGATAGCCGCCGCAGATCCCCAACAGCGGAATCCCCTGCTGACGTGCCTGCAAGACGCCCGCCGCCATCCCAGAGTCGCGCAGCCACAGCAGATCGCCCAGCGTATTTTTACTGCCGGGCAGGATAACCAGATCGGCCTGCGCCAGCTCCTGCGGGTGCCGCACGTAGCGCACGCGGACATCCGGCTGCGCCGCCAGCGCGTTGAAATCGGTGAAGTTTGAGGTATGGGGAAGCTGAACGACCGCGATGTCGATCTCGCGCTTCGCGGTGCTCAGATACTTCCCTTTCTGCAGCGCCACGCTATCCTCATCCTCCAGATCGACCTCCAGCCACGGCAGTACTCCCAGTACGGGGACGCCGGTTAATGCTTCGATCTGTTCGATTCCGGAATAGAGCAGCGCAATGTCGCCGCGGAATTTATTGATAATCACCCCTTTCACCCGGGCGCGCTCCTGCTCCTCAAGCAGCGCCAGCGTCCCGTAGATCGCGGCAAAGACGCCCCCTCTGTCGATATCGGCAACCAGGATCACCGGGCACTGCGCCATCTCCGCCATCCCCATATTGACGATATCGCGATCGCGCAGGTTGATCTCCGCCGGGCTACCGGCCCCTTCCAGGACCAGCACATCATACTCCTGCGCCAGGCTGCGATAGACCGAGAGGATCTGTTCGCGCAGGCGCGGTTTATACTCGTGGTAACTCACCGCATCCATATTCGTCGCCACTTTGCCCATCAGCACCACCTGAGCTTTCAGGTCGCTGGTGGGTTTCAGCAAGACAGGGTTCATCCGCACGTCGGGTTCGATACCGGCGGCCTCGGCCTGAAAGATCTGCGCCCGGCCCATCTCTTTGCCGTCCGCCGTGATCCCCGAATTGAGCGCCATATTCTGCGATTTAAACGGCGCCGTACGCCGGCCATCCTGATAGAAAATGCGGCATAAACCGGCCACCAGCACGCTTTTACCGACATCGGACGCCGTCCCCTGCAACATAATTGCCTGCGTCATGAGGCCTCCTCGTTCGCGTTTTCTCGCATTATTTTCCCATCCTGTTCTGTTATGTTGCCACTGCCCCGCTGCCAGAAGGTGATGCGGATTTCTCCTCAGGCCATCCCTGTCCATAGATACCGTGCGGCCATAAACATCACCAGCGCCAGCGTCGAGGCGACCCACATCAGGCGCAGGGCACGGGGAATATCCTCGGGCGAAATATCGCGTACGGCGTCGCCAATCCAGGGTTTGTCCACCCGCTGGCCAAAATAGTCATTCGGGCCGCCGAGCCGGATGCCTAACGCGCCGGCGACGCTGGCTTCCGACCACGCGCAATTGGGGCTGCTGTGCTGATAGCGATCGCGCCAGCCGATACGCAGGGCGCCCGCGGCGTCGTAGCGACATAACCACGCCGCAAGGCTGAACAGCAGCCAGCTCAGACGCGCGGGAATACAGTTCGCCACATCATCAAGGCGGGCGCTGACCATACCAATGGCGCGGTATTTTTCATGTTTATACCCCACCATGGAGTCGAGGGTGTTGACCGCTTTATAGGCCATCGCCAGCGGCGCGCCGCCCAGCAGCAGGAAGAACAGCGGCGCAATAATGCCATCGACGGTGTTTTCTGCAACCGTCTCCACCACCGCGCGATTGATCTGTTCAGGTTGGAGCTGCGCGGTTTCGCGCCCGACAATCCAGGAGAGCTTTTCCCGGCTGAGCGCCACATCGCCCGCGCGCAGCGGACGTTCGACTTCCCGGGCGGAATCCGCAAGGCAGCGCCCGGCCAGGAGCGTAAAGATCATCCACACTTCAACTCCCCAGCCCAGCCAGGGATGGAGGCTTGCCGCCAGTTTCAGTAGGCTCCAGGAGAGGAGCCAGGTCAGGCCAACCACCGTCAGCCACATCAGCGCGCCGCCAACGCGCAGCGCACGGTCGCTATGGCAATACCGGCGTACGATACGTTGAGTCAAGGTGATGAGATTGCCGATCCAGCGTACCGGATGCGGCCAGCGCGGCGGGTCGCCGATGAAAAAATCGAGAATCCAGGCCACGCACCAGGCAAGTAACGTCATTGCCAGGGCCTCGTTGCCGCCCGCCAGCGGGCGCCAATGGATGAATGGAGTCGTACCGCCATACCCTGTTCCTGTTCAGGGTGGTCGGGGTGTAAAGGTGCGCCTGACGCCGTCTTGCGACGGCACGCATCTGAGCAACCCACTTCCCACCGAAGTTGTTGGTAATGACCGACAGGCAGGTTTTCTGGCTTAGCGTCATCCTCGCCCGCCCTTCCCGGATTCGCGGCCGGTGGTATTTACGGGGTCGTCAGCATCACAGCAGCGGGGGCTGCGGAGGCGTTTCACCCCCTTCCCTTGCACCTGTTGGTTATCCTGCGGCTGCATCCGGACGCTCGTCAGACCGGGTATCTGAAGCAACAGGCGGCCTATTATGCCATACGGAGAAGCCGGTCGCTTGTGCAGTCAGAGGGGGGCGGCAAGGATGGCGCAGAGCGCCGTAAGCAGCAGTTGATTCTCCTCAGGGCTGCGAATCGCTACGCGGTAATAACCGTTTCCCAGTCCCGGATAGTTAGCGCAGCTGCGAATCAAGATATGCTGCTGCAGCAACGCCTGCTGCAGATCGAGCTCCGGGAGATGGCAACGTAAAAAGAGATAGTTCGCCCGCCCCGGATAGACGCTCAGGCCGGGAAGCTGACGGAGGGCCTGATAGAACCGGCTTCCCTCCTGCGCCAGCCATCGCCAGGTGGCCTGCTGATAGGCGCGATCCTTGAGTGCTATTTCCCCCGCCAGAGCGGCAAACGCGTTGATCGACCACGGCATTTGTTTCTCGCGCAGTCGGGCCACCGCCCGTTCATCGCTGTTAACCAGGTAGCCCAGACGCAGGCCGGGAATGGCGTAAAATTTGGTCAGCGAGCGAAGCACCCAGATATGCGGATTGTTTTGCAGAAAGGGGATAAATCCCGGCTGGTCAGGAATGAAATCGATAAACGCTTCATCAAGAATCAGCGCGATACCGGCGTCCCGGCAGCGGGCGGCAATCGCCTCAAGTAGCGGGCGCTCCGGCAGCAGGCCGGTCGGATTATTGGGCGTACAGAGGAACAAACAGTCCAGCTCTGGCGTCAGCGCCTCGAGAATCGCGTCGGTCAACTGCCAGCCATCCTCTTCACGCAGCGCGAACTCGAGGATAGTGCAATCGACCGTCTGCAGCGCGCGGCGATATTCCGCAAAACCGGGTTTCACCACCATCGCCGTGCGCGGCTTTAGCCCGTGAACGAGCGTAAAAATGGATTCGGTTTCGCCATTGCCTGCCAGGATCCACGATGCGGAAATACGGTGGTGTTCCGCCAGCGCAAGGTGCAACTGCGGGTATTCAACGTCAGGGTAGCGCTCCGCCAGGGCCAGATTATCGATAAGCGCGCGTCTGACGCTTTCCGGCATGCCAAGAGGATTAATATTGGCGCTGAAATCCCGCAGCTGGTGCGCCTCAATGCCCAGCAGCGCAGCGGCTTCCCGGGTATTACCGCCGTGCGCGCTCTTCAGTAGCGCCATCTCCCGCTCCCGTATTATCCGCGCCTTGCCAGCGTGGCGCCATCGGCGAAGTAGGCTTTAATCCCCGCCAGAATCGACTCAGCCACCTGCTGCTGGAAGGTCGCCGTTTTCAGCTTACGCTCTTCTTCTACGTTACTGATAAACGCCGTCTCCACCAGGATCGACGGAATATCCGGCGCCTTCAGCACCGCAAAGCCCGCCTGCTCCACCTGATTTTTATGCAGATTATTGATTCTGCCCATTTTTTGCAGCACCGCTTTACCAAACTTCAGGCTGTCGGCGATGGTCAGCGACTGCACCATATCGAACATCGTATGGTCGACATAGCGATCGCCGCTCTTGCTGACGCCCCCGATCAGGTCAGAGGCGTTCTGGGTCTGCGCGAGGAATTTTGCGGCGGTACTGGTGGCGCCTTTGGTCGACAGGGCAAATACCGATGAGCCTCGCGGCTGTCGGCTGGTGAAGGCATCGGCGTGAATCGACACGAACAGATCGGCGCGCTGCTTTTGCGCTTTGGCCACGCGAACCTTCAGCGGAATGAAGACATCTTCATTGCGGGTCATGTAGGCCCGCATGTTGCCCTCTTTTTCGATGAGCGCCCGTAGCCGCCGGGCAATCTGCAGCACCACATCTTTCTCACGGGTATGGTATTTGCCGATCGCGCCGGAGTCTTCACCGCCGTGGCCCGGATCGAGCATGATCACAATAGGTCGGTCGCGCCCGGCTTTACCCGGCTTCGGCCCGCTTTCTGCAGGAGGGACCTGACGTTCGAGATCGCCCTTGTTGTAATCTTCCAGTAACGCCAGCAGCGGATCCTGAACATCGGTGGCGGTCGAAGGATAGAGATCCATCACCAGACGCTCCTTAAAGCCGGCCACCGGCGCCAGGGCAAAGAGCTGCGGTTTGATGTTCTGCTTGAGTTCAAAGACCATGCGCACGGTTTGCGGATCAAACTGGCCGACGCGCGCGGACTTAATATAAGGGTCATCATCGCGAATACTCGCCCCCATGCCTTTTAGCACGGAGTTAAGATTGACGCCTTCCAGATCGACCACCAGCCGTTCCGGATTGCTCAACGCAAACTGCCGATATTTCAGCACATGACTGGATTCTACCGTAACGCGCGTATAGGTTGACGACGGCCAGACGCGTACGGCGACGACCTGCGCGGCGGCCGCTAAACCCAGCGGGCTGACGCTCATTAACCACATTGCGCCCGCCCCCTGTAAAAAACGACGACGGCTTAATCCTGACTTGTATCCCGGCATGCCACTCCCAAGCAATAAAACGTATTGGTACTCAAAACAGACAGATTGACCGGAAACTTTAACGAAAGCTGCATAACCTGTCATCAATAAAAGGGTAAACAATCTTAGGCAGCGCGCATTTGATCACAGATTTTTATCAGTTTCGTCGCAAATTTAGACTTGCGTTTAACCACGAAACAGAATAAAAATACACTAATTACGAATAATCATGCATTGAGGGTTGAGTCATGGTGAAGGAGCGTCGCACCGAACTGGTAGAAGGATTCCGCCATTCTGTCCCCTATATTAACGCTCATCGGGGAAAAACGTTTGTCATCATGCTCGGCGGCGAAGCAATTGAGCATGAGAATTTCTCCAGTATTGTCAATGACATTGGCCTTTTACATAGCCTGGGCATCCGCCTGGTGGTGGTCTATGGCGCGCGCCCGCAGATTGATGCCAATCTGGCAGAGCATCACCACGAACCGGTTTACCATAAACAGACCCGCGTCACCGACGCCAAAACCCTCGAGCTGGTGAAACAGGCTGCGGGCATGCTGCAGCTGGAAATTACCGCGCGTCTGTCAATGAGCCTGAATAACACCCCGCTGCAGGGCGCCCATATCAACGTGGTGAGCGGCAACTTTATTATCGCTCAGCCGCTGGGCGTCGACGACGGCGTGGATTATTGCCATAGCGGACGCATCCGCCGTATCGATGAAGAGGCGATCCATCGCCAGCTGGATAACGGCGCTATCGTGCTGATGGGTCCGGTTGCCGTTTCCGTCACCGGCGAAAGCTTCAATCTGACCTCGGAAGAGATTGCCACCCAGCTGGCCGTGAAGCTGAAGGCGGAAAAGATGATCGGCTTCTGCTCTTCGCAAGGGGTTTACAACCAGGATGGGGTGATTGTTTCCGAACTGTTCCCTAACGAAGCTCAGGCGCGCGTGGAAGAGCTGGAGGCGGAAGAGGATTACAACTCCGGCACGGTGCGTTTTCTGCGCGGTGCCGTCAAGGCCTGCCGCAGCGGCGTGCGTCGTTGCCACCTGATCAGCTATCAGGAAGACGGGGCGCTGCTGCAGGAGCTGTTCTCTCGCGACGGTATCGGCACCCAGATCGTCATGGAAAGCGCCGAGCAGATTCGCCGCGCCACCATTAACGATATCGGCGGTATTCTTGAGCTGATTAGCCCACTGGAGCAACAGGGCATTCTGGTGCGCCGCTCCCGCGAACAGCTGGAGATGGAAATCGATAAATTCACGATTATTCAGCGCGATAACACCACGATTGCCTGCGCCGCGCTCTATCCGTTCCCGGAAGAGAAAATCGGCGAAATGGCCTGCGTCGCGGTGCATCCGGACTATCGCAGCTCATCGCGCGGTGAAGTGCTGCTGAACCGCATCGCCACCCAGGCGAAGCAGATGGGATTGAGCAAATTGTTTGTCCTGACCACCCGCAGTATTCACTGGTTCCAGGAGCGCGGCTTTACGCCGGTCGATATCGATCTGCTGCCGGAAAGTAAGAAAGAGATGTACAACTACCAGCGTCGTTCCAAAGTGATGATGGCCGACCTCGGCTGATGTCACCGCCCCGGATAACGGCGTAAACGCCTTATCCGGGCGCCCCTCCTCTGCCCCCCTGAGTCAGCACATCCCACATGTAGCCCGGCTAAGCACAGCGCCAGCCGGGGAAAACGCTGACGCTTGAGTCGGCAATCCCCGGCGGGCAGAGGAAGGTTGAGATTACGCGCCGCTGGCGAAGATGTCCGCCAGCCCGCTGCGCCGCTCGGTACGGGCGACGATGGACTGGGTTAGCACCTGTTCATCGGCATAAATCGATAGCCGCTGTTTTGCCCGCGTGATCGCGGTATAGACCAGCTCGCGGGTGACCAGCGGTACGATTTTGGCGGGCAGAATCAACGCCGCATGGTCAAACTCTGACCCCTGCGATTTATGCACCGTCATCGCCCAGGCGGTGTCGTGCTCCGGCAAACGACTTGGCTGCACCGATTTAATGCTGCCATCCGGCATCGGGAACCAGACGCGCAGCCCCTCTCCTCGCTCCAGTGCAATACCGATATCGCCGTTAAACAGCCCCAGCGCGCTGTCGTTGCGCGAAATCATCACCGGACGCCCTTCATACCAGCGTGAATGCCTCGGCAGCGTTATCGCCCGCCGACGGTTAAGCATCTGCTCCAGCTGTTCATTCACCCCGCTGACGCCGTATGGGCCGTCGCGCAGGGCGCACAGTAACTGAAATTCACCAAAGGCGGCGATCAGGGCCTCCGGCTCGGCCCGCTCGCGCAGTAGCTGCAAATAGCGACCGTACCCCGCCTGCGACTGCTCTAGCATGGCTTCATATTCTTCAGTCGTACTCAGCGGATGCAGCACAATATCCTCGAAGGCCTGGCGCAACGTCGCTCTGACGCCGTGGCGATCGCCGTTGTTCACGGCGCGAGCCAGGCTACCAATGCCGGAATGACTGCCAAAACGATAGCTTTTTTGCAGCAGGCACAGGCTGTCGCGCAGCGCGCCGGCAACATCACTTTCGCCCGCCGGTACCGGGTGGCCGGTCAACCTCTCCAGCTGCGCCGCTCGTCCGGCGGTATAGCCGGCATTGACCCAGGCACAAATATCCCCGAGTACCGCTCCGGCCTCCACCGACGCCAGCTGATCGCGGTCGCCGAGGAAAATAACCCGCCCGTGTTCCGGCAGGGCATCAATCAGCCGCGCCATCATCGGCAGGTCAATCATTGAAGCTTCATCCACCACCAGCACATCGAGGTGCAGCGGATTGCCGGCGTGGTAGCGCATCCGTTGGCTACCGGGCTGAGCGCCCAGCAGACGATGCAGCGTGCTGGCTTCGGTAGGTAACAGCGCCTTCTGCTCATCGGTTAGCGGCAGGCGACGCAGCGCCTCGCCCAACGATTCCGTCAATCGCGCCGCCGCTTTCCCGGTCGGCGCCGCCAGTCGGATGCGGCAGCGCGGTTGCCGGGTTGTCTGAATCAACGCCGCCAGCAGCCTGGCGACGGTGGTGGTTTTCCCGGTGCCGGGACCGCCGGAAATCACCGAAATACGACGGGTCAACGCCACTGCGGCGGCAACCTTTTGCCAGTCGATCTCATCGCTGGCGGGGAAAAGAGCGTCCAGCGTTTGCGCCAGCAGGGCCTCATCAACGTCCACAACCTGGTTAGCTTCGTTGAAGAAGCGGGCAACGGTCAGTTCATTACGCCACATCCGGTTGAGATAGAGTCGGTCGCCGCACAGGACGATCGGCGTCGGACGTTCGCCGTCGCTGACGGCTTCCGAAGCAAGCAAAAGCGCAGACCAGTCATCGGGTACGCCCGCCTGGGCCAGCAGCTGTTCACGCAGTTCATTGGTTTTACCGCTCAGAAACTCGTCCGTCCGCAGACGCGATATCGGCAGACAAACGTGCCCCTCGCCAGCATCACGGCTGAGCACCGCCGCCGCCAGCTTCACCGCCGGATGCGCCTCTTGCGCCACCATCAGGGCAAACTGGACATCTAACGGGCGCAGCAGGCGCTGACTGGCCGCTTCCAGCAGCAGTTCATCCATCGTCATGACAGAACCTCCAGGACGTCTCCGGCAAACAGCGCATCGAGACCGTCAATCAGCGGCTGCACGGGACGGGTAGTGAAAATGCCCTGCTCGCCGCTCTGCCCGTCCATGCCGCGTAAAAAGAGATAAATCACGCCGCCAAAATGGCGTTCGTAGTCGTAGTCCGCAATGCGGTGACGCAGGTAGCGGTGCAGCGCCAGACTATAGAGCTGGTACTGCAGATCGTAGCGGTGCGCCCGCATCGCCTGTTCCATCGCCTGTCGGGTATAGGCCTCGCGGTCCGCTCCCAGCCAGTTCGATTTATAATCCAGCAGGTAATATCGGCCGTTATGGCGGAAAACGAGGTCAATAAAGCCTTTTAACATCCCGCGAACCTGGCGGAAGTCGAGGGGCGGGCAATCCACGGAGAGCGGATCGTAGCGGCGAATCAGCGCATCCAGACGCAGCGGTTCCAGCGGGCGTTCGATAGGCAAATAGAAGGCCATTTCGACCTGCTTATCATTCGTGGAAAGTTGGTTCAGCGCAATCCCGGCACCCGGCAACGGAGTACGTAGCACATCATCCAGCCACTGCGTCAGCACCGGCGTCCACTGCTCGCCGAAGCCGCCGGACTGCAGCTTTTCCGCCATCCAGTCAGCCGGGACCGGTTGGGTAAAATCGAGATCTTCAAACAGGCTATGCAGGAATGTCCCCGGCGATGCGCCGCGCGGAAACTGATGTGGCGTAAGCTGCGGCTCCGCGGCGACGTCACCGACGCCGGCGGCATCAACGTCAAGGCGCGGCAACAGATCCTGAGCCGCGCTCTGACCATGCTGCTGTAATCCGGAATAGCTGGTCACCCGCCAGTCATCGCTAACCTGACGCACAAGGCTCCTGGCGGACAGCGGCGGCAGCGTTTCCTGCGGCGCCTGCCAGGGCGTTGCATCCGGAGCGGTAGGCATTTGCAGCGCGATATCCTCGCCGCAGAAGGCTTGCAAACGCGCGGCCAGCCCAGCGGCATCCATGGCTTCGCCGCCCTGTAGCAGACGCCCGAGCGCGCTGTGATGAAAATCGCTGGCGCCGGGTTTATCGCTGCGTCGGGTACTCAACGGGGCCACGCCGAGGCTACAGTGCCAGACCGCGCGGGTCAGCGCGACGTACAGCAGGCGCAAATCTTCCGCCAGGCGCTCCGCTTCCGCCAGCTCCAGACTGCCCTCATCCTGACCAAGATCGAGCACCGCGGCAAACGAGTCGCGATCGTGATAAAACGCCTGATCCTGTTTGCGGAAACGAGCAATAAACGGCAGCCAGACCAGCGGGTATTCCAGCCCCTTCGATTTGTGGACGGTGACGATTTGCACGAGGTGCTTATCGCTTTCCAGGCGCATCTGCTGACTGGACGCATTGCTGTCCGGTTCGGCGATATGCTGCGTCAGCCAGCGCACCAGCGCATGTTCGCTTTCCAGCTGGCTGGCTGCCTCCTGCAGCAGTTCGCTGATATGCAGGATGTCGGTTAAACGGCGTTCACCGCCGACCGTCACCAGCAGATTTTCCGCAATCTGCCGCGCGCTCATCAGCGCACGCAGCATCGGCATCACCCCGCGCTGGCGCCAGATTTGCCGGTAGATGCTGAACTCTTCAACCAGCGCGTCCCACGCTCGTTCATCCTGGTTGAGGCGTTCAATATCCAGCGCATTCAAGCCGAATATCGATGTTGCCAGCGCACTGCGTAGCGTATTTTCTCGTTCGGGAGCCAGTACCGCCTGCAGTAGCCATAAAATCTCCTGCGCTTCCGGCGTGTCGAAAACGCTATCGCGATTAGAGAGATACACCGACGGGATCGCCAGCGCCCGTAAGGCATCCCGGATCAACGAGGCTTCCTGACGGTTACGTACCAGAACCGTGATATCGGAGGCCTGAACCGGCCGGGCTGCTTTGTCATTACGCCAGAGCAACGCGCGCCCCTGTTGACCGGCGCTTAGCCAGTCGCGAATTTGCGCCGCGCACAGCTGCGCCATATACGTCTGATAGTCACCGGATCCCACGGCCTCGCCCGGCATCAGCCAGATGTTCATTGCCGGAACCGCGTTGTTATCCACGGTAAAGCGCAGCCCGTGGTTTTTCCCGGCCGGTTTGACCGGCAAGAAAGGGATCTCCCGGAACATAAAGGGGTTATCGCTCAGGCTGAACAGGCGGTTAACGCTTTCAACCACCCCGGGAGCAGAGCGCCAGTTGGTATCCAGCGTATAATGAGCCGCCACATCGCCACGCGCTTTCATATAGGTGAAAATATCCGCGCCGCGGAAGGCATAGATGGCCTGCTTGGGGTCGCCGATAAGCAGCAGCGCCGTCTCCGGCTGCTGCCGCCAGATACGGCGAAAAATTCGGTACTGCTGCGGGTCGGTGTCCTGAAATTCATCAATCATCGCCACCGGGAAACGCTGACGAATGGCGCTGGCCAGCGCTTCTCCGCTCTCGCCGCGCAGCGCATCATCCAGCCGACTGAGCATGTCATCAAAACCGAGCTCGCCGCGCCGACGCTTTTCCCGGGCGACCGCTTCGCGGATCTCCACCATCGCCCTGGCGATAACCAGATCCGTCAGCGTCAGCGGAGAAGAGAGCAGCTCTTCAACCACACTGAACAGCGGATGCACCGGCGGCTCACCGCCGGCTTTAGTTCGTTCATGTAAGAAGGCCTGCGAGAATTTCTCCAGCGCGTCAGGAAGCTGATAACCGAGCGTCTCTTCCTGCGCCCAGGCGTTGATTTTCTCTATCCACTTTCCCTGGTTGCCGCGATTGAACTTACGGCGGTCGAGACCGGAGTTCTCCAGTACCCCCTCAATCTCAGCAACCTGTTCCCGCCACTGTGTTTTCATGGCGTTAATGCGCGCAATAATGTGCTGATGGCGTTCGGCCAGCGTCTCTTCCGCTGCCGGCGGGGATTTGAGCTGCGGAGCTTCGCCCTGCAACCAGCGATCGAGGGATTTCAACAGATCGCGCGGACCTTTCCACGCCTCATGAATGACGGCGGCGATCTCCCGCGGCAGCGGATAGCAATGTCGACGCCAGAAGTCTGCGCAGGCCTGGTAACGCAGCCGGGATTCATCTTCGATCAGCTGCTGCTCAAAGAGCATGCCGGACTCAAAGGCATTGAGACTCAGCATCCGCTGACAAAAGCCGTGAATGGTAAATACCGCCGCTTCGTCCATCTGTCGTTCCGCCAGCAGCAGCGTATTCGCCGCCTGGTTCTTATCCGCAATTTCAGCCAGCAAAGCGCTATAGAGGGGATCGGTCGCGCTGTCGCGCAGGCAGGCAATGCGCAGCTCGTGGATATTGCTGCGAATACGGCCGCGCAGTTCTTCGGTGGCTGCTTCGGTGAAGGTCACCACCAGCAGCTCTTCCACGCTGACCGCACGAGGAAAGGCGGATTCCCCGCCAAGTCCCAGCAGTAGCCGCAGGTACAGTGCGGCGATGGTAAAGGTTTTTCCGGTGCCCGCAGAGGCTTCTATCAGGCGCTCACCCGTCAAGGGCAAGCGCAGGGGATCCAGAGACTCGGCGGTTTCGGTCATTCGTTCTCTCGCATCAGGGGTAAGGATTTCTGCAATGCGCTGACGTTTTCCCAGACTTTGCCACCTTCAGGATGGACGTAATCGGTCTTGCCATTCTGGCTGCCGGAAATCTGGGACAATATCGCCATGCCTTGCGGAACCACCACCGTCTGATGGAAGAAGTCGGCAAGTTTTTGCGGCGTCAGCAGTTTTATCTGAGCCACTACTTTATCACGTGAATCGAAGCGCATATTACCGCGATCGAAATCTTTGCTCAGCTGCGAGGCTTCGCCGCCCAGGGTTTGCGGCGCCTGAGTCATCTGGCTTATCACCGCCTGCTGGATTTGCGCAAACTCTGCCGGGCTCATCGCCCGCAGTTTAGCTTCCGCGGTCGGGAAGAACGCCTGGAAGCGCTGCCAGAGGAAAGCAGGCTGTTTATCGCTGCTTTGCAGCAGGAAGCCCATCCCCCACTGGCGCCCGACGTTCATCGGGAAAGCAAAGACCGCGTAGCCAAGCTGCTCTTCGGTGCGCAGCTGGTTATAGAACCACGGCTGAATAATCTGCCCGAGCAGGGAGCTGGCGGCGGAGCTGCTGTATTCATCCACGTTCGGCGGGGCGAAGACGGCGGCCAGCGCTGAATCGGTGCTGTTACCGGTTTTTTCAAAAATCGCCAGTTGCTGACTGTTGATCAGGACGTCTTTGTTGCGACACCACTCATTGCCATCAGATCCCAGCTGCTGCTGGATCTGACGCGCCATGGCGGTGGACTGTTCAGCGGTGAGGTTGCCGATCACCAGCAGCTCCGGGCGCCCTTTCGCTTTCAGGTTGTCGCGATAGGCCAGTACCTCTTGCAGGCTAATTGACGGCAGCAGCGCCCGGCGCTCCTCGCGCTGGAAATAGGGCACCTGGGACAACATCTGAACCGGCATGATCGCCTGGTCGTAGGCTTTACCTTTGTCCGCCGAGTCCATCATCTGCGCATACCAGGATTTGGCCTGCTCCAGCTGCTCTTCGGTCGGCGTATAGCTGAAATAGCCGTCCAGCAACGCGGTAAACAGCTGCGGCAGCCGCTGGGTGTAGCCGTTGGCATTGACCATTAATCCGTTATTGGCGCCGGTTGAGAAGGAGATGCCGCCCACCGCTGCCTGGTTGCTGAGCTGATCGAGAGCGATGCCTGCCAGATAGTCATTCAGCGCGAACATGACCTGGCTACGAGCGCTGTCCATGGCCTGCGGATTACGCAGCACCAGAGAAACGTCAGCCTTTGGCTCGCTGGCGAAGAACTGACTGGGCGCATAGACCACCCGCAGCGTCGGCTCATCAACGATCAGCTGCGGATGCGGGTAGGCTTTATCGCTTTTAATCAGCGTAAAATCGTCAGGAATATAAGGGTTCAACACCGGCAGCTTCAGGTCGATAGCGCTCGCCTTCTGCTGCCAGTCGCTAAAGGTCTGCGCGCTGATCTTGTCGACTTGATACGGCGCATTCACAAAGTAAGCGGTTTTGTTATGCGGCTCTTGCGGGCTGATATACCAGACGCGTGCATTTTGCGGCGTCATCATGGCCAGCCGGTCTTTAATCGCCTGCGGATCGTAGCGATCGGCGATGTTGACCACGTCCAGCGCATGCTCCACCGGTACGCGAATCATGGTGTCCGCCAGCCATTCCACGTAATCCATATCGCGGCTGATCGACGGATAGCGGAAATCAAGCGCCAGAACATGGGACAGCTCATCGAAATAGCGTTTGTCGATGCCCTGGCTACGCAATAGGTTGAGGTAACTGAAGATCGCCGCCGCCACTTCATCACGGTGCGCCAGACCTTTGTCGGTCAGGGTCGCCGAAATCGCCAGCACGCCGCTGTTGCCGTTGACCGCCGGATCGGAGTCCGCGCGAATCCCCTCGACCAGGCCTTGCTGCTGCAGCCAGTCAGATAAGGTTCCCGGGCTGCGGTTGCCGATCATGTAGGTCACCAGCTCGTCGGTTTTGCTGCGGAATTGCTCGCTGTTGTTATCAATACGGAATTCAACGCGCAGCACTTTGCGCGGCATTGCCGGGACGTAGTGAATGATGATGCCCTTTTGCGCATCGGTCACGACCGGGACGGTGATTTCCGGTTTGTTGATATTGTGGTTTGGCACCCGGCCATAGGTTTTCGCCGCGATGCTCGCCAGTTCTGGCAGCGGTTTGTTGCTGTAAATGACCGCCTTCATCAGGTTCGCCGAGTACCAGCTGTCGCGGAAAGTATGCAGGGCGTCGAGCACCGGTTTACCGGGCTTGTCGCTAAGCGTCTCAAGGTTACCGCCGGAAAAATGCGAAGCCGGGTGCGCCGGGTTAATGGTTTCGGCACTCACCTGGGCCATGCGCATCCCGTCACGGGTGCGCGCCATGGTCAGCTCGGCGTTGACCGCATTGCGCTCGCGATCGGCATATTTCTTATCCAGCAGCGGAGCGGCAATGGCATCAGCCAGACGATCGACCGCGCCGTCAAGGGCATCGTTTTCGACTTCAAGATAGAAGGCGGTGCGATAAGGCGCGGTACTGGCATTATGGCTGCCGCCGTGCATTTTCAGAAATTCGGCGAGGCTGTCCGGCTGCGGATAATTTTGCGAGCCCATCAGCGTCATGTGCTCCAGAAAATGCGCCAGCCCCTGATGATCGACGGGATCCTGCAGCGACCCCACGGGCACCACCAGCGCAGACAGGGATTTCACCGCCTGCGGATCGGAAACCAGCAGGACCACCATGCCATTATCCAGGCGAATGGCCTGATACTGTCGGGGATCTTTTTCGCTTTTACGAATGGTTTCCTGAATCGGTTGCCATCCGGTATCTGCCTGACTTAACGGCGCCCAAAGGGCAGCCAGTACTAAAATAACCTTGAACCATACACTGCGGGGCATTCACGAACCTCATCATTAACAAACTTTGCGCTGACTGCGTCAGCGTTATGCACATCAGTCCGTGATTGGTTGCGCATGATAATTGAACACCTTATTCTGCGCAATTTTTATACTATTACAAATTTATTCGGACTGATGGAAACGAAATATCGGCAACAGGTAGCGCTGTGTTTGCGTGATAATTTCTTCATAATAAGCCGGTTCAAGCGTGCGCCAGAGGCGTTGATACCACACATCCGTCCCTTCGCCACTGACCACCATATTACCTTCATAGACCTGAAGAAATTTGCTACGCGCTTTTTGTTGCGTCTCTTCATCCGTTAACATGACATCCTTTTCAGCGTCATAACAGACTTTTAGCCATGCACCGCCGCTTTCCGGCAGTAACAGCAGCGGTCTGGACATGCCTTGCAGGTAGCCTTCTACCAGCTGATCAAGGTACGCTTTGGCCTGTTCCTGCGCCAGCGGCGGGAAACGCCACTCGCCCTCTTTGCGCACCAGCAGTCGGCTTTCACCGGTTCCGCCGCTAGCACAGTAGACAAGGTGTTCCAGCCAAAGTTGCATCCCCTGCGCGACGCTCAGCAGCGACGGTCGCCAACGCAGCAGACCGTCAGATTGTACCTGCTGTAGCCACCCCGTAATGTTGACTCCGTGACATTGCAGATCGATTTCCATGCTCTGCCCCGGCTGACGGCTGGCAATGACCCGCTCCGCAAGGTTCTGCATCTCCTGACGCTGCGTCTCCCAGGCCAGCTCACCAAAAGCGCCAAAGGGCAGCTCTCCCGCGGCGCGGAAGCGACGATACATCGTCGACGCATCCTGTTGTTCAATCAGCGTATTCAGCAACTGCTGGTTCAACTGATAACGGCTAAGTCCTTCGAGGGTGAACGGCTCGTCATCGGGAATTTCACTCTCTTCAGAACGGAAGTTAACCCGCAGGCGCTGCTGGAAAAAGGCGCGTACCGGGTGTTGCCAGAATCGCAGCAGCTGTTCAAATGACAGCGTTTCGATAACCGGCGCCGGCAACGGCTGGATAAAGTCGCCATGCGCCTCTCCCTGCTGGCTGGCAGCCGCCAGCCACTCCCGGGCGTAGCTCTGATATTCATCATCACGGAAATTGGCCGCATCAAAGGGCATGCGCGTATGCAGATGGGTGATATGTGCTTTGACGCGTCGCTCGCTGGCGTCACAATCCAGCGCCTCATCCCCGGCCAGGCAGTGGCTCTGGCCAATATAGTCCGCCAGTTCTTGCACCAGCACCGAAGGATAGCGTTCGCTATTGTCCTGAATCGAGCGGCCGATGTAGCTGATATACAATGTCTGTTCGGCGGACATCAGCGCCTCCAGGAACAAATAGCGGTCATCATCACGACGGCTGCGGTCGCCGCGCTGCGGTTTCTGACTCATTAAATCGAAGCCCAGCGGCGCCAGCGTCCGCGGATAAACGCCGTCGTTCATCCCGAGCAGGCACACCACTTTGAACGGTATGGAGCGCATCGGCATCAGAGTACAGATGTTGATCGGCCCGGCGAGGAAGCGCTGGCTGATACGCTGCTGGTCCAGCCGCTGCGCCAGCTCATCGCGCAATAAAGACAGAGGAACGGACTGCTCATATTGTGCCTGGGCACCTTCGCCAATCACCGTCTGCCATTGCTGTTCAATCAGCGCCAGCGCCGCTTCGGTGTCGCCGTCGGGCAGGAAAAAGTCATTGAGCAGTTCGCGACAAAGCGGCAGCCATTCCGCCAGCGGACGTTCCTGCGCCAGCTTCCGGCGCCAGAGGTTGAGCTGCATCAGCAACGAAGCCAGATTACCCACCAGTTCAGCGATCAGCCCGCTGGATTCATCATAGGGCAGGACCGACTGCCATTCGCCCTGGCTGCTGTCCATCGCATAGCCCAGCAGCATCCGCGTCAGGCCAAAGCGCCAGGTGTGTTGCCCGGTGGCAGGCAGATCCAGTTCGCGCACATTATCGTCATCCATTCCCCAGCGCACGCCGGATTCATTAACCCACTGACGCAGATAGCGCAGCCCCTCTTCGTCAATGTTAAAGCGCGCGGCGAGCACCGGAACATCCAGCAGAGCCAGGACATCTTCGCTGGCAAAGCGGCTGTCGGGCAGAGCAAGCAGCGTAATAAATGCCTGCAGAGCCGGATGCGATTCTGTGGCGCGCCGGTCGGAAATCGCCCACGGTAGCCAGCGTTCGCCGCTGGCGCTGCCGAATACCGCCTGAATGTAAGGGCTGTAGCTGTCGATATCCGCCACCATCACGATAATATCGCGCGGCGTCAGTTCAGGATTCGCCTCCAGCATCGCCAGCAGCCGGTCATGCAGCACCTCGACCTCACGCTGCGGACTATGGCAGACGTGGAGGGTCAGGCTACGATCGTCGAGTGCCAGCGGGCGTTTGCCGTGACTGTGGGCAAACTCTTCGGCGCTTCTTCCGGCCACTGCGGTATTGCGCAGTTCGAGGATATCCGCCTGCAAATTGTGCAGCAGATTATCCGGCGTAATATCGACAAAGGCATCCAGCTCTTCATAACGATCCAGCCCGGCCAGCAGATAGATGTAGTCGCGACCCAGCTTCCCCCAGGAAGCGAGCAGCGGATTACCGACGTCCTGTTCCCCTGCATCGTTAAACAATGCTGGCGCCTGCCCGGTATCGCGAAACAGCGGGAGTTCGCGCGGTTCACGATGATGACGGCGCTGGCGTGACAGCAGTTTCGCCAGAAAGGCCGGGTCTTTAATATCGCCCCAGTAGTAACGACAGGGGTTGGTGAACAACACATACACATCGACGTGCTTGCCCAGCGCCTGAAGCGCCTGCAGGTAAACCGGCGGCAGCGCCGAAATTCCACAAATAAAAACCCGCGAAGGTAGCCCGGCCGGAGGTTCATCCGCCGCTTCCAGCGTGCTGATAAAGCGCTGGTACAGATTGGCACGATGCCAGAGCGGCTGCCCCAGCGCAGCGGTATGGTCGACCAGCGCCTTCCATAACGGCGCCTGCCACTGCTGGGCGTCGCCGAGGCCATCGACGCGCTCATTGGCCTCCCAGCGCATCAGCCATTCCGGGCGATAGACCAGATACTGGTCATAGAGGTCGGCGACCCGGGCTGCCAGCTGAAACAGTTTGCGCTTGTCGCTATCGTCGCTGAGATAGTGGCGTAACAGCGTAAAAGCCTCATCGTCAAGATGTTGCGGCAGGAGGGTCATCAGTTTCCAGCTCATGCTCTGCTTACTGAAGGCGCTTTCCCCGGGTATATCCGACAGTACGCGGACAAACATGTCCCAGATAAAGCTCGCCGGCAGCGGGAAGTCGATATTGGCGGCAATGCCAAACCGTTTTGCCAGCGTCATCTGTAGCCACTGCGCCATCCCGGTACTTTGCACCAGCACCATTTCCGGCATGAAAGGGTCATCCAGCCGCTGGCGCTCGACGATAAATTCCATCAACGCTTCAAGAACATCCAGACGGTTTGAGTGGTACACCCTTAACATATTCGCTCCTGACTACTGACTGACCGGGCAATGCAGCCGGGTCATCTGCACCCGTTTATCCACGGGCATGGTGATCGTTACCGTGATGCTGACACATCTGGCCGCCGATGTCTGCAAGCGGGTAACGGACCCGCCGGGTGGGATCTCCGGAGGGTTCATCTGACCATAGCGCCACGCGTCGCGCCACAGCTGGCGATATTGATTTAACTGGATAAAACCATTGGCCAGCCCACGCTGGTAGCCGCCAAGGGCGGTCACCACCATAACCAGTAACGTCATCGCCAGCAGCGTTTCCGGCAGGCTAAACCCTTGCTCATGGTTCACGGCATCCGACACAGATTCGCCTCCGTTAGTGGACAAAAGTCGCTCCAGCCGTGGGGAGAAAAGCGCACCACGCCCTCTTCAACCCGACCAGATTGCCACAGCAAAATGCGACCGCCGCTGGCGATTAACAGGGCGGATGCATCGTCAAAAATGCGCAGGCAGGCGCGCCAGCCCCCGGCAGCAGAATCACGGCAGGCGTTGGCATCGTGTACCGTCCACGCCAGAGTTTTTCCCCACTGCAGCGCGGAGTGCGCACCGGCCGTTTCGCGGATCGCCTGAGTTTCACCCGCGGTTTGCGCCAGCAGGGAGCGCTGCTGCTGGTTCAGCCCTTGCAATAACATACTGCCAAGCGCCAGCAGCAAAAGCACCATCAGCAACGAGGAGGCTCCCCGCTGGCGGTTCATAAGTTATACCCGGTCACGCGATATTCCGCCTGAGCCGAAATATGGGGATCCGCAACCGCATGCGCCGCCAGCATGACGGTAAGCTCCGGAGCAAATCCGGCGATATCCTGGCGGGTAACCTGAAAATGGGTCACGTTGAGTGCTCCGGGATTCGTCATTTTTTCCCATCCCCCGTCACTGCAGCTGGTCACACCGCGCCGCGTTTCCAGCGCCCCGTTGTTCAAACGAAATCCTGTCGCATCAGACATTGCTTCCGGCGTGGCATCCCACGCGCCGTTGCTATTACTATCCCAGCGGACGATCGCACAGCGACCATCGCTGGCGATAAGCAACGGTTGTCCCACGCACTCCCCGGCGCAATAGCCCGCACGCTGCAGATGTTTTGCTACCGTATACACGCGCTGCCAGAGTTCGTTATCCAGAGACTGCTGCTGCGTCTGCCGCAGTGTCTGCCGTTGCAGAGCAGGCAGAAAACGCGATGCGCCCATCAGTAAAATCGCGCTGATGGCCATTGAGATAAGCGTCTCGGCCAGCGAAAAACCTCGGGGAATCAGAGGCACGATGCGTTCTCCTCGTTGCGGCACAGGCGAATTCGCCCCCAGCCAGATACGATAATATTCCAGCTCCCCCCCGCGCTTTGCAGCCGGATATGTCCGGCCCAGGCGCTGTTACGCAACCCGTAAAAACCTAATCCCGGCGTGATGTGGCTGAGCGCCACTTCCGGCCAACGCGGCTGCAGCGTAAACGGCGTTACAGCCGCACACTCCGCCAGCGTATCTTCGGCGCTCAGACACCAGACGCCGCCGCTTTGCCCCACGCTCACCAGCCGGTTGCGGTTATGCCAGTTCGCGTCGTCGCGTAGCAGCACCAGGTAGTCGCGCACCTGGCTGGCGGTTTGCCATAAGCGCTGTTGTTGCTGCCAGCTCTGCCAGCCGTACAGCCCTCCTGCGCTGAGAATAAGCACCAGCGTCAGCGTTATCAGGGTTTCAATCAGGGTGTAGCCACGTTGTCTGTTCATGGCGCGAGTATGGGGAAAAAACGGCGCGGAGACGACGGGCAAAATAGCCTTTCGCGAGGCGTGCCGAAGCCAGGCATCAGGTTTGCAGACGATTACAGAAAATCAGGAAGCGAGTTTGCGCAGGCAAAAAAAACCGGCGCCTCAGGCACCGGTTTTTATCTCTTTACGACATCCTGTGCCGGGCGAATTAAATCGCCACCGGCGCTTTAATCCCCGGATGCGGGTCATAGCCTTCGATGTCGAAGTCTTCAAAACGGTAGTCGAAAATCGACGCTGGTTTCCGTTTGATGATCAGCTTCGGCAATGGACGAGGTTCGCGGCTCAGCTGCAGATCCGTCTGTTCAAGGTGGTTGCTGTAGAGGTGAGTATCCCCACCGGTCCAGACAAAATCACCGACTTGCAGATCGCACTGCTGGGCGACCATGTGCACCAGCAGCGCATAGCTGGCGATGTTAAACGGCAGGCCGAGGAACACATCGCAGGAACGCTGATACAGCTGGCAAGAGAGTTTGCCGTCCGCGACGTAGAACTGGAAAAACGCGTGGCACGGCGCCAGCGCCATTTTATCCAGCTCGCCGACGTTCCACGCAGAAACGATGATGCGACGTGAATCCGGATCGTTTTTCAGCTGTTCCATCACCGTGCTGATCTGGTCGATATGGCGGCCGTCCGGCGCAGGCCAGGAACGCCACTGTTTGCCGTAAACCGGCCCCAGATCGCCATTTTCATCCGCCCACTCGTCCCAGATAGTGACGTTGTTTTCATGCAGATACGCGATGTTGGTGTCACCCTGGAGGAACCACAGCAGTTCATGGATGATGGAGCGTAAATGACAGCGCTTGGTCGTCACCAGCGGGAAGCCTTCCTGCAGGTTAAAACGCATCTGATGGCCGAAGATGGACAGAGTGCCGGTACCGGTGCGGTCATTTTTTTGCGTGCCCTCGGCGAGCACTTTCTGCATCAAATCAAGATACTGTTTCATGGTTCCTCAAGAAGTTTGTTGCTGCGGACGACGACGGTACGCCCAGACCATCATAATGATACCCGCAAGCACCATTGGGATCGAAAGAATCTGCCCCATGCTGATGTACTGTACCCATTCACCGGTGAACTGCTGGTCTGGCTGGCGGAAGAACTCCACGATAATGCGGAACAGGCCGTAGCCAATCAGGAACAGACCGGATACCGACCCGGTCGGACGCGGTTTACGGATAAACAGGTTCAGAATCAGGAACAGGACGACCCCTTCCAGCGCCAGCTCGTACAGCTGCGAAGCGTGACGCGGCAGCGCGCCGTAGGTATCAAACAGCGATTGCCATTCCGGATGAGACGGCAGCAGCGCCAGATCTTCCGCGCGCGAGCCGGGGAAAATCATCGAATAATGGAAGCTCGGATCGACGCGGCCCCACAGTTCACCGTTGATAAAGTTGCCCAGACGCCCCGCCCCGAGGCCAAAGGGGATCAGCGGCGCGATAAAATCGGCGACCTGGAAGAAAGTGCGTTTAGTGCGTCTGGCAAAAATGATCATCACGAGGATGACACCAATCAGGCCGCCGTGGAACGACATGCCGCCATCCCAGACGCGGAACAGATACAGCGGGTCCTGCAGGAAAACCGGCAGATTATAGAACAGGACATAGCCGATACGGCCACCGAGGAAAACGCCAAGGAACCCGGCATACAGCAGGTTTTCGACTTCGTTTTTGGTCCAGCCGCTGCCCGGACGGTTGGCCCGACGGGTGGCTAGCCACATCGCAAAAACAAAGCCGACCAGATACATCATCCCGTACCAGTGGAGGGAGACCGGCCCAAGGGAAAATATGACCGGATCAAAATCCGGAAAATGCAGGTAGCCACTATTCATCTGTCACCATAAAGACTTGTTATTCCGCCGAAAGTGGACAGCGGTGATCATACACGCCCGACCTATACGGGTGCTCCAAGGGGGCGAATAATAGCATAAGGTTAATTCGCTGGCCGTGCCGTTGTTGTAAAAGATATGTATACGGATGCTAACGGCACACGGGAGTTTTCCCGGAGGCGGTGCCGATCACCTGTCCGGGTTACCTGACTGAGCCGTTATTTTGCCGGGGGCGCTACGCTTACCCGGCCTACCGCTCTCTAACGGCTAACGGCCGCCGCGGATCAAGCCACCCAGACCGCGTCGTTCCATGAAGGCCGCCACCTGATGGCGAACCTCGGTGGCCATCTGCGCTTCAAGGCTCCGACGCGACAGTTCCTGAGCTTCGGCAATATCGATACGTCGCAGCAGGTATTTGACCCTCGCCACCGAACGACCGTTCATGGACAGGTGGCGATAGCCAAGACCAATCAGGATCGTCACGCACATCGGATCGCCCGCCATTTCACCGCACAGCCGCAGGTCAATACCGAAGCGTTCGGCATCATGCGCAATCATCGCCAGCGCCCGCAGCACCGCAGGATGCAGGCTGTCATACATGCTGGCAACCCGGGTGTTGTTGCGATCGACGGCGAGGATATACTGAGTCAGGTCATTGGTCCCTACCGAGATAAAATCCACGCGGCTGGCAAGATTCGGCAGCATAAAGACCATCGAAGGCACTTCCAGCATCACGCCAAGACGCGGGCGAGGAATAGCGTAGCCAATCATCTCTTCGACTTCACGGCTGGCGCGATCGATCAGACGGCGCGCCTCATCCACCTCATCAAGACTGGTCACCATCGGCAGCAAAATACTCAGGTTGCCGGTGGCGGCATTGGCACGCAGCATGGCGCGCACCTGGATGAGAAATATTTCCGGCTGATCGAGAGTAATGCGGATGCCGCGCCAGCCGAGGCACGGGTTCTCTTCGCTAATCGGCATATACGGCAGCTGTTTATCGGCGCCGATATCCAGCGTACGCAGGGTCACGGGCTTTTCATTAAACATCTGCAGCATGCCCTGATACTGGGCGACCTGCTCCTCTTCCGACGGGAAACCGCTTTGCAGCATAAACGGGATTTCGGTCCGGTACAGGCCGATGCCGTCGATAAAGTTGCCAAGCTTTTCTTCATGTTCCAGGCTCAGGCCAGCGTTCAGCATGACCTTCACCCGCTCGCCGCTTTTCAGCTCGGAAGTGTGTTCCAGATCGTCTTCCGCCAGCCGGCTGAGTTCGTTCTCTTCGCTGACCAGACGCTGATATTCTTGCAGCAGCGCCGGTTCCGGGTCGACCAGCAGTTCGCCGCGGTAGCCATCCACCACCAGCATGTGGCCGTGGAGCAGCGAAGGCTGGATATCAGCCCCCATAACCGTCGGGATCCCCAGCGCCCGCACCATAATGGCGGCGTGGGAGTTGGCTGCGCCATCGCGGACGACGACGCCCGCCAGCCGGTCCTGCGGAACTTCCGCCAGCGTCGTCGCTGACAGCTCGTCGGCCACCAGCACAATACGCGCCGGCCAGGTATTAGGCCCCTGAATCGTATCATCGAGATGGAAAAGCAGGCGCTGACCCAGCGTACGCAAATCGCCGGCCCGCTCTTTCAGATACCCGTCGCTCAGCGCGGCAAACTGTTCGGCGAACTTCTCGATGATCTTCTTCACCGCCCATTCTGCCACCGCGCCTTTGTCGACTTCCGCAAACAGCTCGCGACGCAGACGCGCGTCGGACAGGAGGTGTGAATAGAGATCGAAGATCGCCGAAGTCTCTTTTTGCGCCCCGGCGGCATAACGCTTGCTGTAGCGACGAAACTCGTTCGCCGCCTCTTCCAGCGCACCGGTCAATCGTTCGCGTTCGGAAGCGGTATCAAGCGTCGATGCCTCATACACCTGTTCCATGAGCGGCAGACTGATGTCCATCCAGCCTTCGGCAATGGCCACCCCGGAGGAGGCGGGCAGCGCGCGAATACGCGTCTGTCGATACTGGCCAAACAGCGCGGTCAGTTGAGACTGGGAAAGAATGGCGGCCATTTGCGTCGCCAGGGTGACGAGAAACGACTCTTCGCTTTCATCAAACTGACGCAGCTCACGCTGCTGCACCACCAGCACACCCAGCAGCTGACGCCGCTGGATAATCGGGACGCCAAGAAAAGCGCGGAAGCGATCCTCTTTGACGGCAGGAATATATTTAAAGCTGGGGTGTTTTTGCGCATCGGCAAGGTTGATAGGCTCCGCAAGGCGCCCGACCAGGCCAACGAGGCCTTCGTCAAACGCGAGCGCAACGGTACGCCCGCGAGGTTTTTTCAGCCCGCGAGTGGCCATAAGGTAATAACATCGTCGGTCGTGATCGGCCAGGTAAACCGAACAAACTTCC
Source organism: Klebsiella sp. YJ (assembly GCF_002108615.1). Classification (NCBI taxonomy): domain Bacteria; kingdom Pseudomonadati; phylum Pseudomonadota; class Gammaproteobacteria; order Enterobacterales; family Enterobacteriaceae; genus Klebsiella; species Klebsiella sp. YJ. The sequence goes on from NZ_MTEG01000007.1 coordinate 137,874, forward strand.
GTTTCCATCGCTTTGCAGATATCGGTGACCAGGATATCCAGCGCCTCGTTTAAACGCGGCGCACTCGCGACCTTCTCGACGATTTCTCGTAACCGAGTGAGCATAATATGCGTGGCTTAACCTCTTTTACGTCGATAAGCAGGCGCGCTTTGCGGTTTAGGTGCACTTTCCGCCAGCGACATGGTCACGCTGGCAAACTCTTTCATCACCCGGCGGTACACGTCGCGCTTAAACGACACCACCTGACGAACCGGGTACCAGTAACTTACCCAGCGCCAACCATCAAACTCAGGTGTACTACTGGTTTGCATATTGATTTCCGCATCGCTGCCGATCAACTGCAGGAGAAACCACTTCTGTTTCTGGCCGATACAAACCGGCTTTGTGTCCCAACGCACCAAACGTTTAGGCAACTTGTAACGCAGCCAGTTACGGGTTGAGGCCAGGATTCGCACATCTTTACGACTTAACCCAACCTCTTCGAACAATTCCCGATACATTGCCTGCTCGGCTGATTCCCCTGGATTAATGCCCCCTTGCGGGAACTGCCACGAGTGCTGACCATAGCGCCTGGCCCACATAACCTGGCCCTGGCGATTACAGATTACAATACCGACATTTGGGCGGTAGCCATCGTCATCAATCACCGGACTACCTCAAAATAATCTTCAATGTGAATGATTGTTTCACACTCGCTGTAAACGGTAAACCACTCTGTTGTCACTGTGCGATCGAATAACATTTGAATAACTCACAGTAATCAGCAGAGTTATAAACAACGAAAGCGATCGAGAGCCCATTTTATTCACTTTTTCTGTGGATAGAGTTGTGAAGAAGTATGGAATTACCCAGGGAAAACCCAGAGTAGTCCGAAGTGCTTACGAATAGCATAATTTAATAATGGCATTATATTCATGATGTTATCACATATATCTTTCAGTAATTACAGTTAAACGTGATGATCATCACATATGCGATCCTGGAACTGATGAAAGATCGAACAATGTCGATTTTATCCACAGATTATCCGAGTCCACTGGGCACATTTTGTCTAAAAATTCGATTTTCGTCGCACGTCAAGGCTGTAAATGGAAACAGTAGTGCCGCTTTTCCCCAGTTATCCCACTTTTCTGTGGATAACATGGTGTAAGATCCTGTTCATTGCCAGTGACCAGTTCTGGAAAACCCGCTACCACTCTTTTCACAACGACAAAAAAATGAAAAAAAAACCATACGAATCATCAAATTGTCATAGTTACCCAGGAAAAGGTAAACTCTATCCACAACGCACTGAATTACCGTTCATTTTTTAACCAGAGGTTTTGCCGTATGCCTGCCATCGCGCCGTTAACGTCCCCACCGCAAACCCAGCAGCAGCTCCTGGCCCAGGCGCAGGGGCTGGCAGGCTACTCGCTGGGCGAACTGGCGGCGCTGGCAGGGATTCCCATTCCACGCGATTTAAAGCGCGATAAAGGCTGGATCGGTATTCTGCTGGAGATTTGGCTGGGCGCCAGCGCCGGGAGTAAACCCGAGCAGGATTTCGCCGCGCTGGGCGTCGAGCTGAAGACCATTCCTGTCGATAGCCAGGGCCGTCCGCTGGAAACCACCTTCGTTTGCGTTGCCCCGCTCACTGGTAACAGCGGCGTGACCTGGGAGAGCAGTCACGTGCGCCATAAGCTCAAACGCGTTCTGTGGGTGCCGGTGGAAGGGGATCGCGCCATTCCGCTGGCGGAACGCCGCGTCGGCGCTCCGCTGCTGTGGAGCCCCAGTGAAGAAGAGGATCGCCAGCTGCGAATGGACTGGGAGGAGCTGATGGATCTGATTGTGCTCGGCCAGGTGGAGCGCATCACCGCCCGTCATGGCGAGGTACTGCAGTTGCGCCCGAAAGCCGCCAACAGCAAAGCGTTAACCGAGGCGATTGGCGCCCGCGGTGAGCCGATTCTCACGCTGCCGCGCGGCTTCTACCTGAAGAAAAATTTCACCGCCGCCCTGCTGGCCCGTCATTTTCTCCTCGGCCACGATTAATTTTTTGTTCTGCCTGCCAGGTTGCATATAATTGCGACTTTCTTTTTTGCAGGACTTTGAACAATGTTATTTGCATGGATAACCGATCCCAACGCCTGGCTGGCGCTCGGTACACTGACGCTGCTGGAGATCGTGCTGGGGATCGATAATATTATTTTTCTCTCTCTGGTTGTTGCCAAACTGCCCACCGCCCAGCGTGCTCACGCAAGACGTATTGGGTTGATGGGCGCGATGCTGATGCGTCTGGGGCTGCTGGCCTCTATCGCCTGGGTCGTGAAGCTGACCAATCCGCTGTTTACCGTTTTCGACCAGGCAATCTCGTTTCGCGATTTGATCTTACTGCTCGGCGGTCTGTTCCTGATCTGGAAGGCGAGTAAAGAGATCCACGAGTCGATCGAGGGCGAAGAGGAAGGGCTGAAAACCAACGTCCATTCATTTATGGGCGCCATCGTGCAGATCATGATACTGGATATCATTTTCAGCCTCGACTCGGTCATTACCGCCGTTGGGCTGTCGGATCATCTGTTCATCATGATGGCTGCGGTGGTGATTGCCGTCGGCGTAATGATGTTCGCCGCCCGACCGATTGGCGACTTTGTTGACCGTCATCCGTCGGTGAAAATGCTGGCCCTGTCGTTTCTGATTCTTGTCGGCTTCACCCTGATGCTGGAAAGCTTCGAGATCCATATTCCGAAAGGCTACATCTACTTCGCGATGTTCTTCTCGATTGCCGTCGAAAGCCTTAACCTGCTGCGTAATAAAAAAAATCCGCTGTAAGCCACAAAAATGCAGCCCAAACCTGGGCTGCAAACTTTTTTAAGACTTTACTGCTTTTTATGTCTCACAAATCAGGCTATTAATACACTGGTGTGAGGTGCGACCATTCAAGAGGTAATGACGATGAAAAAATGGGCAGTATTGATTTCCGCCGTGGGACTGGCGTTCTCGGTTTCCGGTTGCAGCAGCGATTACGTGATGGCGACAAAAGACGGACGCATGATCCTGACCGATGGTAAGCCAGCCGTTGATGATGATACCGGCCTCATCAGTTACGAAGATCAGCAGGGCAATAAAATGCAGATCAACCGCGACGATGTTTCGCAGATTATTAAACGTTAAGACTTTTCGTCGGCCAGCCGCCTGCCAGCACTCGCCTGGCGAGGCCGCCTTCCCCGACAGCGGACCCTCTTAATAAAGAGTCGGGATCCTCTGAAACCTCCGCAGCATCGCGTCTTCGGATTCTGAACCCCCGGCTTTTTTGATTTTTTTACTTCCTCTTTTTCTCCCCCTCTGCCATTTTGATACTCCTTTGTCGGGGAACTCCTGACCTTGTTAATAAAAAAGGAAGCCGGCTATGCAGTATCACCGTATCCCACACAGTTCTCTTGAAATCAGCACGCTCGGGCTGGGCACTATGACTTTTGGTGAGCAGAATAGCGAGGCCGACGCGCACCAACAGCTCGACTACGCTGTCAGCCAGGGCATTAACCTGATTGATGTCGCTGAAATGTATCCCGTACCGCCGCGCCCGGAGACCCAGGGGCTGACGGAAACCTACGTCGGCAACTGGCTGGCGAAACGCGGCAATCGCGAAAAGCTGATTATCGCCTCCAAAGTCAGCGGCCCTGCGCGTAATAACGACAGCAGCATTCGTCCGAACCATGCGCTGGATCGTAAAAATATCCGTGACGCGCTGCACGACAGCCTGAAGCGCCTGCAAACCGATTATCTCGATCTCTACCAGGTTCACTGGCCACAGCGCCCGACCAACTGCTTTGGCAAACTGGGCTATAGCTGGACCGACACCACGCCGGTCGTCACCCTGCTGGATACACTTGAAGCGCTCACCGAATTCCAGCGTGCCGGTAAAATCCGCTATATCGGCGTCTCCAACGAAACGGCCTTTGGCGTCATGCGTTATCTGCACCTGGCAGATAAACACGACCTGCCGCGCATCGTCACCATCCAGAATCCCTACAGCCTGCTGAACCGCAGCTACGAAGTGGGTCTGGCGGAAGTCAGCCAGTATGAAGGCGTTGAGCTGCTGGCCTACTCCTGTCTGGCATTTGGCACCCTGACCGGCAAGTATCTTAACGGTGCAAAACCGGCCGGCGCGCGTAATACGCTTTTCAGCCGCTTCACGCGCTACAGCAGTGAGCAGTCGCAGAAAGCGGTAGCGGCCTACGTCGATATCGCCAGACGGCATAACCTCGACCCGGCGCAGATGGCGCTGGCCTTTGTCCGTCGTCAGCCGTTCGTCGCCAGCACCCTGCTGGGCGCCACCACGCTGGAGCAGCTTAAAACCAACGTTGAGAGCCTGCATCTTGAGCTGAGTGAAGCGGTATTAGCGGAAATTGAAGCGGTGCATCAGGTCTATACCTACCCGGCACCGTAAGCGTCAACCCCTCCCGGATAGCGGCTGACGTCTTATCCGGGCTACCGCAAAGACTAAACAGTAGCCCGGCTAGCCTACTGCGAGCCGGGGATTCCCGGGTGACGCCGTAAACGGTTTACCCGGGCTACGACTGACGTCGGCCCCACAGCCACAGCGCGGCGATAGCCAGCGCAAACACCGCGCCAAAGCCAATCCCGACGCCCACCACCGGAATACCGATTCTCACCGCCAGCGAATAGAGCCCCAGCATCAGCAGCATGGCCACGTTTTCGCCGAGATTTTGTACCGCAATCGCGTTACCTGCACCAACGGTATGCTTACCGCGTTCCTGCAGCAGCGCATTGAGCGGCACAATAAAGAAGCCGCCGAAGATACCGAGCAGCAGCAGCAGAGCAAATGCCGGTAAAAGCGCCTGCTGTAAGGTGAAAAGGATCACCGCGACGCCGATTAAAACCCCGGCAGGCATGCAGCGCGAGACGGTTTGTAGGGTGACCAGCTTCGCCGCCGCGCCGGCGCCCAAGACGATCCCGACGGCCACCATCGCATTGAGATAGGTCGGCATGGCGTTACTGGTGATGCCAAGCGCCGCCGGTACCCACAGCACCAGCAGGAAACGCAGCGTCACGCCGGCGCCCCAGAACAGGCTGGTTCCCATCAGGGAGAAACGCGTTTCGCCATTACGCCATAGTGTCTTACAGGCGCTAAAGAAGCTGTGAGTCATCGGAGTAAAACGCCACGACTGGCCGGGACGCGCCGCCGGCAGCTTCGGGATCCACAGGTTGGCGATCACCGCCCCGCCATACACCAGCGCACAGATGGCCAGCGCGGCCAGCACATGCCAGTCGGCCAGAATACCGCCGGCCATCGATCCCAGTAAAATAGCCGCAATGGTAGACGACTCCATCAAACCGTTAGCTTTCACTAACTTATCCCCGGTGGTCAGCTCGCCAAGAATGCCGTATTTGGCCGGCGAATAGGCCGCCGCGCCCACCCCCACCAGGGTATAGCCGATAAACGGGTTCAGACCAAAACAGATGCAGCCAGCGCCAAGCAGCTTCATGCCGTTGGCGACCATCATCACTCGCCCTTTGGCAAAGCTGTCGGCAAACTGGCCGACAAACGGCGCAAACAGTATGTAAGCACCTACAAACAACATCTGCATCACCGGCTGGCTCCAGTCCGGATAGAACTGCTGCTTCATCAGCGCCAGCGTGGCAAACAGCAGCGCATTATCGCCAAATGCCGAGAGGAACTGGGCGCAGATGACCGCCATCATCCCTTTTGAGTACAGCGAAGTGTTAGTGTGTACTGACTCACTCATCAGAATCTTCCGTCTGCTCAACCATACCTTTCAGGGTGACAAAGTCCGGCTTGCCGCTGCCGAGAACCGGCAGCTGCTTCAACCAGCGAATGTCGCGCGGTACCGCCAGCTCCGGCACCCCATGTTCACGGGCGTAGCGCAGCAGTTTTTCACGGTTCAGTTCATTATCGGTGGTAAAGAGCACCAGCGCCTCGCCTTTACCGGCATCTTGTTTAATCGCCGTGGCATGCATCTTGTCAGGTGAGACGCCCAGAGCCACCTGCTCAACCATTTCCAGTGACACCATTTCGCCGGCGATTTTCGCGAAGCGCTTAGCACGCCCCTGAATGCGCACATAGCCCTGCTCGTCAAAGGTGACGATATCCCCGGTGTCATACCAGCCGCTCTCCATTTCGCCATGCTGATTTTCCGCCGTCGGTGTTTCCAGCACGCCCGGGTTCTCCACCCGCAGATAGCCGTTCATGATGTTCGGCCCTTTTAACTGCAGGCGGCCGCCCTCTTCAATACCCGGCATCGCCAGCAGGCGCGCATCCATCCCCGGCAAAATACGCCCGACGGTTCCCACCTTCGCCGCCATCGGGACGTTAATCGATACCACCGGCGCACATTCGGTGACGCCATAGCCTTCGAGAATGCGCAGGCCAAATTTGTCCTGCCACAGTTGCTTCGTGCTCTCCTGCAGCTTTTCCGCCCCGGCGACCACGTAGCGAAGACGATAGAAATCGTACGGGTTAGCAAAGCGCGCGTAGTTCGCGAGGAAGGTCGACGTCCCGAATAGCACCGTACAGTTGCGGTCGTAAACCAGTTCCGGCACCACGCGGTAATGCAGCGGGCTGGGATAGAGGAACACTTCTGCGCCGGTAAACAGCGGGGTAAACAGACCGACCGTCAGCCCAAAGGAGTGGAACAGCGGCAGCGCCGACATAAAGCGATCGTTGGCAGTAAAGTCGGCAATGGTTTTAATCTGCTCGACGTTGGCCAGAATACTTTTATGACTATGCACCACCCCTTTCGGGTTGCCTTCGGAACCGGAGGTGAAGAGGATAATCGCCGCATCTTCCGGCTGCTGTTTGACCTGCGCCAGTTTCGGCGCCAGCAGATGGCCGAAGATCCACAACTTATCGCCGGTCGTAACGTCGCCTTTCAGGTCTTCAAGGAAGACCCAACGTACCTGAGTAAGCTGCTCCGGCAAATGCCAGAGTTTGCCTTTATCAAGGAAGGTACGGGAGGTAAAGATCGTCTTGATTTCTGCGGCGGTAATCGCGCTACTCAGCCCTTTAATCCCGGCGGTGTAGTTCATCATCGCCGGAATACGCCCGCGGGCAATAGCGCCAAAAATGACCGCCGCGCTGATGCCGGCGTTGGGTAACATCAGGCCGATTCTTTCACCCTGAGCGCTGTATTTTTCCAGGATGCGCGCCACAAAGAGGGTTTTGGTCAGCAGCTTGCGATAGGTATCGGGTTGAAAGTTAATGTCTTCCACGCAGTTTTTGCGCGCGCCGAACCGATCCTGCGCCGCCAGCAGCGATTCATACAGCGTTTCCCGTGGACGCACCGCCATGCGCGCTTCCATCATAATCTGGTGCAGCATTTCCCCGGCAATTTTGCGGCGATCGCGGGCGCGGGGAGCCTGAGGCATTTCAATGCGGGTTGGCGGCAGCAAATGCAGCTGGATCCGAGGGAACAGACGACGTTTGACCAGCCCCTTGAGGCGGCTAAACGGGGTCAGCTCCGCGCCTTCGATACGCAGTGGGATAATAGTGGCCTGCGACTTTGCGGCCACAAACGCCGCCCCGTCATAGATTTTCATCAGCGAACCGCTGACCGAGATACGCCCTTCCGGGAAGATAACCACCGGACGCCCCTGCTCAATCAACCGCACCAGGTGTTTTATCGACATCGGTTTCGTCGGGTCGAGCGGGACAAAGTCGATCAGCGGCGTCAGCACGCGCATAAACCAGCGCTGGCTGATAGAACTGTACACCGCAAAGACCGGTCGGACGGGCAGGAATAAGGCTAGCAGGATCCCATCGAGGAAAGAGACGTGATTCGGGGTGATCAAGACCTTTTGTTGTTGCAAGGGCTGCGTGTCGCCGGTCAGTCTGACCCGATACAACCCTTTGAACAACAGCCTGAAAAATGCCAACAGCATAACAACTCCATTTGACCGGTTATTAAGTCATTGCAGGTTACACGAGAAGGCGTTTGAAAGCAGTGCGGGGAAGAATGTTTGGCGTAAAAAAAAACCTGCGCATCTGCGCAGGCCGGTGCAAGATAATCAGTACGAAACGCGTACTTAAAAACTCACCTATCAATACCTCTGGGACCCTGATTGTCAGGTTTTTTGCCCCTGCCGCACCAGCGATAAAACGCAAGGGAATAAGCCTAAGTGCAACCAGTTATTGCCATTTTCGCTATCTGTAACAGCGGCGAGCGGTGAACAGGAAGAGGCTTATCCGATGCGGGTAGCGAGGGCATTTCGCGGGAGCGGGTCGCGGCATGTTCCGCCTGCGGGCAAAAAAAAACCTGCGCATCTGCGCAGGCTGGTGTAATTAGAGTGGCCAACGTAACGTTAGCTCCACCTATCAATACCTCTGGGATAGCCAGAATATCAATGCAATGAATGGATAAACCAGCGAACATTCGCAACAGCTAATCGCAAAGTGTAAGCAAAGGTGTGAATGTTCCCACCGCCGTTTCATTCGTCTCCGCCCCTGCGCTTGTCGTTGTGTAACTTTTTCACCATGAAGGCTAATCTGCATCACATTTGCGCGAAGCCAGGCGCCTCCAGCCTTGAATCTGCCACACTTTCCCGTAACATAACGGTATGTAAACGCTTACCCTATAAAAGGTCTGGTATGGCGACAATTAAGGATGTAGCCCGACTCGCTGGAGTGTCCGTCGCTACCGTATCCCGCGTGATCAACAACTCCCCCAAAGCCAGTGAAACCTCGCGCCAGTCGGTGACTGCGGCGATGGAAACGCTCAATTATCATCCTAATGCTAACGCGCGCGCGCTGGCGCAGCAGTCGACGGAGACCGTCGGTCTGGTGGTGGGTGACGTGTCCGATCCTTTCTTCGGCGCAATGGTCAAAGCCGTCGAGCAGGTGGCCTACAACACCGGTAACTTTTTGCTGATCGGCAATGGGTATCACAGCATTAAAAAAGAGCGCCAGGCCATTGAGCAGCTTATCCGCCATCGCTGCGCTGCGCTGGTCGTACACGCGAAAATGATCCCTGACGACGAGCTCGCCGGGCTGATGAAACAGATCCCTGGCATGGTGCTGATCAACCGTATTCTGGCGGGTTTTGAGCAGCGTTGCGTCGCCCTGGATGACCGCTACGGCGCCTGGCTGGCGACCCGTCACCTGATCCAACAGGGGCATACCCGTATCGGCTACCTCTGTTCCAACCACGCGATTTCTGATGCTGAAGATCGTCTGCAAGGCTATTACGCGGCGTTAACGGAGAGCGGTCTGCCCTGTAACGATCGGCTGGTGACATTTGCCGAACCTGATGAAAGCGGCGGCGAACAGGCCATCACCGAACTTCTGGGACGCGGCAGGAATTTTACCGCTGTCGCCTGCTATAACGACTCGATGGCCGCCGGCGCGATGGGGGTGCTGAATGATAATGGTATTGACGTTCCGCGCGAGATTTCGCTGATTGGCTTCGATGATGTGCTGATCTCTCGCTATGTTCGCCCGCGCCTGACGACGGTGCGTTACCCCATCGTGACCATGGCAACGCAGGCCGCCGAACTGGCGCTGGCGCTGGCGGATCAGCGCCCGGCGCCTGAAATCACCCATTTATTCAGCCCGACGCTGGTTCGCCGTCACTCGGTAATGGCGCCGTCGGAAAGCGATAAGTCGTAACGATACAGGCTGACGGCGGTGGCCGGGTAATCCAGCCCTTCACCAATATACTGCCAGCCAAAACGCTCATAAAAATCGCGGCAGGCGGAGTAAAGATACAGCTGCGGGTGCCCAAGCCGGCGGGCATAGTCGATCACATGTTGCTGCAGCTGTCCCGCGATGCCCCGTCCGCGCGCGTCCGGGGAGACGTACAGCGCCGCCATCCACGGGAACAGATCCTGACGGCTGATTAAGTCGCAGCGCCACAGCCCCACCGTCCCGATAAGCGTCTCGCCCTCGACGGCGATAAAGGTGAGCGGCAGCGCCTCCGGCGTCTGGCTGTGGGCAATGAGAGTGGCAAAAAAAGGCAGCGGCAGCGTTTCGCCGCCAAAGGCCTGCCAGAGCCACGTCGCCACCTGTTCGGCGTGCTGCGGCGCGGCGTATAATGGCTGAATATGCATAACCGATCCCCTGCTGAAAATCCTCTGGCTGCCAGTATACCGCGCCCGCAGCGGCCGGTGGCGAGAACGTCAAGGCGTAGAAGAGCCATTTTGCGGACACTTCCTGCAAAAAGCGTGATCGCGATAGTTCTTTGCGTCCGGTTGAGCGCATATCCCTCTGAATGTCTGTGATAAACTGCGGCTTATCACGTGAAATCAGGAATCGATGAATGGCTACAATGCTGGATGTCTCAATTCGCGCAGGCGTCTCTAAAGCGACGGTTTCCCGCGTGTTGAACGGCACAGGTCAGGTAAAAGAGAGCACCCGCCAACAGGTATTCAAAGCGATGGAAGAGCTGGGATACCGGCCAAACTTTCTCGCCCGTTCGCTGGCGAACCGTACCAGCAACAGTATCGGACTGGTGGTTTCTACCTTTGATGGTTTCTATTTTGGCCGCCTGCTACAACAGGCTTCGCGCCAGACGGAAGCCTGGGGAAAACAGCTGATCGTCACCGACGGCCACGATGCCCCGGAACGCGAAGAAGAAGCGGTGCAGATGCTCGCTGACCGCCAGTGCGACGCAATCATCCTCTATACCCGCCACATGAGCGAAAAGAAGATCATGTCGCTGATCGAATCCATCGATATGCCGCTGGTCGTGATTAACCGCGACGTCAGCCTGGCGCGGGAACGCTGCGTGTTCTTCGAGCAGGAAGATGCGGCCTTTCAGGCGGTCAATTATCTGATTACGCAAGGGCACCGGGATATCGCCTGCATGACCGTACCGATGCATACCCCTACGGGCAAAGCCCGTCTGCAGGGATACCGCAAGGCCCTGAAAAAGCATGGTATCGCGTGGGATGCGGCGAAAGTGAAATACGGCGATTCGACGATGACCCGCGGCTATGAACTGTGCCGTGAGCTGCTTGATGAGAAAACAACGTTCAGCGCGCTGTTTTCCTGTAACGATGATATGGCGCTGGGCGCCTCAAAAGCGCTGCATCAGGCGGGGCTGCGGATCCCGCAGGACGTTTCGCTGTTCGGCTTCGATGATGCCCCGAGCGCAAAATGGCTGGAACCCGGCCTGTCGACGGTCTATCTGCCGATCGATAACATGATCACCACCGCGATCGATCAGGCGATCAAGCTCGCCAACGACCAGCCGATCGAAACGATCCCGCCGTTTACCGGCACGCTGGTCTTGCGCGAGTCGGTTACGACGGGGCCCTATTTTTAGAACAGCTCTAAGGCCAGCAGCTCCTGAATCGTCTGCCGACGACGGATCAGCCGTGCGCTGCCGTTGTCGAACAGCACTTCCGGCAGCAGCGGACGACTGTTGTAGTTTGAGGACATCGACGCGCCATAAGCCCCCGTATCATGCAGCACCAGATAATCTCCCGGCGCGACTTCAGGCAGCAAACGCGTCTCCACCTTGCCCCCTTCCTGCTGAGTAAAGACGTCGCCCGATTCACACAGCGGCCCGGCCACGACGGTGTCGATAAGCGGCGCGGCGCTCAGGTTGCGGCCATCCGCCGCCAGGGCGGTAATATGGTGATAGCTGCCGTACATTGACGGGCGCATCAGATCGTTAAAACCGGCATCAATCAGGACAAAGTGGCGGCTTCCCATCTCTTTAACGCTACGTACCTGAGAGACCAGCACCCCGGATTCGGCCACCAGGAAGCGACCCGGCTCGATTTCCAGTTTCACCGGATGGCCGAGATGTCGGGCGATCTGCTCGCGCGCGGCGTTCCACAAGCCGTAGTAGTGATCGGTATCGATCGCCTCTTCACCTTCGCGATACGGGATCGACAGCCCGCCGCCGGCAGAGATCGCCTGCAGATCCTGCCCAAACTCCACCACCTGACGCACCATCGCGCCGCAAACCTGTTCCAGGTGGCCATAATCAACTCCGGAGCCAATATGCATGTGGATCCCCACCAGCTGGAGCTGATAGCGACGCATCACTTCCAGCGCCGCCGGCAGATGGCTGTACCAGATCCCGTGTTTGCTGTTTTCGCCACCGGTGTTGGTTTTTTGGCTGTGGCCGTGACCAAAGCCCGGGTTGACGCGCAGCCAGACGCGATGGCCTGGAGAGACTTCCCCCAGCTGGCTCAGCATATCGACTGAACCGGCATTCACCGGAATCTGCAGGGCCTTGACGCGCTCCAGCGTCGCCTCGTCAATCAGATCGGCGGTAAAAACGATATCTTCCGGATGCTGCTGCGGGTCATAACCTGCCGCCAGCGCACGTTCAATCTCCCCGAGGGAGACGGAGTCCACCTTAACGCCCTGTTCACGCATCAGGCGCAAAATATGGATATTGGAGCAGGCCTTCTGGGCAAAACGCACCACGTCGAACTGGCTGAGCTGGGCTATCTGGCGGCGGATAATCTGCGCGTCATAGACCCACACCGGGCAGCCAAATTCGGCAGGCAGGCGAAGCAGGTTCTCGGCAGTCAGGTCAGTATCGGTGGCGTAAAGCGAGCGTGGCATAATGAACTCCGGCGTTATCTGTGTTGTGCGCGTTTTTTTATGATTACGCCATAGCCTGAAGAGAATAAAAAATATCGTTTTATCGTGACTCTATGCAAAAATGATATGGATACTGCCAATCCGTCGAGAGCCGCCATGCCTGCCGTCAATTTACGCCATATTGAAATCTTCCATGCGGTGATGACCACCGGCAATCTCACCGAGGCGGCTCGTCTGCTGAATACCTCTCAGCCGACCGTCAGCCGCGAGCTGGCACGCTTTGAAAAGGTGATTGGGCTGAAGCTGTTTGAACGCACCCGCGGACGTTTGCAGCCGACGGTGCAAGGGTTGCGGCTGTTTGAAGAGGTTCAGCGCTCCTGGTACGGACTGGACCGCATCGTCAGCGCCGCCGAGAGCCTGCGCGAGTTCCGCCAGGGCGAACTGTCCGTCGCCTGTCTGCCGGTATTTTCTCAGTCGTTTTTGCCGCTGCTGCTGCAGCCCTTTCTGGCGCGCTATCCCGAGGTCAGCCTGCAGATTGTGCCGCAGGAGTCTCCCCTGCTGGAGGAGTGGCTCTCCGCCCAACGTCACGATCTCGGCCTGACGGAAACCCTGCACACGCCCGCCGGGACGGAACGAACGCCGCTGTTAACGCTTAACGAGGTTTGCGTGCTGCCGCAGAGCCACCCGCTTGCCAGTAAGCAGGAGCTTACTCCGGCCGATTTCCACGGTGAAAACTATATCAGCCTGTCGCGCACCGACAGCTATCGTCAGCTGCTTGATGCCCTGTTTGCGGATCATCAGGTGAAGCGCCGGATGGTGGTGGAGACCCACAGCGCGTCCTCGGTTTGCGCGATGGTACGGGCGGGCGTCGGGATCTCAGTCGTCAACCCGCTGACCGCCCTCGACTATGGCGAAAGCGGCGTGGCGGTGCGCCGCTTTAGCGTCGAAGTGCCGTTTACCGTCAGCCTGATCCGCCCGCTACACCGCCCGGGCTCGGCGCTGGTCGAGACCTTCATTCAGCACCTGCAAGGGAGCCTGCCGCGGATTCAAGGCCCGCTGGACGCGGTGCTCAAGAGAGCATAAACGTCACCGCGTCCGCGGCGTGAATCGCGGCGGTATCGAACACCGGCAGCGGGCTGCTCTCCACGGGTACCAGCAGGCCAATTTCGGTACAGCCGAAAATGACCCCTTCTGCGCCCTGCTCCGCCAGCGCTTCAATCACCTGCAGGTAATAATCGCGGGAGTCGTCGTTAAACGCCCCCAGGCACAGCTCATCAAAAATAATCCGGTTAATACGTTCACGATCGTCAGCGTCCGGAATCAGCGTCTCGATAGCGAACTGCGCCTGCAGGCGCCCACGATAAAAATCCTGCTCCATGGTATAGCGCGTTCCCAGCAGGGCAACCCGCTTTTGGCCTTTGGCGGTAATGGCTCGCCCGGTGGCATCGGCAATGTGCAGGAACGGCACCTCACAGCGCGTTTCGATGGCCTGCGCCACTTTATGCATCGTGTTGGTACACAGAACAATCCCTTCCGCGCCCGCCTGCTGCAGGCCAACTGCCGCCTGCGCCAGAATCTCGCCGGCGCGATCCCAGTCCCCTGCGGACTGGCAGGCTTCGATCTCATGGAAATCGACGCTGTGCAGCAGCAGACTCGCCGAATGCAGGCCGCCTAAATGCGCTTTGATACCTTCGTTGATCAAACGGTAATAGGGAATGGTGGATTCCCAGCTCATGCCGCCCAACAGGCCAATCGTTTTCATCATCCGCTCCTGATTATGCTTTGCTCCAGTGAAACAAACTTGTGATCAACTTTCCACTTCTCTTGTCGATCGTTTCTTTCCCGACGATTCTGCGATAAATTAAATGAAACATTGTTTCACTTAACAACAGGACTGCCGGATGTTTATTTTTCATAACGAGACCACCCTTGAAGATCTGGGCAATGGCGTGACCCGTCGTATTCTTGCGCACGGTGGCAACATGATGGCCGTGGAGGTCAATTTCGACAGCGGGGCCATCGGTCCAATGCACAACCACCCCCACGAACAGCTGACCTATGTGCTATCCGGCGAATTTGAGTTCACCATCGGTGAAGAGAAACGGGTGGTGCGCGCCGGAGATACGCTCTACAAAAAGCCGCATATTATGCACGGCTGCATCTGTCTGAAAGCTGGCACCCTGCTGGATACCTTTACTCCCGTTCGTGAGGATTTCCTGTAAACCGCGCTTCCCAGGGGCATATTCGTCATGCCCCTTTTATCCATTCTTACTTGCCGCCAGAATAATTTGTTAAAAAATATGTAACAGTAAAATGATTAGCCTGCCACTCATCTTGCTCATCCCTGCATAAGATCCCATCTTCAGCATTTTCTACAAACCCCTATCAATCCTGGAAAATGCTCGCCATCTCATTTTTTGAAACATCGTTTCGACTTCGATCACACTTCCGCTATGAATCGAATGACTCTGTAATAAATCGCAATAAAATAAAATTAAAACGGCGTTTTATAAAACTGATGTGCCGGACAAGTAAAAACCGAAACATTCAGGCTCAGCAGGGACGCTGCGAGCAAAAACCCATAACAAACACAAGGTTAAAAAGGAAGCCAACGCCAGCTGAGACACCCGATACCGATTCACTTTCTGGCCGCGACTGGGCGCAGAAAACCACGACACCGAATCCGTTTTACAAACTCGTAAGCCAGGTAGGTATGTATGAATGAAAACAAGATGCTGGGATTGGCATGGATATCGCCCTATATCATCGGGCTGATAGTCTTTACCGCTTTTCCCTTCGTTTCATCTTTCTTCCTCAGTTTCACTGAGTACGATTTGATGAGCCCGCCGGTGTTTAACGGCATTGAAAACTATCGCTACATGTTGACCGAAGATGGCCTCTTCTGGAAATCCATGGGTGTGACCTTTGCCTACGTCTTTTTAACGATACCGTTAAAACTGGCCTTCGCACTGGGTATAGCGTTTGTCCTCAACTTTAAGCTGCGCGGTATCGGCTTTTTCCGTACCGCTTATTACATTCCGTCCATTCTCGGTAGCTCGGTAGCGATTGCCGTCCTGTGGCGCGCGCTGTTTGCTATCGACGGCCTGCTGAACAGCTTTATCGGCGTGCTGGGATTCGACCCGGTGAACTGGCTCGGTGAGCCGTCGCTGGCGCTGATGTCCGTCACCCTGCTGCGCGTCTGGCAGTTTGGTTCGGCGATGGTCATCTTCCTCGCTGCGCTGCAAAACGTCCCGCAGTCACAGTATGAAGCGGCGATGATCGACGGCGCGTCTAAGTGGCAGATGTTTATGAAGGTCACCGTGCCGCTGATTACGCCGGTCATCTTCTTCAACTTTATTATGCAGACCACCCAGGCGTTCCAGGAGTTTACCGGTCCGTACGTCATCACCGGCGGCGGCCCAACCTACTCCACCTATCTGTTCTCGCTCTATATCTACGACACCGCCTTTAAGTACTTCGATATGGGGTACGGCGCGGCGCTGGCATGGGTGCTGTTCCTGGTGGTTGCGGTCTTTGCCGCCATCGCCTTTAAGTCATCGAAATATTGGGTGTTCTACTCCGCCGATAAAGGAGGCAAAAATGGCTGATATTCAACAAATCACCCCGGCAACGGAAATTGCGGAGCGTGAAGTTGCCCGCACCCTGCGCCGCGAAAAAGTCAGCCGGACCATCCGTTATGTCATCCTGCTGTTCGTCGGCCTGCTGATGCTCTACCCGCTGGTGTGGATGTTCTCGGCGTCGTTCAAACCGAACCATGAGATTTTCACCACCCTGAGCCTGTGGCCGGCCCACGCGACCTGGGACGGCTTTATTAACGGCTGGAAAACCGGTACCGAGTACAACTTCGGTCACTACATGCTGAACACCTTTAAGTATGTGATCCCGAAAGTCCTGCTGACCATTATCTCCTCGACCATCGTGGCCTACGGCTTTGCCCGCTTCGAAATCCCGTGGAAGAAATTCTGGTTCGCCACGCTCATCACCACCATGCTGCTGCCGAGCACCGTCCTGCTGATCCCGCAGTACCTGATGTTCCGTGAAATGGGCATGCTGAACAGCTATCTGCCGCTGTATCTGCCGCTGGCTTTCGCCACCCAGGGATTCTTCGTCTTCATGCTTATCCAGTTCCTGCGCGGCGTACCGCGCGACATGGAAGAGGCGGCGCAGATCGACGGTTGTAACTCCATTCAGGTGCTGTGGTACGTGGTGGTGCCAATCCTGAAACCGGCGATTATCTCGGTGGCGCTGTTCCAGTTTATGTGGTCGATGAACGACTTTATCGGTCCGCTGATTTACGTCTACAGCGTGGATAAATATCCGATCGCACTGGCGCTGAAAATGTCCATCGACGTCACGGAAGGCGCTCCGTGGAACGAAATTCTGGCAATGGCGAGTATCTCCATTCTGCCATCCATCATCGTGTTCTTCCTGGCACAACGCTACTTCGTACAGGGCGTTACCAGCAGCGGAATCAAAGGTTAAGAGGGAAATATCATGGCTGAAGTTATTTTCAACAAACTGGAAAAAGTTTACTCCAACGGCTTCAAAGCGGTACATGCTATCGACCTGAAAATCGCGGACGGCGAGTTTATGGTGATCGTCGGTCCATCCGGCTGTGCGAAATCCACCACCCTGCGTATGCTGGCGGGACTGGAAACCATCAGCGGCGGCGAAGTGCGTATCGGCGAGAAGATCGTCAACAACCTTGCGCCAAAAGCGCGCGGTATTGCGATGGTGTTCCAGAACTATGCGCTCTACCCGCACATGACGGTGCGTGAGAATCTCGCCTTTGGTCTCAAGCTGAGCAAGCTGCCGAAAGACCAGATTGATGCCCAGGTTAACGAAGCGGCCAAAATCCTCGAGCTGGAAGAGCTGCTCGACCGTCTTCCGCGCCAGCTTTCCGGCGGCCAGGCCCAGCGCGTGGCGGTTGGCCGCGCGATTGTCAAAAAACCGGATGTGTTCCTGTTTGATGAGCCGCTCTCTAACCTTGACGCCAAGCTGCGCGCCTCGATGCGTATCCGTATTTCCGATCTGCACAAGCAGCTGAAGAAATCCGGCAAGCCGGCGACCACCGTGTACGTCACCCACGACCAGACCGAAGCGATGACCATGGGCGACCGTATCTGCGTCATGAAGCTCGGGCATATCATGCAGGTCGATACTCCGGACAACCTGTACCACAAACCGAAAAACATGTTCGTTGCCGGCTTTATCGGTGCCCCGGAGATGAACATTCGCCCCAGCAAGCTGGTTGAACAGGCCGGTCGCCTGCACCTGACTATCGGCGATGAGCTGCTGCCGTTAAGCGCGGCCCTGCAGGATAAAGTCGGCAGCCATAAAAACCAGCCGCTGTTCTACGGCGTCCGCCCGGAGTTTGTCTCCATCGCCGATGAGCCGTTCGCCGAAGGCGGCTGCTCGGGCGAAATGGTGCGGGTCGAAAACATGGGGCACGAGTTTTTCGTCTACCTGAAAGTCGCCGACTATGAACTGACCGCCCGCGTCCCTTCTGACGAAGCGAAGCCGATGATTGATAAAGGGCTGCATCGCAAGGTGTGGTTCAAATTCGACATGAATAAGTGCCATCTGTTTGATGCCGCCACCGAACAGAACATCTCTCTGTAATCACTGGAGTATTAAAATGAAAAAAGTGCTTTTAAGCGCCGTAATCTCCGCCACTCTGGGCCTTACCGCGTTACCGTCTCTGGCAAAGGATGTCGATCTGCGTATGTCATGGTGGGGCGGCAACGGCCGCCATCAGGTCACCCTGAAAGCGCTGGAGGAGTTTCATAAACAGAATCCGGACATCAACGTTAAAGCCGAATACACCGGCTGGGACGGCCATCTTTCGCGCCTGACCACCCAAATCGCCGGGGGAACCGAGCCGGACGTGATGCAGACAAACTGGAACTGGCTGCCTATCTTCTCGAAGAACGGGGAAGGTTTCTACGATCTGAACAAAATGAAGGATGTCATCGACCTCAGCCAGTTCGACGCCAAAGAGCTGCAGTCCACCACGGTCAATGGCAAACTCAACGGTATCCCGATTTCCGTTACCGCCAGGGTATTCTACTTTAACGACGAAACCTGGAAAAAAGCCGGCGTTGCCTTCCCGAAAACCTGGGATGAGCTGATGGCGGCGGGCAAAACCTTTGAGAGCAAACTGGGTAAGCAGTATTTCCCGGTGGTGCTGGAGCACCAGGATACCCTGGCGCTGCTGAACTCCTACATGATTCAGAAGTACAACCAGCCGGCTATCGACGAGAAAACGAAGAAATTCTCCTACAGCAAAGAACAGTGGGTCGAATTCTTCCAGATGTACAAAAAGCTCATCGACAGCCACGTGATGCCGGACACCAAATACTATGCCTCGTTCGGCAAGAGCAACATGTATGAGATGAAACCGTGGATTCAGGGGGAATGGGCGGG
This sequence comes from Klebsiella sp. YJ, assembly GCF_002108615.1. Classification (NCBI taxonomy): domain Bacteria; kingdom Pseudomonadati; phylum Pseudomonadota; class Gammaproteobacteria; order Enterobacterales; family Enterobacteriaceae; genus Klebsiella; species Klebsiella sp. YJ. The sequence continues at coordinate 156,832 of NZ_MTEG01000007.1, forward strand.
GACATACATGTGGAACTCCACCATCAACAAATACTCCGACAACCTGAAGCCGCCGGCGAAGCTGGCGCTGGGCGACTACCCGATGCTACCGGGCGCCACCGATGCCGGCCTGTTCTTTAAACCGGCGCAGATGCTCTCCATCGGCAAATCGACGAAAAACCCGGAAGCGGCGGCGAAAGTGATTAACTTCCTGCTGAACAGCAAAGAGGGCGTGGATACGCTGGGCCTGGAGCGCGGCGTGCCGTTAAGCAAAGTGGCGGTGAAATACCTGACCGAAGACGGCACGATCAAAACCGACGATCCGGCCGTATCCGGGCTGAAGCTGGCGCAGTCGCTGCCGACAAAACTTTCGGTATCGCCTTACTTTGATGACCCGCAGATCGTTGCCCAGTTTGGCACGTCGCTGCAGTACATCGACTACGGGCAGAAAAGCGTCGAAGAGACGGCGGTGGACTTCCAGCGCCAGTCTGACCGCATTTTACGGCGCGCCATGCGCTAAGTGTTTGCCACCTCCCCTGCCCCGCAGCGCCCGCTGCGGGGTATTTTTTGTCAGGAGTGAACCATGAAGGGCAAGATTATCCCGTTGGATTTCCGCACCACGGAAGACAGCGAAACCGGACATCGGGTGATTCGGATGACGCCGCCGCACGTTATCTGCCACCGTAACTACTTCTATCAAAAATGCTTTACCCGGGATGGCAGCAAACTTATTTTCGGCGGCGGATTCGAGGGCCACTGGAACTACTATTTACTCGATATTGCCGCGCAGCAGGCCATTCAACTGACCGACGGGCCTGGAGACAATACCTTCGGTGGTTTTTTATCCGACGATGACCGCACGCTGTGGTACGTGAAAAACAATCAGCAGTTGCGCCGCGTGGATCTGGCTACGCGGGAAGAGCAGGTGGTTTACGAAGTGGATGACGACTGGGTCGCCTATGGTACCTGGGTGGCAAACAGCGATTGCAACAAACTGGTCGGCATCGAGATCAAAAAAAGCGACTGGCAGCCGCTCACCGACTGGAGTAAATTCCGCGCCTTTTATTTTACCCATCCCGAATGCCGCCTGATCAATATCGACCTGCATAGCGGCGAGCGCCGCGTTATCCTGCAGGAGAAACGCTGGCTGGGTCATCCGATTTACCGGCCGTTTGATGACCAGACCATCGCGTTCTGCCACGAAGGACCGCGCGATGCTATCGACGCCAGGATGTGGCTTATCAATGCTGACGGCAGCAATATGCGCAACGTTCGCCAGCACCAGCCGGGGGAGAGTTTCACCCATGAGTTCTGGGTGCCGGACGGCTCCGCGCTCTATTACGTCGCCCACCGGGAAAACGATCCGCAGCGCTATCTCTACCGTGCCGATCCGACCACGCTGGATAATCGTCGGCTGCTGACCATTCCCCCCTGCTCGCACCTGATGAGCAACCACGACGGCTCACTGGTCGTCGGCGATGGCGCACCGCATCATACCGGCGATATTCAGCTAAACGATCCGTTTATCTGGGTATTTGATGTGCAGTCCGGTACGCAGCAGGCCATCTGTCGCCACGACTCCAGCTGGAAAGTGCTCGACGGCGATCGTCAGGTTACTCATCCGCATCCGTCATTTTCGCCGGATAACCGCTGGGTGCTATTCACTTCCGATAAAGAAGGGATGCCGGCGCTGTATCTGGCGGAGGTGTAGTCATGCGGCATCGCCTCCGGGAAACCCCATCCAGACCAGCCTCTGGCGATCTCCCCCGCTGGCGGCTGACGCCTTAGCGGGGCTACGAGTTCACCGCCGTCCGCGGGCCGGCAGCCCGAACAGATGTGCAACATCGCCTCCGGGAAACCCCATCCAGACCAGCCTCTGGCGATCTCCCCGCTGGCGGCTGACGCCTTAGCGGGGCTACGAGTTCACCGCCGTCTGCAGGCCGGTAGCCCGAACAGATGTGCAACATCGCCTCCGGGAAACCCCATCCAGACCAGCCTCTGGCGATCTCCCCGCTGGCGGCTGACGCCTTAGCGGGGGCTACGAGTTCACCACCGTCCGCGGGCCGGTAGCCCGGGCGCGGCGTTTATGCCGCGACCCGGGAGCCCTGTCAGAAGAAATATTTGAAGCGAACGCGTGCACCGTAGCGGTCATCCGTACTGCCGGTTTTCGCCGCCGAAGAGTCCAGCCAGGAGGCATAGGCCCCGAGATAGATATTAAAGTTCGGCATATCCATAATATTCGGCAGTTGCCATGAGGTATGAATGGTGTGAATGTCATAACGTCCCGGCGCCAGAATCGCGCAGTCGCCGTCACATTCCCCGCTCACCCCAGACATATTGAACTGGTCGATTTTGTTATGCGCATAGATATAGCCCAGCTCTACACGATGCCATAATGCGTTGATACCGGCGCTGAAATCTTTCTCATCCGCCGCGTCAAGATAGGCGGTACTCAGATTCACCACCGCGCCATTTTCGGCATCGGTTTTCAGCGTGTTCCAGCTCATGGTCATCCCGTAACCGGTACGATTTGACTGGTCGACCCAGCCGCCATTTTGCTTGTCATAACCGTAGGCGTTATTCACCAGGTTGCTCTCCGCCGCAGCCGCCACCGACCAGGCGCCGGACTGCCAGGCCACCACCGGGCGAACATAGGCGACGTTTTTGCGATTATCCAGCGCGTTGCCGTGATAGCTGCGGTTGACGAACAGCGAGCTGCCGTCCTCCACCAGCGTATTCAGCTCAAAGTACCAGTTATCCAGCGTTTTGCTGAGCAGAAAGTTGCCGCCGCTGCTGCTACGCCCGCGTCCCTCTTTCATCATATAGATATAGCCGTAGCCGTCGCTGTACAGATCGTTGGCCGTATTACCGGAATACTCAATAAAGGTATCCTGATTCAGCGGGAACATATCATAGGCTTCAAAACGCCCCACTTTAATTTTCCAGTCATCCTGGCGGCCAAAGAAGAATACCGCATCATCGAGATTCATTTTCCCGGTCATATCCGCCAGCGGCTGCACGCTGAAGCCAGCATATTTCCCGTCAGCGCCTTTACGCAGGCCATCAAAGCCCAGCAGAATACGGCCGTTAATATCCCAGCGTTCTTTATCTCCCGGCGCCCAGTTTTTATTAGCACTGGTTTTCACCGACGTCAGGCTACCGGTGCGGCTGGCGCCATCCATATTAAATTCAACGTCGCCATAGAATTTTAATTCGCCATAATCATTAAGCTGTAAAGCCGGTTTAGCCGGTGCAACGCTGGCCACCGTTGCTGGCGCCTGCTGGCCTTTAAGCGTCTTAATTTCCGCCTCCGCGCTGGCCGCCCGCTGTTCGGTCGCCTTGAGCCGCTGCTCCATTTGCGCCAGCCGCTCCTCAAGAGATAACGGCGCCTGCGCATTAGCCAGAGGGGTAAATAAAGACGTCACAATACATCCGACCCAGATCTTTTTCATCGGTAAACCCTTTCTTATTATTTAATTAAATGAAATTTTTTATTTATGGATAAAACCGGCGACGACGATGACAATAATAACCCGCCCGTCGCCGCGGACGGGTTATTAACAACATTGAGTTTATTTATTCTAACTGCCAGGCGCCGCCCTCAGATAATAAAGCGGTACCGCTCCAGGCCAATAATGATAATTCCCGGCGGGAAGCGTCCGGATAAATACGGCTACTCAGGCAGGCCTCGCCATCATTGACGAAGACCTCAACCGAGGAGCTATCAAAGAACAGGCGCAGTTTCAGCGGCGCAGCGGCGGTGAGCGGTACGCTGCGTACGCCGCACAGGCCGTACTGCGGATAGTGGCGTTCGAGCACCAGACGCTGCATCTGCGCGTCAACGTAGACGCGTAGACCGTCGCCAAAGCTCAGTCCATATTGTTCGGCGGTGCTGTTGGCGCAGTCCCAGTGCAGGATAACCTCCATCGCATCGCAGTTTTCCACCATCAGCAACTGCTGATTCTTCACGGTGCTGACCGGCCACGGGAACCAGGCGCGACGCAAACACTCCACCTCTTTCGCCGGACGCATCTGCAGACGGTTGTCCTCACTCAGGCTCAGCTCACGCGGGAGAGAGAGCATTCCTGCCCAGCCGTCCTGCTGTTCCGGCATCGGTGATTCCCACATATCCAGCCAGCCGATGACGATACGGCGGCCGTCGGGCGTTTCGAAGCTTTGCGGAGCATAAAAGTCATGCCCGTGGTCCATTTCAACAAACTGACCTTCACGCGCAAAGCGCTGTCCGGACTGCCAGTCGCCGAGCAGGTAGCCGCTCTGGAATAAATTACGGTTCTCGTAGCCCTGCGCCGCCAGCCCCTGCGGAGAGAACATCAGCACGTGCTTATCGCCGAGGGTGAAGAAGTCCGGGCATTCCCACATATAGCCCATCTTCTCTTCCGCTTCGTCGAGGACCCCTTCCTCATGCCACTGATGCAGATCGTCCGAGCGGTACAGGCGCACCTGACCGGTATCGCCGACGCGGGCGCCGACGATCATGTACCAGCTGTCGCCGACGCGCCACACCTTCGGGTCGCGGAAATGATGCAGCCCCGGCGGCGTATCCAGTACCATCCCCTGACGCTCAAAGTGAATGCCGTCGCGACTGGTGGCCAGACACTGCACCTGATAGAGATTCTCTTCGTCGCTGGGATCGCCGTGGAATTTATGCCCGGTATAGATCAGCGCCAGCGTATCGCCGTCCACCACCGCCGAACCGGAGAAGCAGCCATCTTTATCCTCCGGCCCTTCCGGCGCCAGCGCCACCGGCAGGTGTTCCCAATGGACTAAATCCTTGCTGCGCGCATGACCCCAGTGCATCGGTCCCCACTGCGTGGAGTAAGGATGATGCTGATAAAAGGCGTGATACCAGCCGTCAAACCAGACCAGACCATTGGGATCGTTGATCCAGCCCGCACGGGCGGCGAGATGGTAGCGTGGGTACCAGCGCAGGTTTAACGCCTCGCGTTTCGCCTGCAGTTCCTGTTCAGCGTTAGCAACGGTATACATCATATTCTTCACTCTTTTCATTCAGATAGCGGAGGGTTGCGACATCATCGGATCCGAAGATGAGCGACTGGATCGCAACAAGAAAATGGAGATAAAGGTGGTGCAGAACACCAGCAGTCCCATAATCAGATAGGACTGGGCGAAGCCGTATTTCTCGTAGCTGTAGCCCGCCAGCGGCGACAGCACCGTGGCAATGACCGAGCTGGTGCAGGCAAAGCCCACCAGGTACAGCGTGGAAGAGAGGCGTTTATCAAAGTTTAAGCTGTTGTATTTAAAGATGGCGACCAGCAGTACCGGCAGCTCCACCGCATGGAGCAGTTTGGTGATGGAAATCAGCAGCGGCCCTTCCACCAGCCCGGAGGCCACCATACGTAATGCCATGACCATCCCGGCGAAAATCAGGCCGTTTTTCGCGCCAATACGGTTAACCAGCCACGGCGCGCAGAACATCCCGGCCGCTTCGAGGAACACCTGGAAAGAATTCAGGTAGCCGTACATCGCGTTCCCTTCCTGCAAGGTTGCGAACTGCGAGGAAAAGTAGACCGGGAACTGTTGGTCGTAGACGCCGTAAATGCAGGTCCCGACGACAAAAAAGACCAGCGCCCAGAAACGCGGCAGCGTCAGCAGACGCAGCGCATCCTCCAGCGTTACTTTGCCGCCCGAGATCGCTTCCTGCATGGCCTGCGGTGCGGAGGAGACCCGCAGCCGCGCCAGCAGAACAAAGAATACCAGGCCGGAACAGCTGGCGACCGCAAAGTTAAGTTTCGGATTGATGTTAAACAGCAGTCCGGCAAAAAAGGTCGCCACCGCCCAACCCAGCGATCCCCACATACGCGCCCGACCAAATTCAAACTGGCTCTGGCGCGCCACGCGTTCGGTATAGGATTCGAGAACCCCGATGCCGCCGTTAAAGGTTAAGCCGATATAGATCCCGCCAAAAATACTGCCGAGCAGCACGTTTATTTTCAGCAGATAACCAAACAGCAGATAGGCTGGCCCGGAGAGAATCAGTAGCACGGTGATATACCACAGCAGGTTTTTACGCAGCCCGAGCTTGTCCTGAATAAAGCCGTAACACACCTGGGCAAACAGCGCTGATACGGAAAGCACGGCGTAGATGATCCCGGTGTCCCCCGCCTTGAGCCCGACTTCCTGGTGCAACCAGATAGAGAGCAATGAGCCGGAAGAGGACCAGGTAACAAAAAAGAAAAACAGTAAGGCGCTGAGGAGCGGATAGCTGTGAGAGTGATGGGCTTTCATCATGACATTCTCGTGTAGGGGTAATGCATGCAATGGTAACGTTAACAAAAAACATAAATCATGCCGTTTTACTGAGATACATGATGTTAATCACAAAAGTTAACGTTAACATAACGAGGGTGCGATCGCGATCAAATAATCCGGCCCACGGAGAGAACACGGCATACGATAGAATATCGTATGATCCTTTTACATCAGCAACTTAGTTGTATAGCCTGTTGCATGCGGCAACGGTGGAGTGTGAAATATGGCATCCTTGAAAGATGTGGCAAAACTGGCAAACGTATCTCTGATGACGGTTTCACGGGCGCTGAACAACCCGGAACGTCTGAAACCCGAGACGTTGGCTCGCGTTCAGGCGGCTATCGAACAGACCAACTATGTCCCCGACCTGTCAGCCAAGAAAATCCGCGGCGCGCGCGCCACGCCGAATACCATTGGCGTACTGGCACTGGATACCGTCACCACGCCGTTTTCGGTTGAGATCACGTTATCTATCGAAGAGACCGCCCGCGCGCATGGCTGGAACAGCTTCGTGGTGAATATGTTTTCCGATGATAGTCCGGAAACCATCGTCGATCTGCTGCTCTCCCACCGTCCTGACGGTATCATCTACACCACCATGGGGCTGCGCCAGGTCCCCGTTCCGGCCAAGCTGCTGACGCTCCCCTGCGTCCTCGCCAACTGCGAAAGTCTTAACGACCCGGTCGCCAGCTATATTCCTGATGATGAGCAGGGTCAGTACGCTGCGGTAAAAGCGCTGCTCGCCGCAGGCTACCGTAACCCGCTCTGTTTACATCTCCCGGCCAACCATCTTGCCACCGTGCGCCGCCGCCACGGGCTGGAGCGCGCCTGCCGCGAAGCCGGTATCGATCCGGATACGTTGGTGCACAGCTATATGACCTGGGGCGATCAGCACTATCAAGATATTCCCGCCGTGGTGCAGGCCCATCTCCGCCGGGGGAAACCGTCGTTCGATTCGATTATCTGCGGCAACGATCGTATCGCCTTTATGGTCTATCAGACGCTGCTGGCGCAAGGATTGCGGATTCCGCAGGACGTTGCGGTGCTGGGCTACGATAATATGGTCGGCATTGGCGATCTGTTTTTACCGCCGCTATCGACGGTGCAGCTGCCGCACTATGACATCGGGCGCCTGAGCGCCTTGCATATTATTCACGGTGATAACCATCGGGAAACGGTACGCGTAGCCAGTCCGTGGCTGCCCAGAGCATCCTTGTGATTAATTACCGATATTGCGCAGCTTTTCGCCGGACATCAGTCGGCGCTCAATATGTTCGAGCGTGACGTTTTTGGTTTCCGGAATCAGCCAGAACGTCACGCCGATAAACGCCACGTTCAGCGCGGTGTAGAGCCAGAAGGTCCCCGCTGCGCCAATCGTATCCAGCAGCGTCAGGAAGGTGGCGCCGATAATCATGTTCGACACCCAGTTGGTGGTGGTCGAACAGGTGATGCCAAAGTCGCGGCATTTCAGCGGCTGAATTTCCGAACACAGGATCCACACCACCGGCGCGGCGCTCATCGCATAGCCTGCAATGCACATCATGGTCATGCCGACGGAAAGCCAGGACAGCCCGCTGGAGGCGGTACCGTTATCAAACTGCATCAGGCAGTAGCCCAGCACCAGCGTTCCGATAGCCATCACGCTAAAGCCGATTTTCAGCGCCGGTTTACGCCCCGCTTTATCGACGGTAAAGACCGCGATAAAGGTCGCAAACATAAAGGTCAGGCCCACTACCAGCGTGGCAACCATCTGCTGCTCGGTGGTGGTGAAGCCGGCCATTTTAAAAATACGCGGCGCGTAGTACATGATGATATTCATGCCGGTAAATTGCTGCATCGCCTGTAACAGCATGCCAAGGAAGACCGCGCGGCGGACGTTGCGATTGATCTTAAACAGCGCCCAGCCGCCTTGCTTAAGCTTCAAGCTTTCGCGGATTTCATTGAGCTCATCACGGGCTTTTTCCGAAGTATCGCGCAGCATACGCAGCACCTCTTCCGCTTCGACGTGGCGCCCCTTTTCAGCCAGCCAGCGCGGGCTATTCGGCAGGAAAATCACCAGAACCATCAGCAGGAGCGCCGGCAGCGCCAGAACGCCCAGCATCGCCCGCCAGTTACCGCTGTAGCTGAATGCGGTGTCGGACAGGAAGGCCATGACGATCCCCAGCGTCACCATCAGCTGATACATACTGATCATCTTACCGCGCACATTTTCACTCGCCATTTCAGAAAGATACAGCGGCGCGGTATACGAGGCGATCCCCACGGCGATACCGAGAATGATCCTTGCCGCCAGCAGCATTTCGACACTCGCGGCAAACGCCGATCCGACCGACCCGGCCACAAACAGTACCGCCCCCGCCATCAGACTGTATTTACGTCCCAGTCGGAAGGAGAGCCAGCCGTTGAACAGCGCGCCAACCGCCGCCCCGAGCATCATGCTGCTGACCACCCACTCCTGCAGCCGGCTGGATAAGACAAAATGGTCGGTAATAAAGGGCAGCGCCCCGGCAATCACCCCTATATCGAGGCCAAATAGCAATCCAGCCACCGCAGCGGCAATAGAGACAAACTGGTTCATGCGTCGGGTATCACGCTGGCTACGCGCCAGGACCGTCGTGCCGTCACTGATTGAGGTCATTTTTTTCCTGCCTGAGCAAAGTAAGACGTTCAGTGAAAGTACGCGATCGACGCGACAAAGTGTCAGGGAGGAGACGTCAAAGATATGGATTAAATAGCTGGAAGGAGTTGTTTTGTGATGGACATTAAACTTTCTATTATTGCCGTTTCATCAATCACTGTTTATTAACTCCCTTTATTTATTGGTATATAGCTGAAAGCATGACGAAATGATATGGACGATCTTCAAATTAAGAGCCATCTAAATATGGATAATTAATGTTCATTTTTTATCGCTGTTGCGCCGGTTGCCGCATGGTGAAGTGACCTGGCCCACCGCCGCCAGGCATAAAAAAACCCTGCCGTCACAGCAGGGTTTATCGCCTGTCGCCGCGCGAGCTTAGCGCGCCAGCCAGCCGCCATCGACCGCCACGGTGTAGCCGTTAATGTAATCCGATGCGCTGGAGGAGAGAAAGACCACCGGCCCTTTCAGATCGTCCGGTAAGCCCCAGCGCCCTGCCGGAATGCGGTCAAGAATTTCCGCGCTACGCTGTTCATCGGAGCGCAGCTGCTGGGTGTTGTTGGTCGCCATATAGCCCGGCGCAATCGCATTGACGTTGATGTTGTACTTCGCCCACTCGTTCGCCAGCAGACGGGTCACCCCCATCACGCCGCTTTTTGATGCGGTGTAGGACGGTACGCGAATACCGCCCTGGAAAGAGAGCATCGACGCGATGTTAATGATCTTGCCGCCGTTACCCTGGGCAATAAAGTGCTTCGCCGCCGCCTGAGACATAAAGAACACGGTCTTGATGTTCAGATCCATCACGTCATCCCACTCTTTCTCACTGAATTCAAGGGCATCCTGACGACGAATCAGACCGGCGTTGTTGACCAGAATATCGATATGACCGAATTCGGCAACCGCACGCTCAAGCAGTTGAGGAATACCGTCAATCTGGCGCAAATCGGCGGTCAGGCTCAGGAAACGACGTCCCAGCGCGGTAACACGCTCAATCGTTTCCACCGGCTCAACAATATTAATGCCGACAATATCGCAGCCCGCTTCGGCCAGACCGAGCGCCATACCCTGACCCAGACCGGTATCGCAGCCGGTGACAACAGCCACTTTACCCTGTAGAGAGAATGCATCAAGTATCATACTTTGTTCCTTAATCTTTCAGAGCCCGTACAACACAGGCAAGGTTCTATTTGTCCGATCCGCATCCCTCACGGTTGCTTACGCCAGGGAAAACGCTCTGGGTATTACCCACCTTAAAAATAAAACATAGTTTCGTTTTACTGGTGTCGACATCTTACCCCCGAGGAAAGGTGTTTTCAATTTTTATTAAAACAACGTTTCATATTTTCACCATCTATTTATCAAAAATGCAAAACCGATCACGGAGCGATGCGCAAGAAAAGATATAAAAATAATAAAATACAATGAGTTAATTTAACTTTGAAAAAGGACGGCAAAACGCAAAAAGTGGGCATGAAAACAAAGATCGCCTCGAGATGCCAGGTGACAGAGCGGTAAAACCGCGATCCAGAGCAACATTTTATGGCGAATTGCGCTCGTCATCACAAATAATGAAACGATGTTTTGATAAATTAACACTCATCTTTTAAATCAACCTCACCTGGCTACACGTCCCCTGCAGACAGGCGACATCGCGGGAAGGAAAAGGAGTACATCATGGCTAAAGGCATGCGGGTAAAATTGAATTATGCAGTCAGTCGCGATCCGGATACCGGCGCGGAGATCACCCGCTTAACCCCTCCGGAAGTAACCTGTCATCGTAACTATTTCTATCAGAAGTGTTTTTTTAATGATGGCAGCCACCTGCTGTTCGCCGGCGAGTTTGATGGCCACTGGAACTACTATCTGTTAAATATCGCGACAGCCGAGGCCGTTCAGCTCACCGAAGGCGCCGGCGATAATACCTTCGGCGGTTTTCTCTCACCGGATGACTCCGCGCTCTATTACGTTAAAAACGACCGTACGCTGCTGGAAGTCAACCTTTCAACCCTCCAGGAACGTCAGGTCTACCGCGTCCCGGATGAGTGGGTCGGATACGGTACCTGGGTCGCCAACAGCGACTGCAGCAAACTGGTCGGTATTGAGATTGCGAAAAGCGACTGGACGCCGCTCAACGACTGGCAGATTTTCCACGACTTCTTCCATAAAGGTCCGCACTGCCGTCTGCTGCGCGTCGACCTGCAAAGCGGCGAGAGCCGCGTTATTCATGAAGAGAAAAAATGGCTGGGTCATCCTATCTACCGCCCGTTCGACGACAACACCGTCGCCTTCTGCCATGAAGGGCCGCACGATCTGGTCGACGCCCGGATGTGGATGGTCAACGAAGATGGCAGCCACGTACGGAAAGTCAAAGAGCATGCCGAGGGTGAAAGCTGTACCCACGAATTCTGGGTCCCGAACGGTTCTGCGCTGATTTATGTCTCTTATCTGAAAGGTCAACAGGGACGGACGATTTATCGCTTCGATCCGGATACCGGCATCAATACCGCGCTGATGTCGATGCCCGCCTGCTCGCATCTGATGAGCAATTTCGACGGCACGCTGTTAGTCGGGGATGGCTCTGGTACGCCGGTGGATGTGAAAGATACCAGCGGTTACACCATTGATAATGACCCTTATCTCTATGTCTTTGATGTCGCGAAACAGGCTTACTTCCGCGTTGCCCGGCATGATACCTCCTGGGCGACGGTCGCCAATAGCCGCCAGGTCACCCATCCGCATCCTTCGTTTACGCCGGACGATGGCGCAATCTTGTTCAGCTCGGACAAAGACGGAAAACCGGCTATCTACATCGCGAAACTGCCAGCGCATCCGGAGATGCTGCAGGCGTAATATCCGTATCGTTTTTGAGTGTGTTTCTGTAACTGGCCTTGCCCTCCTTCGCGGAGGGCTTTTTTGTTTCATTACCGCCCGGCGGCGTATCTGAGGCAGGCAAAAGCCATTTTCTGCTCACCTTCTGTTGCACCCGTGCCGGTGAAATTTTCCGCGGCTCCTCTCAACAGCGCGAGCGGCAAACCTGCTTTCGCCAGAATCAGTGCTAAAGGACGCGCTGCCGGACGACAGCAACAGAAAACCCCGGCTAACGGCTCCGGGGTCATGACGGAAGAGGGTTTTATCAGAAGCTGTAAGCCACCCCGACGCGGAAACGGGTCTGGCGATCGCTGCGGTCATTCACCCCAACGTTGCCCACTTCACCATACGGCGCCCAGTTTTTGTCCAGCTTATAGGCCAGCTTCACGTTGTACTCCTGGGAGTAAGGCTTGTTGTCGTTGCGGTTCACCCCCTCGGAGCTGCGGGCATAAACATAGTTCAGCTCGGTACGCCAGTTGCCCATCACAAAACCGGCCCACGCATCGCCACGGTTCACTTTATCGTCTTCTTTGCCGGCGCTCGCCGGGTAGCGGGTATAGTCGTAGCGGTAACGGGCCGCCACGTAGAAACCATTATCGAAGCTGTATTGCACCCGCAGATTGGGTTTGTAGATTGAGCGGCTATCGTTGCTCTCAATATTAAACCCCGGCGTCACGGAGAAGTTCTGATTCGCCTTCCACTGCCAGCTAATGGTCTCTTCGTGGCCGTTGCCGACAAAATCTGAATACGGTTGCGAGGTATTATCGCCGCCTGACTTCCACTTTGCCTCAACGGAGAAGCCGAATCCGTTGGCAAAGCGATGGGAGACCGAGACGCGGTCGGCGTTGGTTTTATCTGTTTTACCTCCATCAATGAATTCATGACGCAAATCAACGGTGACAGCGGAAGCGGAAAACGCTGCGGCACAGAGAGAAGCAAGGGCCAGAGATCTTGCAAACATAGGGTACCCCTCAAAATTAAAATTATGTTTCTATTTTATGAAACTGCATTTTATTTTTTAAGGACGCATGTTTTAGTGATCGAGATCGTAATTATTTGTTTCAAAAAACATGGCACAGCAGGACGTGACAAAGCTCAACAAAAAAGGCCTTTATCACCCCTGTTTCGCTGAATTTTGCCGGGATCTGCGGGGAGAAAAGCCAATAAAAAAGCCTCCGCAAGGAGGCTTGAGAAGCAGGTAAAGCAAAGCGGGACTATGCGCGTTCTACCGCCAGCGCAACGCCCTGACCACCGCCGATACAGAGCGTAGCCAACCCTTTGCGGGCATCGCGTTTAATCATCTCGTGCACCAGAGAAACCAGAATACGGCAGCCGGATGCCCCAATAGGATGGCCCAGCGCAATCGCCCCGCCGTTGACATTGACCCGCCGCTCATCCCATTCCAACACTCGTCCCACAGAAATCGCCTGGGCGGCAAATGCCTCATTGGCCTCGATAAGATCGACCTCATCCAGCCGCCAGCCCGCTCTTTCCAGACAGCGGCGCGTCGCGTGTACCGGCGCGATCCCCATCAGGGCCGGATCGACGCCGACGCTGGCAAAAGCGCGGATCCGCGCAAGGATCGGCAGACCGAGCTCCTGCGCTTTCGATTCGCTCATCATCATTACCGCCGCCGCGCCGTCATTGATGCTGGAAGCGTTGCCTGCGGTCACTGAACCCAGCCGATCGAAGGTGGGTAGCAGACTGGCCAGCCCTTCGGCGCTGGCATCGACCCGCGGCTGCTCATCGGTATCAACGGTGCGCGGCGCCCCGTTCAGCTCGGTGGTCACCGGCACAATCTCATCACGAAAGCGCCCTGAATCAATCGCCCGCCGGGCCTTTTGCTGCGAACTCAGCGCCCAGGCATCCTGCAGCTCGCGGCTGATACCATATTCACGCGCCAGGTTTTCCGCCGTGACTCCCATGTGATAGTCGTTGAAAGCATCCCACAAACCATCGTGAACCAGGCTGTCAATCAGCTGGCTGTTACCCAGCTGAGCGCCGGTGCGGCTATCGGTGAGAACGTGCGGCGCCCGGCTCATATTTTCCTGACCGCCGGCAATCACCACGTCGGCTTCACCGCACTGGATTGCCTGCGTCGCCAGATGCAGCGCCTTCAGTCCGGAACCACACACGTCGTTAATCGTAATGGCAGAAACGGTATTCGGTAGACCGCCGCGGATCGCCGATTGACGGGCCGGGTTTTGCCCGGTCCCCGCAGTCAGCACCTGCCCGAGGATCACTTCATCAACACTTTGCGGGTCGATACCGGTACGTTCCACCAGAGCCTTGACCACGAGACTCCCCAACTCTACCGCGGAGTGGCGCGACAACGTTCCCTGAAAACACCCTATCGGGGTGCGCAACGCACCAACGATCACGACATCTTTCATCCTCTACCTCTGCCCTGCCTGTGCGCAAAGAAACAGCAACATAGTAGAGAATTGTTATCAAAAAATTTCGCAATTGTTTAAAAAAAGTGAGGCAAATCACAAAGATTAGCCCCGCGTTGCGGGTTCCTGGCGCTGTAAATGCTGACGCAGCCAGCTCCCGGCTTTCCCCGGTGGCGCCTTCTTATTCCACAGTAAATCAACGGAAATCGCCCGCGGCCAGCCGGGAATGTTCAGCGCCACCAGCGTGCCTGACCCGGCAAACTCTTCAACCAGCGCACAGGGTAAAATGCACCATCCCAGCCCCTGTACCGTCATGCTGAGCAGCAGTAAATAGTTCGGCGCCGACCAGACCTGGCCTTTCGCAGGCTCCAGCGAGCTGGCCAGAAAAGTGCTCAGGCGCAGTTCTCGCCAGCTATGCAGCTCATCCCAGGTGACCCGCCCCTGTGCCGCCAGCGGATGCGCGGGGGCCACGTAGATAGCCATCGCCGTTTGTAACGGCAGCCGGGTGCTGCCAATCTCCGTCGGATAGCTATCCCGGGCCTCAATCAGCCCCACCTGCGCGCGCTCCTTCTGCAACAGGTCAATGACATCCTCATCTTCCCCTATCAGGCATTCAAACTCGGTGTGGGGAAAACGACGATCGAACTGCTGCAGCAGATCCTCCAGCACATCCGGGTGCAGCGTGTCGGAGAGAACAAACGTCAGGCGCGCTTCCGTTTCATCAGACAGTGAAATAGCCAGCTCATCCAGCCGATCGCTGGCCGCCAGAATCGCTTTGACGTAACTCAGCACCTGTTCACCCTGCGGCGTCAGCGTGGGATGGCGGGTCGCGCGGTCAAACAGCGCGACGCCCAGATCGGCTTCAAGGTTTGAAATGGCGGTGCTGATGGTGGACTGGCTTTTGCGCAGCCGGCGGGCGGCGGCAGAAAAAGACCCGCAGGCCACGGCTTCAACAAATGCGGTGAGAGCTTCGGGAGAATAGCGCATGAACTATCTACTTTATCGATGGAATCTATCTTTTGTTTATCATATTTATCCATAAAATGCGGAGTAATTTCTCAGAATCTGTTCCCTCCCTGTCGCAGAGGAACCGGTCAGAGCAACGGCTTTTTCGGAGGTAGCAAGCCATGCAACAGAACCAATTTCAGCGTAAGACGCTGACAGAGCGCGTTATCCATGCGGTCAGTTTTGAAGGACTCGCCACATTAATTCTTGCCCCGACCGCCGCCTGGCTGATGCAGCGTTCGGTTCTTGAAATGGGTGGGCTGAGCGTGCTGCTCGCGACGCTGGCCATGGTATGGAACCTGATTTATAACGCCGCTTTTGACCGCCTGTGGCCGGTATCTCGCGTGGTGCGAACCCTGAAAGTCCGCGCGCTGCACGCCATCGGCTTTGAGTCCGGGTTTATTCTTATCGGGGTCACCGCCGTGGCACTGATTCTCGGGATCCCGGTGATCCAGGCGTTTATGCTGGAAATCGGCTTTATGCTGTTCTTCCTGCCCTACACCATGCTGTTTAACTGGGGATGGGATACCCTGCGCGAACGGGTACTGAAATATCGCCAGCAGCGGATCCTGGCACGCAGCTAACTGCTCTTCATCGCCGGGGAGGATGCCCGGCGATCCCCTGCCTTATTTGTCATCCGAAAGTATCGCAACGGCACATTCATTGTTGTGGTAAATTACACTCCTTTTTTTTGGTCTTACGGTTGATAAATTCACACAATGTCTAAAATTTGGTCTAAAGAAGAAACTCTTTGGAGTTTTGCCTTATATGGCACTGCCGTAGGCGCTGGCACTCTGTTTTTGCCGATCCAGCTGGGGTCTGCTGGCGCCATTGTTCTGTTCATCACCGCGCTGGTCGCCTGGCCGTTAACCTACTGGCCGCATAAAGCACTGAGTCAGTTCATTCTCTCCGCGAAAGTTGCGCCCGGCGTCGGGATCACCGGGGCGGTTAACCATTACTACGGCAAGAAAGTGGGTAATCTGATCACCGCACTCTATTTCCTCGCCTTCTTCGTGGTAGTTCTGATTTACGCCGTGGCAATCACCAACTCGCTCGCCGAGCAGCTGGCAAGGCACATGCCGATTACGCCCGCCGTTCGCGCCATGCTAAGTCTGGCCGTGGTCATGGTGTTGAACCTGATCTTTTTGATGGGCCGCCATATCACAATTAAGGTGATGGGTTTTTTGGTGTTCCCGCTGATTGCCTGCTTCCTGTTCTTGTCGATCTATTTAATCGGCGACTGGCAACCTGAGCACCTCACCAGTCAGTTGCAGCTGACCTCACATACGTTCCACCAGGTCTGGATCTCGATCCCTGTGATGGTTTTCGCTTTTAGCCATACGCCAATCATTTCAACTTTTGCTATCGATCAGCAGGAGAAATATGGTGATCTGGCTATGGGTAAATGCAAAAAAATCATGAAGGTGGCCTATACCATCATCTGCGCCAGCGTGCTGTTTTTTGTCTTCAGCTGCCTGCTGGCGATACCGGTCTCCTATATTGAAAGCGCACGCAACGAAGGGGTGACCATTCTCTCCGCGCTGTCGATGATGCCAGGCTCCCCGGCGTGGCTGGCGATAACAGGCATCGTGGTCGCCGTCGTGGCCATGTCGAAGTCATTTCTCGGCACCTATTTTGGCGTGATTGAAGGCGCCAGCGAAATCGTGAAAACGTCGCTGAATCAGGTCGGCATTCGTAAAAGCCGCGCCTTTAACCGCGCGATGTCGATTCTGCTGGTCTCAACGCTGACGTTCATAGTTTGCTTCATCAATCCAAACGCCATTTCCATGATCTATGCCATCAGCGGTCCGCTGATCGCCATGATCCTGTTCATCATGCCGACGCTGTCGACCTACATTATTCCCGCACTCAAACCCTACCGTTCAGTGGGTAATTTCATCACCCTGGTGGTCGGCCTGCTGTGCGTTTCGGTCATGTTCTTTAGCTAATTTTCCCCTCTGCGGCGGCGGTTATCACCGCCGCCGCACGTTCTGCCAATATTCCTGCCATCCGGACTTCCTCGCCAGGTTTACACTTAGGGTTTGCACACCAGTGGGGAGTCGCCATGTCCAGCGTAAAACTATCCGGAAACGGAACATTAGGTCATCGCCAGGTCTATCGCCTGGGTTACGGGGCCATGCAGTTAGCCGGCCCCGGCGTATTTGGTCCGCCTGCCGATCCGGACGCCGCTATCCGTGTCCTGCGCGCAGCGGTAGAGGCGGGGGTCAATCATATTGATACCTCCGATTTTTACGGTCCGCATATTACTAACCAGCTGATTCGCAAAGCGCTCTACCCTTATGCAGACGATCTCTGCATCGTGACGAAAGTCAGCGCTCGTCGTGATGAAAAGGGCAACTGGCTGCCGGCGATGTCGCCGGAAGAGCTCACCCAGGCGGTGGAAGACAACCTGCGTAATCTGGGGCTCGATGTTCTGGAGATCGTCAATCTGCGCAGCATGCTCGGCACCCACGGTCCGGTAGAAGGCTCACTGGAAGCGCCGCTGACCACGCTGCTTGAACTTAAAGAACGTGGGCTTATTCGCCACATCGGCCTCAGTAACGTCACGGCGAAGCAGGTGGCCGATGCGCAAAAACTGACGCCGGTTGTTTGCGTGCAAAACCAATATAACGTCGCCAATCGCGGAGACGATGCGCTGATTGATGAGCTTGCCGCACAAAATATTGCCTACGTCCCTTTCTTCCCGCTTGGGGGATTTACCCCGCTACAGGCACAGGAACTGAATGATGTTGCCGCCGCGCTGGAGGCGACACCGATGCAGGTTGCGCTCGCCTGGCTGCTGCAACGTTCGCCTAATATTCTGCTGATCCCGGGCACCTCTTCGCTCCAGCATCTGCAGGAAAACCTGGCCGCTGGCGCATTAACCCTGCCTCCTGAAGCCATCGCTACATTAGCGAAATTGCAGAGCTGACGGTCTTCGGTACACCTGTGCGTTTCCTTCCGCACAGGTCCTTGCCGGGCGCCCTTTTCCCCTCCTATTATTTGGCTGGAATTAGCCCAACGCTGCTGGCACTATATATCCTACAAATGGGTATATGCTTGCACTAATCTGCACGAAACAACCCTATATACAGCATTGATTTATACTAATTTGACAAGTCTCCTTATTGGGGACTTCTGTCGTTTTTGCCTTCCCCAAAATTCTTTACAACTCTTGATTACAGGAAAAACAACATCTGATTCGACGTTTATACAAATCAATTTAGCGACAAAGATAGCTAATAACATCAAATGCTCATAAAAACATCTGGTTAATGCAATCAGAATGTTGGCATTGCCATAAGAAAAATTAACTACACACAATAAATAATCAACAAGGATTTTACATGACAGAGGGAACAATAAAGACCAGCAGGTATGAAATCATTGCTATTTTCAGGGAGGAACTTCGAAAGCAATCCGAGATAGAAATTTTCTTTAATAACAAAAACATCATGACCCGACTTACCCGGGTCGATTTTGCTGAGTTCCATATCGTCACCCATAGCAAAATCCCCCCCGGGCATAAATATAAATTCATCCTGCATAGTGATTCAGGAAAGATTGAGTTCTGTTCATCGTTAAAGAAAAGTTATAACTCCGACGCGGAACACGGCAATAAAGTCTCTTTTGCCTTACCCGAATGCATTCATGTGGTGCAACGACGTCGCGACCCTCGCTTTCGTTTGCATCACCGTTATGACTTTTTTTGTCGTGGTCGACACAGAAATGGCGAAAACTATCTTTTCGATATTAAAGACATTTCAGATGGCGGCTGTGCGCTGATCGCGAAAAGCCCGAATCTGAAGTTTCTCACGCATAATTCAATCCTCAAAAATTCAGTTCTGTCTCTGGCTGAGCATGGTGAAATCACTATTGATTTAGCGATAAAAAATGTTGTTGAAGTGACATTTGATGAAGACAGTGAAAGCTATCACCAGGTTTCCTGTCAGTTTAAATTCCGCAACCGCGAAGATAAGACCAGAATAGAGAAAATGCTGCTCGATTTGATTCTGGAAGCTAAGCGAAAAAAGAGAGTCTGACCCCTTGGACAGGATATTTCTGTATACCGATGATAATTTAATCGGTCAATCAATTCATCGGTATCTGGTTGATAACAATAAAAATATCACCATCTTCCGTTATCAGGATATCACTCGGGGGGCGATCGCCCCCCTGTCTGGGATCGTTATTTTCAACGCCATTCATAAGGACTTTTCTGCTGCCGACACGATGTTATTGCTCAACGATATGCGCTGGCGTCTTCTGCACTGCGCCCGGCTAATTATGGTGGTCAGGAGCGATATTGCCAGCCTGTTCAGAGAACTAATAAACATAGATAACACAATGATTCTTACAGAAAAAACACCACTACGCGATTTTTATCGCGCCGTCAGCGCGCCGGCAGACGACGGCGATTTTTCACTACCGAAGAAGCTCTCCGCCAGAGAGCGCCAGGTGCTGGAGCTGACCCTGACCTGTCACAACAACAAAAAAATTGCCACCCTGCTGAATATTGACCATAAAACCGTACACAGCCACCGGATTCATATCATGCAAAAACTTGGCATGCATAATTCGCGAGCAATGCACAATAAAATAGTCGATATGTATCAATGCTAGAAAAAAAACCGCCCCCAATCGAAACCGGATAATTAATTGAAAAGTTACTTTTAATAAACATTCCAAACTGCAGAAAGGTCACTTATAATAATTTCACCCTGCAGCGATGTTCTGTAAAGTGCCTGACACGAGAAAATGAACGCTAACCTATTTTCTGACTATAACTTATCCCGTGGCGATATCTCTGTTCGTTATGTTTTTCAAAAAATGTTCTCACCGCGGGACACTCTCGTGGCAGTGGAGTGTTTAAGC
The DNA here is from genome assembly GCF_002108615.1 of Klebsiella sp. YJ. NCBI lineage: Bacteria > Pseudomonadati > Pseudomonadota > Gammaproteobacteria > Enterobacterales > Enterobacteriaceae > Klebsiella > Klebsiella sp. YJ. The sequence goes on from NZ_MTEG01000007.1 coordinate 176,884, forward strand.
CGCTTCGATTCTATTCCTGTGGCGCCGGAATTTTTCTTTCGCCATGCCAATGCGGCACTTCGTGAAAGTATTTTCATGGAACAACTGGCATTGATTGAAAAACATCAGGCATGGTTTATTGATAATGGTATTTCCGCGACAATCAATGTTGACGATCATATTCTCGGGATGTTGCGCCAGCCACAACTCGAAACCTACATTAACCATCTGAAGTGTGTACATTTTGAGGTTACGGAAAATGCCAACAGCCTGCTTAATAACGCCTTGGCCAGCTGGAAAACTCCCCAGACGTCGACACTGTGGCTCGATGACTTTGGTTCTGGTTATGCCGGTATTAATGCTATTCGTGGATACCATTTTGATTATGTCAAAATTGACAAAGATTTTTTCTGGCATCTCATGCAGAAAGAATCCGGGCGGCCGCTGATGGATGCCCTGGTGACATTCCTGTCACGTAATAACCACAATGTCATTATTGAAGGTGTCGAGAGCGAAGCGCATAAAAACTGGCTTAAGGGAATGGAGTGGTTTGCTATTCAGGGTCATTACTGGAAAGAAGTCAGCATTGAACAACTGGTGCAGGAAAGGGTTAGCGCATAAAAATATCGCAATCATGCGGTATTTTTATACGCTAAATAACACGCGCTTAATTATACACGAGTTCCCAGGTTGCCCAGCTGGTCAGCGGGCCGGTTGTCGCTTTTTCCGGGGACGGCGTGACATAGCCGATATAATAAGTAAATACACCGCCATTAACCGATTTTTCAACAAGCGGTACCCGATTTTGTTGCGGATCGGCGGGGACAATTTTATTACTCTTATCCAGCGTATTATTATCATTGGTTGACAGCGCCAGATAGATATTACGCGCCCCATCCGGTAGCGTATTCGCCAGATAGCCCGCATTTTCGTTCGCGACAGCATCGATCATAAATCCATCAATCCAGCGCACATTCACCGCGCGAATCTCATTTTTATCCGCCGCGCCGCCATCATGGCGGAGCTGACAATTCGACAACTCAAGAGTGAAGGACTGCGGCTTCATAAATGCGCCGGCCCCGCGGCCGTGGACTTCCGCCAGACTCACCGGCGCCAGCCAGACATTGCCGCTCCCGGCATTATTCGCGCCGTTAAGCGCAACGCTGCAGGAGATATCCGTCACCCGGCCGACAAAATCAACGCGTCCGTTATCATAATTGGTCATAAAACCGTAGGCCGACGAGGCGGCCAGCATCGCGCCAGCAACGGCCAGTCTGATGCATTGCCGGCCATATGTGCCACATCCATATTGCTTCATGCCCGCCTCCTGAATTAATCGTACGTCAGGTTAAAGATCATGTGCGATTCCACCTCGCCGGTACTGGTTGTCGGCAGGTATTGATAAAATCGCGCATGATAAGGTTGCGTAAAGTAACGCGTCTCCTGAGAACGCAACGTGCCTACGCTGTACTTCTTGTTAAATTCCAGCGGTACGCCATCCTTCAGTACCTGAATCCCGACCCCTTTGGCGGCGGAACTCCCGGCTTTTTCATTGAGCAATGCCCCTTGCTTAAGCGTGGTGCTGGTTGCCAGAGTTCCGGAAAAAGAGGTCTGGATATTGGCATATCCCGACTCGCTTAATCCGCCGCTGCACTGCAGCTCAATATTAAAATCCCGACCGCCTGCCGTTGTTCCGACCCCCTGCAGATCGCTACGCTTAATGCTGCCCACATCAACGTTCATATTCTTCCCGCTCAGTACCGTACAGGAAGGTGAGACAACGGTGATCGCATTGGCGCTCAGGTAGGTTTCCAGAATTGGGTTATTCCCCCTTTCCCAGTCATAGGAGGTATATTTCCCCGTTGCCAGCGTACCGCTGCCGGTCACCGCCGCGGTTTTGATCAGCTCAAGAGTAAAGCGCGAGCCTTCCAGAGAGTAGTTGGTCCCTCTGCCGCCGTTCGATGTAAAGGTGCCTGGATAAATAATATTAACCGTGGCACCGCCGCGGCTAAAACGCATGCCAATCCCTGGAACGCTAGTGGAATAGACCTTATTACCCAGATCCCGAACGCCAGTGGCGATAATATCGGCCTTAAAAGTGTTGCTGTTGGTACAGTAATAGCTGACGCCATTTCCCGCCGGCATGGTCCAGTCCTGCTTCGCGATAACCGCACCAACCGGCAGATCCGGTGATACCACTACCCGTCCCATGGCCATATCCAGCCTGACCGTGCTTGCCGCTCTACGCGAACAGTCCGCCCAGACCGTCGAGGTTCCAAGGGCCAGCAGGCCAACCGCCATCATCAATCGTTTACTCAGCGACATACCGTTTCCTTTAATTTTGCCTGGCCCAGATCCACCGCACATTGTCCGCCGCTCCACTTGACGATCGCCTGCTTAATCCCGGCATCGCTGATAAACATCATGCTTCCCTGACCAACAACCCCAATATCCTTACCAGACGGGTCCAGAATGGTGGCGGCAAACGGCAGCGGTTGGCCATTGGCCTGGCGCGCCTGAAGCGTGAGGGTGTTCTGTACCGTGGTATCAAACGAGACTTTCACCACGCTGCCTTCCCACGGAACGACCTGAGCCACAGTCCGCTCAAAGGCGATATCCTCCTGGCTGCCTTTCGGATCGATCTCGACGGCGTTGATCCGGTAAGGTCGCAGATAGGGCAGGATGGCGTAGCCGTTACTGTCGACTCGGGTCCCAGGTGAACCCGGCAACATGGCGCCCGCCGCATCTTTGGCTTCAATCAGCGCCATGGTATTGCCGCTCTCCGGTGAGAACACCACGCCATGACGATGGGCGATCAGCGTCCCGCTGGCGCCCAGCCCGCTCTGCCGGTAGCCTTCGCCCTGGCTGTAGCTGCCGTTAAGCGTGGTCCACGGCGTACGGTAGCTGCCGTTTAAGGCGACATCATGCTGACCACCGGTCGCTGCGGTCGTTGAAATGCCGTAGTTGAGGTTGTTCTCGCTATCCAGCGAACCGTTAACCCCAATCTGCGAGCTGCCGAAATGCGAATTGTTGAAGGTGGTGTTCGACGTCAGGTTGGCGGTGCGGTTCTCGCCAAACCACAGCGGATAGCTGAAGTTCAGCGAGATGCGATCGTCACGACGATGGCCGGAGTTATCCGGCGTATACACGCGCTGCGCGCTGGCTGACCATGAGAGGCGGCCGAACATATTGTTGTAGCTAAGCTGGTACTGCTTCTCGGTACCCGAACGGTTCCAGTAATCGGCAATCTGGCCACTCAGATAAAAACCGCCCCAGCCGTCCGGCAGGTTCTGGTTAACGGTGAAGGTCATGCCGTTTTTCTGCCGCCACAGGGTATAGTTGTTATTGCGGTTCTTCTCCTGATCGACGGCGTACAGCGCGTCATTCAGGTTATAGTAGCCTTTCGTGGAGTAGCGGTATGCCGCCAGCACGATGCTGGTCTGGGTATCGGTAAACATCCGGTTAAAGGTGGCGCGATAGCTCTGCCCCTTTTCATCCAGGGTATCGCTCTTCAGTCGCGACTGGGTAATGTCAAATGACAGGGCGCCAATACCGGTATTCATCCCGGCCCCCAGCAGAAACGCCTGATAATCATCAAAACCGGTCACGCCGGTATAGCCGGTAAACATGTTGCTCAGGCCACGCTGCCAGGTGGCCTGGTAGAGCATGGGCTTATTGCGCAGCGAATTGTCATCGACTTTACCGGCCGACAGCGCATAGCGGGTCATGCCAGGACGCAGCAGCTGTGCCACCGACGCATACGGCACGCTGAAGACCTGCACCGATCCATCGGCCTCTTTTACCGACACCTCAAGGTCATTACCGTACCCGGACGGGTAAACATCCTGCAAAGTAAACGGCCCCGGCGGTACCGAGGTCTGATAAATAATATTGTTGCCCTGACGCACCGTTACCAGGGCATTGCTCTGCGCCACGCCGCGAATTTCCGGGGCATAGGAGCGCATTCCGTCCGGGAACATGTTGTCATCGGTCGCCAGGTTGACCCCACGCAGACCGATGGTGTCGAAGAATTCGCCGTTGGTAAATATCTGCCCGCCGCTGACAATCGAGTTGATTTGCGGGATCGGGCGCTGAAGATAGGTTTGATTACTGTTCCAGTGCGCCTTCCCCTGCTGCTGCTGCCAGTCGAGGTTACCGATGTGCTTGAGGAGCCAGCCGTCCCAGGAGAAGCCGGCGTTAACGCCGAGATAGGCGCTGCTGTTGTCGGAGCCGTTGGCGGCAGAGGTATGGCTGGTCCAGGTGTTCGCCATCCAGCCAAGATTCAGCGCCGCAATGCCTTTATCCCAGAACTCCGGGCTGACAAAATTTTTCAGACGCTGATCTTCGTAGATTTGCGGTACAGAAACTTCCAGCCGCAGCGAGGACTGTATCAGGTTATCTTTAACGTTTTCTTCGTTACGCCACTCCTTCAGACGTCCACAGTAACCTGCCTGCTGACTCAGCTGAGGATTGAGTTTTTCCGCCGCAATACCATAGCGCTCAAGCATTTCACGGGTGTAGCAGATCCCCATGTTGCCGTCTTTATCGCGGGTGACGTTCAGTTCATAGCGCCCTTTCCACTCATTGTTGGTATACACATCGAGCGAATAGGTCCCTTCCGTGATAGCACTGGCGGAGAAGCGAGACAGATCGACCTTTTCCCGGCTACCAACGATAAAACCATCATTAAACTGGTATACCGTTCCCGGGCTTTCCTGTCCGCTGGAAACTGGCGGAAAGCAGAACAGCGCCATCGCTACCGCTGTACTTAATCTTCCCGGGCAGATAGACCTCTGCTTCATGATCGTGTCCCTTATTTAACGGCTACTTTCACTGCCACATCTGCGCCATAGTCATTGATATTATTGATGGTCAGGGTCTCGCCTCGGCTCACGGAGGAAGAGAGGGACACGGTCTGACTGGACTGCGGAGCCAGCATCACCGTTTTGCTGTTCAGGGCTTTACCGCCATCGCGGGAAATACGGCTGACGGTGAGATAAAATGGCGTAGGGTTGCTGATTGACAGGCTGCTACCGCTGGCTGAAAGCGCTAATTTCTCCGGCGCCGCGTCGCGGTTACCCAGTCCGGCGGGACGGTAGATAAACTTAAAGCGCGAACGGATCGCCAGCTGGAGGACGTTCTGCCCTTCATTTTTCTGGTTGGCCACCACCGGCGGGATTTCCAGAAGATTCAGCCACCACAGCGTCTCTTTATTTTGTGCCAGTCCGGCGGCGCTACCCAGTTTAATACGTAAAGTCTGGCCGCTCTTTGCATCGACGCGTGAAATCGGGGGCGTAATAATAAACGGCGTGGTAATGGTATCCGGCGTCGCATCGGCATTGCCGTTATCCAGCCAGGCTTGCGCCAGCGCCGGACGGTCTGCGGTATTAGAAAGCTGTACCGTTATTTCTTTTTCATTTCCAGGATAAATAAAGCGGGTGCCGTTGACGATAATATTGTTGGCGTTGGCCGCAACACTAAAAATGAAACAGAAAAAAAGGACAATATGCTTCATGCTGACCTCAGAAGAAAAAAATAAGCGGCAGCAACTGCCGCTTTATCGTTGTTTTAAACCGCCGTTCGCGGCGGTTTTATTTTCTGGCGATAATTACTGGTAAGTAATTTCGTAGGTCGCGTAGCTGTTAACCACACCGGTGGTAACAGAAGCCGGGGTGTTGGTTGCATAGCCAACGTAGTAAGTGAAGCGTGCGCCATCCTGAACTGCGGTTGCGTCGCCTTTCGCTTTCGGCTGAGTGCTCACGCCTGGGATGATTTTGTTGGTCAGCGCAGTCGCGCTATCGGTGGACAGAACCAGCTGAATATCTTTCGCGCCAGAGGCTTCGGTGTTTGCCAGGTAGCCCTGCTGCTCAGTCGTTGCGCCAGCCAGCAGGTTACCACCGGTCCAGTTCACACCCAGTTTGCTCACGTCGTCTTGTTTGTCGCCGTTAGCAGCCTGGCAATCAGAGACGTCAATGGTGAAAGATTTAGGCTTCAGGTAGGTATTAGCCGCCGCTGCTTTAACTTCGGTCAGGGTAACCGGTGACAGGTAAACGTTAGCATCGCTGCCCTGGCCGTTAACGGAAACAGTACAGGATACATCGGTAACTTTACCGAAGAAATTAACCTGGCCACCGCCAACATTCGTATCAGCTGCGTTCGCTGCAGTCATACCGAAAAATGCTGTTGCCATAGCTGCAGAGAGAAGAACCTTTTTCATTGCCATTTCCTTGTCAGAGTGAGTTTTATATCAATAAACCAACAGTAAACCTGCACAAAAGTCAGAAGCGTTATGCGATGCTCACTTGTGCAACTGTGAATAGAAACTTCGACTGACCGGAAGCCGCAATATTTAAGGCGTCAGGACGCGAACTCTGTTTAAAGAATTCGTTAATGCTGTCGGCGTCAAAGAATGCTATTTTTCGCCAACAAATATACATTTGCTTATAACTTGTTACATCGGGCTTAAGATAGATTTCAGCTATTGATAAATAATAAACAATAGACAAAAACAAGCATCAAGTTATTTACATCAGAAGGGACAAGGCGCAGGCAATATATTTTGCAGAGGGATTATCATGGCAAATAATACGATTCCATGACTATAGCGAACATTCTGAATAATACTGAGAGGCGGGTTGCTGAAATAACATAAACCGGTTAAAAAATTTCCCCCTGCTATCTGACGTGTAGCTGCCCGCTACAGCTGCAGATGGAAGTGCTGGCGCAGCGCGAGCCTGCCTGTTCGGGTGATACTCACTTCACGAAATCCCGGCGTCAGGGTGAACCAGCCTTTGCGCTGACCATGCTCTAACAATGCGGCCCCGACGGCACCGCCGGGATGGAAACGCCGCTCGCTCCAGTCCAGACAGGCGCAGCATACCCTGCGCCGGTTCCCGGCCGGCAAGGTAATGCCCAAACGGGCAAACTGCGCCTCGCCGCTCGCCGTCAGCGCGCTACCGTCCGGCACAATCCACGCCTCACGCAAGAGAAAAGCATAAATCGCCACCGCCACTTCACCGGCAAGGTGATCGTAGCAGGTTCGCGCCGTACGCAGACCCACCGGGGTCCGGGTGGTCAGCACGATGGCGCTTTTTCCGGCCATCGCCATCATATTTTCCAGCAGTCCGGCAACATCGGCACTCGCCAGCCGGTAATAGCGATGCCGTCCCTGCGCCAGACAAACCAGCAAATGAGAGCTGACCAGACGGCTGAGATGGGCGCTGGCGGTTGAGGCCGAGACCTCGGCTACCGTCGCCAGCTCCGTCGCGGTCCACGCGCGCCCGTCCATTAATGCACAGAGCATTTTCACCCGTGAAGCATCGGCCATGGCGGACGCCAGCGCGGTGATGGCCACGGCCAACGATTCATCATCCTCAATAACATGAGCGGGTTTTAGCATAACGCCTCACAAGGTGGTGGCCCAGGAACGCGTGGCTTCCTGCGCCAGTGGAAAGTTATCGGTCACCAGAATCAGGCGGTTAGCATGATCGCTGTACTGGATCAGGATATTCACCCCGCGTTCGGCCAGCGCGTGAGCTATTGCGCCCAGCTCGCCGGGCTGTTCCTGTTTTAATCTGCGAATAAGCGGCAGGTAGACGCCCGCTACCGGGATCCCCGCCTGCTCCAGCACCGTTCTGGCCCGCTCCCCTTCAGCGACCAGAAAATGGGCGTGGCATTGATTGCCGACGGTGAAAACCCCGCCTCCTTCAAGCCCCACGCCATGTTTCCCCAGCGTTTGGCCTAACCGCGACAACTGGCCAGGACGATTTGGCAGAATGACATGAATATCATACATCGCCGTGCCCCTCCTGCATTTCTGAACCCCAGGCGCGAATGACCTGCACAATGCGAATCTGGTAAGAGGCAAAAATAGTCGCCTTGCCCTCCTCCTGGGCCGCCTGATGGCAGAGATTGTTTTTCCAGGCCCGCACCGCCTCTTCATCGCGCCACCAGGACAGGGACAGGATCTTGCCCGGCGTGGTCAGGCTTTGAAAACGTTCAATGCTAATAAAGCCGTCGAGCGTAGCAAGCAATGGCTTCAGCTCCGCCGCCAGCGCCAGGTAACGGGCCTGTTTTGCCGGGGTGACATCGGCTTCAAAGAGTACCGCAATCATCGTGTCGTCCTTCCTCAATCAACAGTGACGCCACTTTATCGTATCCATAAAGCCCGATACTTCGCCGCTAAACGAAGTATGCCCTGCGCAAAAACAGGGCAAAAAGCCCGCCCGCGCCTTCACTCAGGCAGTCCGTTGCGACGGTTTTCAAAAAAACGCATGGCAATAGTCATTTTTTTTTAATTCATGAGGGTCGCAAGAAAACGATCAATGCATTGTTTTTTAATCAAAAAATAAAAACACCCTTAAAACTTCGTCATCTTACTGCCATAAAAGTGTGATCTAAATCGCACTTTTTGCAACGCTGGTTATAGTTAGCAGGCTTATTATAAACCCATCGAAAGCACAACGCTTTCCACCTAAAAAGTTAAAAGGAAAAACACCATGAAAAACGTAAAATTACTTGCCGCTGCCGGTATGCTCTCTCTGGTTTCTTTCGCCAGCTTCGCTCAGCACCCGGTCAGCGTAACGGCTGATACCCTGGATAGCGCAGAAGCTAAAATTGCGACCATCGCTAAAGATCAAGGCGCGTCTTACCACATTACCGAAGCCTATACCGGTAACCAGGTTCATATGACCGCTGAGCTGTCCAAATAAGAGAATGGTTGCAGAGGGAGCTGCCGGACAGGCCGCCTTACGGCGGCTCGTTTCGCTCCCGCTTCACGATAACCATGCTGCAATGTCGGGCCCCTTTATGGGGCTTTTTTTGTTAATGCGCGCTGTATTGACAGTACGCTCAGCAACACCACGATTAACCCCACCAGCGCCCCCCCTTCTATCTTCTGCCCAAGAAAGATCCAGCCCAGAAGCACTGCTGTCACCGGACTCAGCAGGCTGAGTGCTGAGACAGCGACCGATGGGAGACGGCTAATCCCGCGGAACCACAGCCCATAGGCCAGCATCGCACCGGCCACGCAGAGCCACAGATAGCCAACCGCCTGGGTCAACGTCACCCCCTGTAGCGGCGGATCCACCAGCCATGCAACGGGAGCCAGTACCACGCCGCCAATCAGCAATTGCCAGCCGGTCAGCGCCACCACCGGTAGCGAAATCGCCCAGCGGCGAGACAGCCAGGTCCCCAGCGCCATGCTGACCGCGCCTGCAAACGCCGCCATGATCCCCAGCGGATCCAACACCGTATGCGGCGACAGCAGCAGCAGCGCCATGCCGATAATGCCAGTGACTGCCGAGAGCACCGCCACCCACGGCGAGCGCTGCCTGTCGACACACCACGCCAGCATCATGACCAGCAGCGGCTGAATTGCCCCAATCACTGCCGCCAGCCCCCCTGGTAACCGGTAAGCGGCAATAAACAGCAGCGCCTGAAAAGCGCCAATATTGAGGATCCCGGTAGCAATAAGCTTCCACCACTCATTGCGCAGAGGAAAACGGCGGCACCAGATAAGCAGCGCAATCCCTGCGGGCAGCACCCGCAGCAGCGCGGCAATAAAAGGTCTGTCCGGGGGTAAAAACTGGGAGGTGACAATGTAGGTCGTCCCCCAGATGGCCGGAGCCAGGGCGGTCAACAGCAAATCAATAACGGGAGAGCGTGAGAAAAAGGTCATGATTTTATCTTCACATCAAGGTAAATTAGTCGCCAAAGTATGTAACGACAGATGTCTTGATATCAAGATAAGTGGGCACAATTGGACAAATCATCTCAGGCTGACGCCGTCGATCGTATTCTTGAACAGTGGAAACGTGAGCGCCCGGATCTGGACTGCAGCCCGATGGGCCCCATCGGACGCCTGAAGCGCTGCGCTCTGCTGCTGGAGCCGCGCGTAGAGTCCGCCTTTATCCGTCACGATCTGGTGCGCTGGGAGTTTGACATGCTGGCCATCCTTCGTCGGGCAGGTTCGCCGTTTATCCTCTCCCCGACCCAGCTTTTCTCTACGCTGATGATCACCTCTGGCACCATGACGCATCGGCTTAAGGCGCTGGAAAAACGCGGCTTTATTACCCGTTTACCGGCCCCTGACGATGCGCGGAGCCTGCTGGTCGCCCTGACCGAAGCGGGGCGCGAGCGGATCGATGAGGCTGTGGAAAGCCACGTGGAAAACGAACGCCAGCTGCTGGCCGGACTCTCCACGGAGCAGCGCCAGCAGCTGGATCGGGCGCTGAAGGTCTTTATGCGCCTGCTGGAAGAGCCCTGACAACCGGCAGCAATATAATCGCCGTTGGCGCTCATCGGGATCACGGTCAGAAACAGCACGCAGGCAAAGAGAATCAGAAGGACGCCGCCGGCAGCAGCCATTTCAGGCGACCGTCATCCCAGGCAAACGGGCCGATCGCCCGTTCACGCGGGTAGCGTGCGAGTTGTCATCATTTCTACCATTAAATGAATCTGAATTTCCGCCTGGCGGTAGCGGTGAGCATCGCCGCCAGCCTGCTATATTGTCCGCAGATTGCATTTTGCAATGCCCGTCAAATACGCATACCATCTGCCCATTCTACCGTCGTCGGGCAAGGAGAGGCTTGTGGAACATAATAACGCATCAGCGCAACCAGACAGCCACGAGAGCCGCTTTCATAAAGAAGAGTTCCCCTTCTTCTGGGTGGTCAATGTTTATGCAAAGTATACGCAGCTGATGGAAATCGAATTAAAAAAAATCGACATCGATCTTTCCCGCTTCCGGGTATTGATGCTGGTCCATCAGTACCACAGAGCCAGTATCTCCCGCATCACCGAATACGCCGTCAGTAAAATGCCCACCGTCACCAAAATCGTGGGGCGCCTGCGTGAAGATGGGCTGCTGACGACCCACGTCAGCGCCAGCGATGGTCGGGTCACGGAAGCGGAACTCACCCCCGCAGGCCAGGCAAAGGTCGCCGAGGCCAAAGTACTGAGTCAAAAAGTGTTCGCCCGGGCATTTAAGGGCATTACCCCCGCGCAAGAAAAGAAAATGAACCACGTTCTCTCCCTGCTGCTGCACAACCTCAATGACTGATCGCCCTCTTCCGCAGGCACGCTAATAGCCTTTTTAAATAAAAGGCTATTAGCGTTTTCTCCCCCTACCCTTCGTTTTTCGCACGCTTTTTTATCATTTTTTTAACTTATATTTTGCGGTTTATTTTGTGAGCTCCCTCAAGAGATTAAAATATAGACATTTAAAAATAAATATAAAAATCAATAAATTAAAATTTTTTATTTGTTTATAAAATGTTCTTATAGCCCAAAATGATGTGAAAAATACGTTACAAATTACTTGAAGTTTCAAGTTTTAATGACAAGATTATCTCAGATTCAATTCAGTCTGTTTTTTATACATTCGTCCTTCACTCGTCATCGTTAAACGGAAAAGTGAACCATGGCTAATGAACATCGTGCAGGCATGACATCCGCCCGTTCCGGGTTTATCTCGCGCTTTACGCTGGGTAGCGGCGCGCTGACGTTTGCCGCCAAAGATACTCTCGATATCGCCGGCTATCCCACTCGAGCCGGCAGCCCGGTGCTGCAAGATGCCCCGGAGGCGACGGCGCATGCGGCGGTGATTCAACAGCTGCTCGATAGCGGTTGTCAGCTGCGAGGGAAAACGACGCTCCATGAGCTGGCCTTTGGCGTGACCGGGATCAACGCCTGGAGCGGAACGCCGATCAACCCGCGCTACCCGGCGCTGATTCCCGGCGGTTCGTCGAGCGGTTCGGCAACCGTGGTGGCCGCCGGAGAGGTCGATTTTGCAATTGGCACCGATACCGGGGGTTCCGTGCGGATGCCTGCCGCCTGCTGCGGCATCGTCGGCCTGAAGCCGACCTGGGGGCGAGTGAGCCGTCAAGGGGTGATGCCGACCGACAGTTCGCTGGACTGCGTGGGATTTTTCAGTCGCGATGTCACCACGTTACGGCAGGTGCTGGCGCGGCTCCCAGGCGAAATCACCCCGGCCGTCAGCGCGTGCCAGACGGCCACGGCCTTTCTCTTCGGCCACGCCACGGCGGACATTGAACAGCTGATTCGCGCCCGTCTGGCGCAGGCGGGAATTTTTCCCGCAGACGCGACGCTGCCGGCATTCGCCGAGGCGCATCAGGCAGGGCTGACGATCATCTCCCAGGAGAACTGGCAGGCGTTTCAGTCTCTCGCTGAGAAGCCCGAACTGGCCGAAGATGTCGCCGTGCGCCTGCGCGCCGGAGCGGAAATCAGTCCGCACCAGCGCCAGGCGGCAGAGCGCATTCGTCAGACCTTTACCGAGGCTGTCGATGCGCAACTCGCCCGCACGCCGTTTCTTTTACTGCCGACGCTGCCGGCCTGCCCGCCGACGCTGGAAGAGGCGGCTAATCCACTCAATGTAGTGAACCTGACCCGGCTGGTGCGTCCGTTCAATTTAAGCGGTCATCCGGCGCTGACGCTTCCCGTTGGCGAGTTAAACCAGCGGCCGGTCGCCCTGCAAATAGTTGCCGGGAAAAATAAAGAATATGAATTACTCTGTTTTGCTGAATCTCTGATGGCAAAACTGCAATACCCGTCAGACTCGCAGAGCAAATAAAATAATACATCCTGAATAATCTGCTTTACCGTGCCGCGGCCACTCCATGGCTAAGTGAAATAAATATCGCCCGCGCACCGGCAATCAGCAATATGACGGAGATAAATATTTATTCTATTTAACTGGAAGAGGCACAGTCGCATGTTAAACCCATCTGCAACTCTGCGTGCGGAAAAGACCCCGTACGCCAGTAATAGTGAATTCAGCGCATTGCTCGGCGAATTAAAAAAGCGCAGCGAGGAGTTCGAACAACAACGCTATATCTCTGACGATATTATTTCGCATTTTAAACAGGCTGGAGTTTATCGTGCGCTGGTGCCCGCGCAATATGGCGGCGATGAAATCTCGCCTGCCGAGTTCTGTCAGTTGATTGAGACCATCGCCACCGCCGACGGTTCCGCCGGATGGGTCGCCAGCTTTGGCATGAACCCCTTCTACCTCGGCGGCCTGCCGCTCAGTACGCTGGATGAGATCTATCGCCACGGCCCGGACGTGGTGTTTGCCGGCGCTATTTTTCCCCCGCAGAAGGCCATCGCTCAGGACGGCGGTTTTCAGGTCAGCGGGCGCTGGAGCTTCGCCAGCGGCTGTACCGGCGCCGAACTGATTGGCGTCGGCATTCTGCCTGACGACGGCTCCGCTCGCCCGCTGCCGCGTATCGCGGTCCTCCCCGCCGGTCGCTTCACCATCGATCCGGTGTGGAATACCGTCGGTCTGGCGGGGACCGGCAGTCATGATGTGGTGCTCAAGGAGGCGTTTGTCCCCGAGGAGTGGACCTTTATTCGCGGCGGCGAACTCAATCTCGACGGCGCCCTCTACCGCTACCCGGTGCTGTCGCTGGCGACGCAGGTACTCTCGGTGGTGGCGCTGGGCATCGCCCGCGCCGCGCTGTCCGAAATCTATACCATCGCCGAACGTCAGAGTTCGGTCACCGGCGCCCCCTGTCTGGCCGATCGCCAGTTTGCGCAGATGGATATTGCCCACTGTGAAGCGGAGCTGCGCTCGGCCCGCTGCTGGTTTTACGATGCCATCGACGATGTCTGGCAGGTCATTTTACGCGGCGATGAGCCCGATGCAGGGATGATCAACGCCCTGCGCCTGTCATCGACGCACGTGACCCGCGTCTCTTCATCGGTGACCACCCGCGCGCTCAGGCTGGCCGGAATGCCCGGTATTACCATGCGCAGCCCGCTCCAGCGCTACGCCCGCGACACCATGGTCATCACTCAGCACGCCTTTATGGGCGAACTGACCTATATCAACGCCGGAAATATGTTCTTCGGCCACCCGCCGCTGCCCGGCTATTTATAACCCTTTAAGGAGTATGACGATGATCCGCGTTCTGTTTTGTATTGGCGTAAATCAAAACTTTTTCGATGCCACCCCGGAGGTCGGCAAACAGGTCTGGGCCGCGTTTGGCGAGATGATGAAAGGTATCGAACACACTGACGGTATTCAGGTGATCGGCAATATGGATGACGATCGGGTGATGGTCGGGCCGTCTACCGGCTGGCCGTGGACCACCTACGTCCTCGCCGATGCGCATGATTTTGACGCCGTCACCGCCGCCTGCAATCTGTTCCGCAGCATTCAGGTCGGCCCGGGGCCAGACCGGTTGTGGAAATATTGCAAAGTTGAAGCCCGAACCGGGCGCGAATTAATTATTCAGGCGTAACTCATGAATCTGGAAAAGTGTCTGCAGCGTCTGGATAAACTCGAAGCGGCCAATCAGATTCGCAACCTGATGAGTCAATATATGCATTTATGTGACGATTTATCTTATCCGGATATCGCTCAGGAAATTGCGGACTTATTTTGTGAAGATGCTATCTGGGAAGGCCTCGGCAGTTTATACCAAAACAAACTGGGGCGTTATTCCGGGCGAAAAAACATTGCCCAAATGATGGCCCGTTATATTAGCGAGCCCGCACACTTTGCCATCAACGTTCATTATTTAACGTCCGAACATATTGATATTGGTGCGGAGAATGAGGCCATTGGGCGCTGGAAAATGTTGCAGGTTTCCACCTTTCGCGCCGGAGGGTCGCATCTCAACAGCGCAGAGTTGGTGATTCGCTTTAAAAAAGCAGGCGAACGCTGGCTCATAGACCATTTCACCACCCGTAACTTATTGAGTCGCCCGGTGGATTACTGGCACTCGCCGGTGGATTTACCCGTACCCGACGCTACGCGGTCCCCGGAATGATTCAGCGCGCAGCCGATACATCTGCCCACTGAAGCATCACCGAGACTCAGGAGATTAAGCAATGTCTGAATGTATTCCGGTAAAAAATATTGAGAGCGGCTACGACGCCGCCACGCTAGGCGCCCTGGTTCAGTCCGACCGGGTTCATACCTCGCTATACACCTCCGGCGACATTTTCGCCCTGGAGATTGAGAAGATTTTTAACCAGACCTGGGTCTGGGTCGGGCACGAAAGTGAAGTCCCCGACGCGGGCAGCTTTAAGTCCTCCATGGTCGGAACGCAGCCGGTCATCGTGGTACGCGATCGCAAAGGCAATATCAACGTCCTGCTGAACCGCTGTCGCCACCGCGCCGCCACCGTCTGCGAACACCGCAGCGGCAAAACCAACAGCTTTGTCTGCCCGTATCACGGCTGGGGTTACGGTCTCGACGGCGCCCTGCGCGGCGTACCGCATCCGGAAAGCTACGGCGATACCCTGGAGAAAGAGCAGCTCGGCATGGTGCGCCTACGCAGCGAAAGCTACGCGGGGATGATTTTCGCCACCTTCAACCGACAGATGGAACCGCTGACCGATTTCCTCGGACCGGCCATGAAGTGGATGGATCTGTTTATGAAACAAGGGGCCGGCTACCCGCTGCAGGCCACCACCGCCCACCGCTTCCGCTTCCCCGGCAACTGGAAGATTCAGCTGGAAAATACCACCGATGGCTATCACTTTCCCGTCGTACATAAGTCCTTCCTGAGCTCCGTCGATAAGCAGACGGAAGAGATGCTCAACTTCGTTGACGGCAAAGGTTTTGTCGAAGACCTCGGGAACGGCCACAGCGTAATGGTGATGATCCCGGAACTGATTGACCTTGAAGAGAATCTCGATGCGCCGGTGCCGGATCGCTTCCTTGAACTGGCTCAGGCGCTGCGCGAAGAGGGCCACGAAGAGCAGCAGGTACGTCGCATCGTCCGCGCAGTGGGCGGCAGCGGCTTCAACCTGAACCTGTTCCCCAACGTTGCCTGCTCGATGGCGTTCTTTCGCGTGCTGCAACCCGTCTCGGTGCAAGAGACCGAAATCCACCACGTGGTGCTGACGATGAAAGATGGCCCGGCGATTGCCAACCAGGCGCGACTGCGGATGCATGAACACTTCCAGGGGCCAATGGGCTTTGGCACGCCGGATGATTCTGAAGCCTGGGAGCGCGTCCAGCGCGGCGGCGGCGCGGGCAACGATCTGTGGATCATGCTCAATCGCGGCCTGCCGGGAGAGACGCGCACCGCCGATGGGCTGCGCAGCGACGTCAGCGCCGAAACCGGCATGCGTGCCGCCTATCAGCAGTGGAAAAAGTACATGACCGCAGAAAACCGGGGGCAAAAATGAGCGCACAACGGACCTTAACCGCCGCCATTCACTTTATTAATCAGGAGGCGGACCTGCTCGACCAGGGCGAATTCCGCGAGTGGCTGGCGCTGTGGCAGCCGCAGGGAATGTACATCATTCCTGTCGATCGGCAGACGACCGATTTCGCCAACGCGCTGAATTACGCCTATGACAACCAGGCCATGCGCGAGAAGCGCGTCCATCGTCTGTACAGCGGCGAGTCGATCTCGACGACGCCCCGCGCACGTACCATCCGCATGACCGGCCGCCACCGCCTGATCGAGGCCAGCGACCAGCGTGTCGAGATCCGCTGCGCCCAGTTTCTGTATGAGTACCGCAAAGGCAAAGAACACCATTACGTCGCCGACCTGAGCTACACCCTGGTGCCGCAGGGCGAGCGCTTTCTTATCGCGCAGAAGGTCATCCGGCTGATTAACGGCGACGATTATCTGCATAGCATTGGCTACATCCTGTGAGGCTGCAATGACAAGAACCGTACTCATAACCGGCGCCGGCAGCGGCCTCGGGCTGACGATTAGCCGCCATCTGTGGCAGCTGGGTTATCAGGTGGCGATGGCGGATATCGCCATCGACGCCGCGGGCGAGGGCGCCCGGCAGATCGATGCCGAGGGGCAGCGCCTGCTGCCCCTGGCGCTGGATATCCGCGAACCCGAACACTTTCACGCTGCGCTGGCGCGGATCGACGAACGATTTGGCGGGCTGGATGTGCTGGTTAACAACGCGGCGCTCACGCTGACCACGCCGATCATGGAGATCTCCGTTGAGGAGTTCGATCGCGTCACCAGCACCAATCTGCGGGGCACCTTTCTCGGCTGTCAGATTGTCGGCCGTTATTTTAGTCAACGCCGACAGGGCAACATTATCAATCTCGCCTCGCTGGCGGGACAAAACGGTGGCACCGCCTCCGGCGCCCATTATGCGGCCTCGAAAGGCGGCATCCTGACGCTGACGAAAGTGTTTGCCCGCGCGCTGAGCGCCGCCGGGGTCAGCGTCAACGCCATTGCCCCCGGCCCGCTCGATTTACCGTCCGTTCATGCGGCGGTGCCGGAAGAAAAAATGCCGGCGCTGCTGGAAATGATCCCGATGAAACGCCTGGGCGATCCGCTGCTGGTCGCCCGCGCGATAGAACTCCTGGCCGATCCGTCCGCCACCTTTATCACCGGGGCGACCTGGGATATCAACGGCGGCATCTATATGCGTTAAGCCCTGTCAGGGTGGAGAAGAAAGATGGCTGAAACACTGACCGTACGCGTCGCAGAACGCGAAATCCAGGGCACCGATGTGGTGGTCCTGACCCTGACCTCGCTGGACGGCGCCCCCCTGCCGCCATTTAGCGCCGGGGCGCATATCGATCTCTATCTCGGGGAGGAGATCGTCCGC
The DNA here is from genome assembly GCF_002108615.1 of Klebsiella sp. YJ. NCBI lineage: Bacteria > Pseudomonadati > Pseudomonadota > Gammaproteobacteria > Enterobacterales > Enterobacteriaceae > Klebsiella > Klebsiella sp. YJ. The sequence continues at coordinate 194,428 of NZ_MTEG01000007.1, forward strand.
CAGTATTCACTGTGCGGCAGCCCTCATCACCCGCAGCAGTATCGCCTGGGCATTCTCAAGGATCGGACATCGCGCGGAGGATCGTTGGCGGCGCATCGGCTCCAGGTCGGCGCCACGGTGACCATCGGCCCGCCGCGCAATCTGTTTGCGCTTGAGATGGATGCCAGCCACAGCCTGCTGATTGGCGGCGGGATCGGGATTACGCCGATGCTGGCGATGGCGGATACGCTGTTCCGCGCCGGAAAATCTTTCGCTATCCATTATTGCGGGCGGCGCCGCGACGGGATGGCCTTTTTGCACGAGCTGGCGGATTGCCCTTTTAGCGACCGCGTCCATCTGCACATCAGCGAGGAAGGGCAAAAAATCCGTCCTCACGAGGTGCTGGCCCCGCACCACGCCGCCGCTCACGTTTACGTCTGCGGCCCGGAAGGGTTTATGGACGGGATCGCCGATGCGGCGCGCGGCTGCGGTTATCCGCCCGAACGACTGCATCAGGAGTTTTTTAACCGGGAAGTGGAAACCGGCGGCGCCAGCTTTACCGTCGATGTCCCCGGGCTGGGCGTCACCGTTACCGTCGGGGAGGACGAAACCATTGTCGCCGCGCTGCAGAAAGCGGGGATCAAGGTCAAAGTCTCCTGCGAACAGGGGGTCTGCGGAACCTGTCTCGCCAATGTGTGCAGCGGCGTGCCGGATCACCGCGACGAGTATTTAACCGATGAAGAACGCGAAGATAACGACCAGATTCTGCTGTGCTGTTCGCGGGCCAAAACGCCCCGGCTGGTTATCGAAAGCTTCGAATACGTCAAACTGAAATAACGGATACCGCTATGAACCTGACATCTGATTTCCGTAACGCCATGGCACAGCTGGGCAGCGCCATCACCATTATCACCACCGATGGCCCGGCAGGCCGCTTTGGCTTTACCGCCTCCGCCGTATGCAGCGTCACCGATTCCCCCCCCACGCTACTGGTCTGTATGAACCGTTCTTCTTTCGCCCATGCCAAATTTAAAGAGAACGGCGTGCTGTGCGTCAACGTGCTCTCTGGTCAGCATCAAAACCTGTCGGCTATCTTCGCCAATAGCCAGCTACGTTCGGAAGAGCGTTTTTTACACGAGCAGTGGCTGACGCTGGAAACCGGTTCGCCGGTGCTGGCTACTGCCGTCGCCAGCGTCGACTGCACCCTATCCACCAGCCATGAAGTGGGCAGTCACAGCGTGTTTTATTGCGAGGTCAGACAGATTCGTCATCACCAGGCCGGCGACGGGCTGGTGTGGTTCAATCGCCAGTTCCATACCCTTAGCGCGCAGCCGTACCGCTAAGGTTCACCCTAACGAAAAATACCCTATCGCATAATGCCGCCCCATAAGCTTCGGGTTGCATCATGGCGCCAGCTCGTCGGCGCCCTCTTTTCACCTGTACTGGAGTAGATGTGATGTCTGGAACTGCAAGCGATACGCCGGTGAGCACTCCCCAATCAATGCGCAAATTGATTATCGGCTCTTTTCTGGGTAACTCCCTGGAATGGTATGACTTTTTCCTTTACGGCACGGCGGCGGCGCTGGTCTTCGGTCCCCTGTTCTTTCCGGCAACCGATGATCCGCTGCTCGGGGCCTTTCTGGCCTTTTCCGGTTTTGCCATCGGCTTTATCGCCAGGCCGCTGGGCGGCATCGCCTTTGGTCATCTCGGGGATAAATACAGCCGTAAAATGACCCTGATCATCACCCTGACGTTAATGGGCGCCAGTACCTTTCTGATTGGTCTGCTGCCAACCTATGAACACATCGGTATTCTGGCGCCGATCGCCCTGATTACCTTGCGTTTTATCCAGGGCGTCGCCTCCGGCGGCGAATGGGGCGGCGGCGTCCTGATGCTGAGTGAGAATGCCCCGGCGCAGCAAAAAGGCTACTACACCGCCTGGAGCCAGGTGGGGGTGTCCGGCGGATTTGTACTCTCTTCGCTGGCTTTTTATCTGGTGCAGCTGCTGCCGCAGGACGATGTGCTGGCCTGGGCGTGGCGCATCCCTTTCCTGCTGAGCCTGTTTATCTTTCTGGTCGGCGTCTATATCCGGCGCAACATTGAGGAAAATGCCGAGTTTGTCGCCCGAAAAAATGAGTCCACGGAGATACAGCTGCCGGTGCTCAGCGCCTTTAAACATCACCCGAAAGCGATCTTGCAGGCCATTGGTCTGCGGCTGGCGGAAAACGGCGCGGTCTACATCTTTTTCACCTTTTCCGTGGTCTATTGCAAACATATCGGCATTGAGACCAGCCAGGTGATCGCCGCCGTGACCATTGCCATGACGGTGGAGATCGCCACGATTCTCGGCTGGGGCTGGCTGTCGGACCGTATCGGCAGGAAAACGCTCTACTATATTGGCGTGACGGGCATGGCGCTGGTCGCCTTCCCGTTCTTCTGGCTGCTACACATGCATAGCTTCCCGGCGATTTTGCTGGCGATGCTGCTGGCGCTACCGATATGTCACGGGGCGATGATCGCCGCCCAGCCGTGCATGATGGTGGAACTGTTTCCGGTAGAAGTCCGTTATACCGGTCTGGCGCTGGGCCACGAGATTGGCGCCGTTATCTCCGGCGGGATAAGCCCGATGCTGGCGGTCGCATTTTTAATGAAATGGGACAGCTACGTCCCCGTGGCGCTGATGCTGCTGGCCTTTGCATTGCTGGCCCTGGTGGCGCTGTTCAGTATTCGTCAGCCCGCGACGCCGCGCCAACAGCAGCCAGCGCTGTAAACATCCGCGGATCGGTCCGCAGGGATGCGCGCTGATCCGGCAACTCGAACCGCCGGCTGAGGCTAACGCCTGCCGCCGCTCTGATAAATTTAATTTTAAACAAAACAATGGATAAACAGGCACTTATTGCCGAGAGATAAAAAATATATCCACGCCACAATAACGCCTAATTATTATTCATATATCAGTATGTTTGGTTTATCAGAAAGGCAATATTTATGAAAAAACTCATTCTCACTCTGGTTACCGCAGCGCTGTTGCTGCCGACCCTCTCGGCTCAGGCGACTTACCGCAGTGATAACCGTCAGGACTCACGCGACATCCGCCAGGATTCACGCCAGGGCGGACGCGATGCCAAACAGCAGTGCGTCAGAGATAACAATCAAAGCAACGCCAGCTGCCGCCAGGATAAACGCGATAACCGCCGCGATGGCCGCCAGGATGCGCGCGACGAAAAATGGTAAGTTAAGCGCGAACGGGCAGGCGTGGTTACCGCGCCCGCCTTCCCCTGCCCTTGAGATTCAGCGCAACGCCCCCCCCCTTATCAGCAATGCCGGCCTGCCTGCGGGCGGATCAACGCGTCAGGTTTAAGCTTTCCAGGGGAAAGGGGCGATCCTGGACCACGGTTTTCATCACCAGCGTCGATCGCAAATGCTGCACGCCGGGCATCGCCGAGAGCTTGTCATCATAGAGTTTTTGAAACGCCGGGAGATCCCGGGTGACCACGTGCATCAGATAGTCCGGATCGCCAAACAGCCGCTGAGCCAGCACGATCTGGGGGATCTCTTCAACCGCCTCTTCAAACGCGCTCACCGCTTTTTTATCACCCTCTTTTAAGGTCGCAAACACGATGGCCAGGAAATTAAAGCCCATTTTCAGGGGATCGAGGTTGGCCCGATAGCCGGTAATAACCCCATCCTGCTCTAACGCCCGCAGCCGTCGATGACAGGGAGAGAGGCTCAAATTGACCCGTTCAGCCAGCTCGGTAATCGACAGACGACCATCGGATTGCAGCTCAGCAATAATTTTTCGATCTATGCTATCCATTTGGAAGATTTTCTCTTAAACAGGAGGTTTTAAGCATAACATTGAAAACTTATTTCCCGGAAATCCCGATATTCTTTTCCTCTACAGCACACGGATACGGACGGGAGATCGTTATGCGCAATACCTTGAAACACGGTGGAGAGAGCCGGTCATGGAGATGAGTTTTATCGCCGGGTTCTGGGTTGTCTCCTTCCTGCTGATCATCACCCCCGGTGCCGACTGGGCCTATACCATTAGCGCCGGCATCCACGGACAACGGGTGCTTCCTGCGGTGATCGGACTGATGTCCGGGCATCTGCTGGCGGCCATTATCGTGATCGCCGGGATCGGCGTAGCCGTCACCGGCCACCCGCTGGTGCTGTCGCTGATCACTCTGCTGGGCGCAGCCTATCTGCTGTGGCTGGGGATCGCGATTTTGCGTCACCCCGCCACGCCTGGCGCCGCAACACAGCAGGCCGGAAGCTGGAACCGTTGGGCGCTAAAAGGGTTATGTATTAGCGGGCTGAATCCAAAAGTCTTTCTCTTATTCCTCGCCCTGTTGCCACAATTTACCGATCCTGCAGGCCGCTGGCCGGTCGCGCTGCAAATGTCGGCCCTGGGGAGCATTCACCTGTTGACCTGTACACTGATCTATTTCCTGGTTGGCTACGGGTCAAAAAGGCTATTAACCCACCGGCCAGAGGTGGCAAGAAGAGTCAGCATGACCTCCGGAGCGATGATGGTGGCGATAGCCATCCTGCTATTCTGCAGCCAGCTGAAATAACGCCGCCGACGCCGGATGAACAAAATAGATTCACGCCGGTTTAAGTTATTTGTGCCCTCTCGACAGGGGGCCATCGCTCTGTCTGAATATTTCGCGGCAAGGATTTGAATCTATTCGCCGTGGAAAACATCGTTTCCCTCAGATACCGGGGAAAGACTCCAGATAACTCCAGTAATCCTCATAACCCCCCAAAACACCGGCTTAACAAACAACAAGATAGCCAAAATCCCCAAGCAAAAGGCGTTAAATAACTCCAGTAAACCCCTGACCTCCGCCATTTTCAGCGCGCTACGCTTACGAAATCGCCCTCCGGCCCTGTGCCGAAATTAAGCCCCGTGGTGAGGGGACGCTGGTGTCTCCGGGCTTATTATTACTATTCTCAAACATAATTTTGCAGTATGGTTTAATCGCTGTTGTAGTGATGCGGTGAATGCTACCCAGGCGAGTATATCGTTCTTCGCGTTCTGCGAAGTGCTTCGCGGAATATTCACCAGGCCAGAGCCGAATTCACTTTTGTGAGGAATGGCAGCGGTTAACGGGCATTTAATTATTACCAGACCAGACACAAAAATCATTCAACCTGCGCTGAAGCGACAAGGGAGAACCCGGAGATGATTTATCCATTCCCGGCTGCTGAGAGATCCGCCAATCGTGATAGCTCATGGCAGCGCGGCATGTATCAGGATGTCGATATCCGTTGGGCTAGCGCCAGAGCGATGCCCTGCGCCCCTGTATCCCCGGCGTGCGCAACCAGGAGGAATGAAGGATGATCGGGACATGCTCCCCCCCAGGAACAGCGTCATTGTTTAACAAAAATAGATTTAATTCATTGCATTACATGAAGTCATTGGTTCCAGAGCATGGAGATACTTCATGATTCAACTAAATACCTGCCTTCTGATGACCCGGTTCAGCTTGATACAAGCTGGAGTACGTTACACGTTTTAAAAGCACCTGGCGCGATGGCGAAATATAAGCGAAAAGATGTTCAATCGGACAACAATACTGGCCTGACGACAACGAATAGTTCGTAATGCACGCCTGCAATTAAAAGGGAATATAATGAAGAATAATGCCGATATCAAAAAAAGGAACTTCCTTACTCAGAATGAGATTGAGTCGCTTCTTAAAGCAGCGAACACCGGGGCACATGCTGCCCGAAACTATTGCCTGACCTTACTCTGTTTTATTCATGGATTTCGCGCCAGTGAAATTTGTCGCCTGCAAATCTCTGATATTGATTTACGTTCTAAGTGTATTTACATCCATCGTCTTAAAAAAGGTTTTTCCACTACCCATCCTTTACTCAATAAAGAAATACAGGCATTGAAAAACTGGCTGGATATTCGAAAAGCCTATCCGCATGCCGACAGTGAATGGCTGTTTTTATCGCGCAAAGGTAATCCTCTTTCCCGCCAACAGTTTTACCAGATTATATCCTCCTCCGGAGACACCGCCGGATTAACGATTGAAATTCATCCCCATATGCTTCGCCATTCATGCGGATTTGCGCTGGCGAATATGGGTATCGATACCCGCCTTATTCAGGACTACCTTGGCCACCGAAATATCCGCCATACCGTCTGGTATACCGCGAGCAATGCCGGGCGTTTTTACGGCATCTGGGACAATGCAAAAGAGAAGCAGCGTCACAGCATTTTGCAATGACGGTCCGGGCGTCAAAAGGAGTTGACGCCTGATACTCGCGATGGCGTGAAAATGACCAGCTGTCGCTGAACACATTAATAAATATTAACCATGCGTTAGTTACGATTATTGTTCCCACAAGTTCTTACTTCATTCATAATACGTTTCCTGCTGATATCCTTGTAAATATTCAGGATTTCAATTCGTTATTTATTGTTTGGTTAAACCATTCAGCATTATATTTTCCGTCCAAAGCCATCTCTTCATTAACTTTTTTCCCTGTGATTTGATGTACCTGGCGAGAAGCCTTGATGCCGCTATTGTGATATGCCATAAAATCTATAAAAATAAGAATTGTCGTGTAGCTATATTTTAACTATGTGTAAATGTAATGTGACCATCTATTTTTGCAGCGCCAACATCATGGCAACGTGAAGAATGAACTGTATCTGTGCCTTCATATAATACGCCTTTAACACTGCGGATTATTTTTTAACCGTCCTGATAATTGCTTCAGGGCGCTGTCTTTGTGCAAATTAATTTCAGGAGCATTGTATTGTGAATCGACGTCGTTTTCTTACCGCCAAAGAAGTTCAGGCAATGATGCAGGCGGCACGGCAGGGTCCAACCGGAGAGCGGGATTATTGTCTTATCCTGCTGGCCTTTCGCCACGGGATGCGCATCAGCGAACTGCTCGATCTGCACTATCGCGATCTTGACCTCAATGAGGGTCGCATCAACGTCCGTCGGTTGAAGAATGGATTTTCGACCATCCACCCGCTGCGATTCGACGAGCTGGAAGCCATTGCGCGCTGGACCCAGGTTCGCGCCGGCTGGAAGGCGGCACAAAAAACCAATGCGATTTTTATTTCCCTCCGGGGCACTCAGCTTTCCCGCCAGCAGGCCTATCGGATTATTCGTAGCGCCGGCGAAGAGGCCGGAACCGCCACCCATACTCACCCGCATATGCTGCGCCATGCCTGCGGCTATGAACTTGCGGAAAGAGGCACAGATACACGTTTAATTCAGGATTATCTGGGTCATCGCAATATTCGGCATACAGTGCGTTATACCGCCAGCAATGCCGCGCGTTTCGCAGGATTGTGGGAAAGAAATAACCTGCTTGAAGAAAATTCTCACGGCACAAAGAAATGACATATTCATTTGATAAATAAGGATAAATTTAAAAATGAACAAGTCAATTGGGGCCAAACTGTTTATATCATAAAAATGTTTTGCAAACTTTTGCAACCGGCAAGTACATATATTCTCACAAATTAAATTCATCTAATTGATTATTATCACATTTTACCATTAAGAAACTTTACTTATCTCTTCATCCTTTCCGCTTACCCGTCATCTCATCCGCCCTGACCTCGCCCGATGACCGCCCTTCTTAAAAACAAAAAACCAGACAATAACCCCAACAAAAACCAATAAAACAGACCAATACACCAATAAAAATCTCAAAAAACCAAAAAATCAGTCATTTATCTCAATGAGTCAAAATGGCCCCAATTGACTCATCAGTTGGGCGAAAACTGCGCAGAGCCGGCAGTCGAACCATTCGGCTGATATATGGAATGCCTGGAAGGCACGACGACTGCCAATTTCGGTTCGTAATATCGACATTGTTTAAAGGAAAACAGCATGAAAATCAAAACACTGGCTATCGTTGTTCTGTCAGCCCTGTCTCTGAGTTCCGCGGCGGCCCTGGCTGACACCACCACGGTTAATGGCGGCACAGTGCATTTTAAAGGGGAAGTGGTCAACGCGGCCTGTGCCGTTGATGCTGGCTCTATCGATCAGACCGTTCAACTGGGCCAGGTTCGTTCAGCCAAACTCGCTACTGCAGGCAGCACCAGCTCTGCGGTCGGTTTTAACATCCAGCTGGATGATTGCGATACTACCGTCGCAACCAAAGCTTCCGTTGCCTTCTCCGGTACTGCCGTAGACAGCACCAACACCACCGTTCTGGCACTGCAGAACTCTGCGGCCGGTGGCGCGACGAACGTCGGCGTACAGATCCTCGACAGCACCGGGACTCCGCTGGCGCTGGATGGTGCAACCTTCGGTGCAGCAACCACGCTGAACGACGGCACCAACATCATTCCTTTCCAGGCTCGCTACTACGCGACTGGCGCGGCAACAGCAGGTACCGCTAACGCCGACGCGACCTTCAAAGTGCAATACGAATAATTCACTCATCACGCAAGGACGCAGCTCGGGCCAGGATGGCCCGTTATCCACAACAGGACTGGGGTGATAACGATGCAAGGAATGAAATCTGGCCTGCTGTTTTTTTTACTGTCGCCGCTCGCGCTGGCCGGAAACCACTGGAATGTGACGTTACCCGGCGGAAATATGCGCTTTCAGGGCGTCATTATTGCCGAATCCTGCCGCGTTGAAGCAGGAGACCAGCAGTTGACGGTCAACATGGGACAGATCAGCAGCAATCGGTTTCATTCGCCAGGGGAAGATACTGACCCTGTTCCTTTCGATATTCATCTCCAGGATTGCAGCACCGCCGTCAGTCAACGGGTTGGTGTCGCCTTTCATGGCGTCGCCGATGGCAAAAATCCGGACGTGCTCTCGGTTGGCGAAGGCCCCGGCATCGCAACCGGTATCGGCGTCGCGCTGTTCGACAAAGAAGATCGCCTGATTCCGCTCAACAGCCCAGCGGGCGCCTGGTCACGACTGTATACCGGCCCCACCACGCTCCATTTTGTCGCTAAATATCGGGCGACCGGACATCAGGTTACCGGCGGAGCCGCAAATGCTCAGGCCTGGTTCTCTCTGACCTATCAGTAATTAACCAGCAGGCATACCGGATGCAGGACATAACGGTGAGTATAAAAGGGGAAAACGTGAGAAAAACACTGGGGATGACACGCTGCTTACTGGCGGGCTTATTGATGATAGCGACCGCCGGTTTCGCTGCGCGTGCCGAAGCGGGCGTGGCGCTGGGAGCCACCCGAGTTATTTATCCCGCCGGACAAAAACAGGTTCAGCTGGCGGTGACCAACAATGACGACAACAGCACCTATCTGATTCAGTCGTGGGTCGAAAACGCCGACGGTCAAAAAGACGGGCGCTTTGTGATAACCCCACCGCTGTTCGCCATGCAGGGCAAAAAAGAGAATACGCTGCGCATAATCGATGCGACCAACGACAAGCTGCCGCAGGATCGAGAAAGTTTGTTCTGGATGAACGTGAAGGCCATCCCCTCGATGGATAAATCAAAGCTTAGCGATAACACGCTGCAGCTGGCGATTATCAGCCGCATCAAGCTCTACTACCGCCCGGGGAAACTCGCGCTGTCGCCGGATCAGGCGGCGGAGAAGCTGACGTTTCGCCGTAGTGCCAACACGCTGACGCTGATCAATCCCACGCCCTACTACCTGACGGTGACCGAACTCAATGCCGGCACCCGGGTGCTGGAAAATGCGCTGGTCCCACCGATGGGGGAAGCCTCGGTCAAAATCCCGTCCGACGCCGGACGCGACATCACCTACCGGACGATTAACGACTACGGCGCACTGACCCCACGGATGAAGGGCGTACTGCAATAACCACGGGGAAATAGCGTTATCCCCTGAAATATAAAAAGAACTGACAGCCGGGCGACTTCGGACCGGAGGGACTATGTCACATCTGAAATATGGATCGGACCGCCTGGGTGCCCGGCATGCGCGGCGCCGCGCGTCGGGATCGGCTCGCGTATTTGCCCGGTTCCCTTTGGCCCTTTTGCTTGCTATGCAGGCCTTTTCCGCGCAGGCGGAACTTTACTTTAACCCGCGTTTCCTCGCCGATGATCCTGCCGCAGTGGCGGATCTGTCGAGTTTCGAAAAGGGTCAAGAGGTGCCGCCGGGCACCTATCGCGTCGATATCTACCTGAATAACGGCTTTATGACCACCCGCGATGTCACCTTTAAGAGCGGAGAGAACCACCACGGTCTGGCCCCCTGCCTGACCCGCGGCCAGTTGGCCAGCATGGGCGTCAATACCGCCGCCGTGGCCGGTATGAATGCCCTCGCGGCCGATGCCTGCGTGCCGATGGCGGAGATGATCAAAGAGTCGACCAGCCGTTTCGACGTCGGCCAACAGCGCCTGTACCTCACCGTGCCGCAGGCTTTTATGGGCAATCGTGCGCGCGGATATATCCCGCCCGAACTGTGGGATGACGGCATCACCGCCGGGCTGCTGAACTACAACTTTACCGGCAACAATGTCCATAACGATATCGGCGGCAGCAGCAACTATGCCTATTTGAATCTGCAAAGCGGCCTCAACCTCGGCGCCTGGCGCCTGCGCGATAACACCACCTGGAGCTACAGCAGCGGCGGCAGTTCATCGAGCAACGAGAATAAGTGGCAGCACGTCAACAGCTGGCTGGAGAGGGATATTGTCCCCCTACGCTCGCGCCTGACGCTCGGCGACAGCTATACCAACGGCGACGTGTTCGATGGCATCAACTTCCGCGGCGCCCAGCTGGCCTCTGACGACAATATGCTGCCGGATAGTCAGAAGGGGTTTGCTCCGGTGATCCACGGAATTGCCCGTGGCACGGCGCAGGTCTCGATCAAGCAAAACGGCTATGAGATCTATCAAAGTACGGTGCCGCCGGGACCGTTTACGATCGACGATCTCTATGCCGCCGGTAACGGCGGCGATCTGCAGGTCACCATCAAAGAGACCGACGGCACCCGCCAGGTCTTTACCGTGCCGTGGTCAACGGTGCCGGTGCTGCAGCGTGAGGGCCATTCGCGCTTCGCCCTGACGGCGGGGGAATATCGCAGCGGCAACGACCAGCAGGAGAAGCCGAAATTCTTCCAGGGGACGCTGCTGCACGGCCTGGCGGCGGGCTGGACGCTGTACGGCGGCTCCCAGCTTGCCGACCGCTACCGTGCCTTTAACCTCGGCGTCGGCAAAAACATGGGCGAGTTCGGCGCCGTATCGCTGGATGTGACCCAGGCAAACGCCACGCTACCTGACGACAGCAAGCATCAGGGGCAGTCGCTGCGTTTTCTCTATAACAAATCGCTTAACGAAGTCGGCACCAATATTCAGCTGGTCGGCTACCGCTACTCCACGCGGGGCTATTACAGCTTTGCCGATACCACCTATAGCCGGATGAGCGGCTACGACGTCGAGACCCAGGACGGCGTTATCCAGGTGAAGCCCAAATTTACCGACTACTACAACCTCGCCTACAGCAAACGCGGCAAGGTGCAGGTCAGCGTCACCCAGCAGCTGGGACGCACCGCCACGCTCTACCTGAGCGGCAGCCATCAGACCTACTGGTCAACCGGCAAAGCGGACCAGCAGCTGCAGGCCGGGCTGAACGCCGCGGTGGACGATATCAACTGGACGCTGAGCTACAGCCTGACCAAAAACGCCTGGCAGCAGGGGCGCGACCAGATGCTGGCGGTCAACGTCAACATTCCGTTCAGCCACTGGCTGCGCTCAGACAGCAAATCAGTCTGGCGCCACGCCAGCGCCAGCTACAGCATGTCGCACGATCTCGATGGCCGGATGACCAACCTGGCCGGGCTGTACGGCACGCTGCTGGAGGACAATAACCTGAGCTACAGCGTGCAGACCGGTTATGCCGGCGGCGGCAACGGTGGGAGCGGCGGCACCGGATACGCGGCGCTGAACTATCGCGGCGGCTACGGTAACGCCAACGTCGGCTACAGCCGCAGCGATGGCCTGAAACAGCTGTACTACGGCGTGAGCGGCGGCGTGCTGGCTCATGGCAACGGCGTCACCTTGAGCCAGCCGTTGAACGATACGGTGGTGCTGATTAAAGCCCCGGGCGCCGACAACGTGAAAGTGGAAAACCAGACCGGGGTACGTACCGACTGGCGCGGCTATGCGGTGTTGCCGTACGCCACCGAATATCGTGAGAACCGCGTGGCGCTGGACACCAACACGCTGGCGGACAACGTCGACCTGGATGATGCGGTGGTCAGCGTGGTGCCCACGCACGGCGCCATCGTGCGCGCAGATTTCAAAGCGCACGTCGGCATGAAGCTGCTGATGACGCTAACCCGTCATGGCAAGCCGGTCCCGTTTGGCGCCATGGTGACCTCAGCCAATAACCAGAGCGGCAGTATCGTGGCCGATAACGGGCAGGTCTATCTGAGCGGTATGCCGCTGGCCGGCAAAGTGCAGGTGACATGGGGTGAAGGCCCCGATGCCAGCTGCGTGGCCGAGTATCAGCTGCCGCAAGAGAGCCAGCAGCAGGCGCTGAGCCAGCTGTCCGCCGTCTGTCGCTAAGGAAGAAATAATGATGACCAAATCGCTGTATCTGCTGGGGGCCGTGCTGTCGCTGACCATCGCCAACGCTTTCGCGGCCGACAGTACCATTACCATCAGCGGATATGTCCGGGATAACGCCTGCGCGGTGGCGGGCGAGTCGAAAGACTTTACCGTCGACCTGATGGATAACGCCGCTAAGCAGTTCAACACCATCGGCGCGACAACGCCGGTGGTGCCGTTTCGCATCGTGCTGTCGCCCTGCGGCAGCTCGGTGACTGCGGTCAAAGTGGGCTTCACCGGCGTGGCGGATAACGACAACACCAGCTTGCTGAAGCTGGACAGCGGCGCGTCGGCCGCGGCGGGCATGGGGGTGCAGATTCTCAATGGTCAGCAGACGATGCTGCCGCTGAACGCCCCCTCAACGGCAATCGCCTGGACGACGCTGACGCCCGGGCAGACCAATACCCTGAACTTTTATGCGCGGTTGATGGCCACCCAGGTGCCGGTTACCGCCGGGCACGTCAACGCGACAGCGACATTCACGCTGGAATTTCAGTAACCGGAGGTTGAGATGAAATGGATTCCCCGAGAATGGCTTCTGGCGAGCGCGCTGATACTGGCCTGCTCTCCTCTGCAGGCGGCCGATATCACGATCACCGTTAACGGCAAAGTGGTCGCCAAACCCTGCACGGTCTCGACCACGAATGCCACCGTCGATCTCGGCGACCTGTATACCTTCAGCCTGGTCTCGGCAGGCGCCGCTTCGGCCTGGCACGGGGTGTCGCTCGATCTGAGCAATTGCCCCGTCGGCACCTCGCGCGTCACCGCCAGCTTTAGCGGCACCGCAGACGCCACCGGGTATTACAAAAACCAGGGCACCGCCGGCAATATCCAGCTGGAGCTGCAGGATGATGGCGGAACGACGTTGAACAACGGCGCCACTAAATCAGTCCAGGTCGATGACTCAACGCAGTCCGCCCGCTTCCCGCTGCAGGTCAGAGCCTTGACGGTCAACGGCGGCGCCACCCAGGGAACCATTCAGGCGGTGATTAGCGTCACCTACACCTACGCCTGAATCAGGAGAGTAAGTTGATGAAAAAAATGATTACCCTGTTGACCACGCTGCTGCTGTTGGGCTGGTCGGTTAATGCCTGGTCCTTTGCCTGCAAAACCGCGACCGGGGCGACGATCCCCATCGGCGGCGGCAGCGCGAACGTCTACGTCAACCTGACGCCGGCGGTGAACGTCGGGCAGAACCTGGTGGTCGATCTCTCCACGCAAATTTTCTGCCATAACGACTATCCGCAAACCATTACCGACTACGTGACCCTGCAACGAGGCTCCGCCTATGGCGGGGTGCTGTCGAGCTTTTCCGGCACCGTAAAGTACAACGGTACCTCCTACCCCTTCCCCACCACCACGGAAACCGCGCGGGTCATCTATGATTCAACCACCGATAAACCGTGGCCTACCGTGCTCTATCTGACGCCGGTCAGCACCGCTGGCGGGGTGGCGATCACCTCCGGTTCCCTGATCGCGGTGCTCATTCTTCACCAGACCAACAACTATAACAGCGACTCCTATCAGTTTGTCTGGAACATTTACGCCAACAATGATGTCGTGGTGCCGACCGGCGGCTGCGATGTCTCCGCTCGCGATGTTACGGTAACGCTTCCGGATTACCCTGGCTCTATGGCCGTTCCGGTGACGGTGCACTGCGCGCAAAACCAGAATCTTGGCTACTACCTTTCCGGCACCACCGCCGATACCGCCAATTCGATCTTCAGCAATACCGCTTCGACATCGGCGGCGCAGGGGATTGGCGTACAGATGACGCGTAACGGCAGCATCGTGCCCGCCAACAGCACGGTGTCGCTGGGTACGGTCGGTACTTCGCCGGTCAATCTGGGGCTAACCGCCACCTATGCGCGAACCACGGGTCAGGTGACGGCAGGTAATGTGCAGTCCATTATTGGGGTGACGTTTGTCTACCAGTAATGGCTGCGCGACGCAGGCCTCCCCGCCGGTGGACTATATTCTTTCGCCCTGTGCGATCGCCGCCGAGGGGCTCTCTTCCATGATGGACGACGGCGGTCTGCTGCGGCCCAGGCGCCTGTTCCCTCAGCTTCACGAGGCGCTGTTAATCCCCGATATTGTGACCGTCAGGCGTATCGTGGTTTTTTTACCCGACGATCCGTTCTGGCTGCTGCTCACTCTGCGACAGGCGGGGCTGCTGCTGAAACACAGCGCCGTTCCGCTGCCGATGCTGATCCTCAGCCGCAGCCCGGCCAACTGGCTGTGGCAAACGCTGTTACATCAGGTCGGCAAGCCGCGCCATCTGGCCAGGGTACGGGCCGTGGCCTCTGATTTACCCTGTCGACAGCTGGCGGCACTGCTCAGCCCCGACGCCGGACAAAGCTATCCCCTGCTGGCGCAGCTGGCGTCTCAGGAGAGTGTCATCTGCGCTAAACCGGCCGCCGGCGTGAGCAAACCGGAACTGAGCACCGCGCTGGACTGGCTGCGGGGATTCAGCATCAATCATCAGGCGCAACGTCGGGGGCTTAGCCACAAAACCCTCTACACCCAGAGAAGCTCAGGACTGAAAAAGATGGTGGAACATCATCCCCATCTGGCCAGCCGTTTTCCCGGCAGCCAGACCAAAGGACAGAAAACGAGCGCGGTTGCCGCGCTCTCCGCTTTTGAACGCGAGTTCATCCATGCCATTCACTGCCGGCAAGTTTTTCCTGTGTTTCAGCCCATTACCGATGGCCGCCTGATGTTACAGGGCATCGAAGTGCTGTCGCGTTGGCGACGCAATGGCGATGTGCTGTTGCCTGGAGAGTTTCTGCCGCAGATACGCTCGGAGTATGCCTGGCTGCTGCTCACGGCATTTGTCCTGCAGGAGGCCGTACAGAATATCAATCAATATCCGGGCGACTATTATTTCGCGGTTAACATCCCGCCGGTCATCGCCAACAACGCCAACATTATCCGGATGATGGAGGCGGCACGTCAGCAGCTGCAGGAACCGCAGCAGGGGGAGAGGCTGGTACTGGAATTTGCCGAAACTGTCGATCTCAATCGTCACAGTAAAACGGGCGACACGATCGCCCGCTTACAGCAGCAGGGCTTTCGCATCATGCTCGACGACTGCTTTTCGCGTAGCAGCGTCCTGTTTCCGGTCCGCACCGTGCGCTTTAATGAGTACAAGCTGGATATCAGTATCGTGAACGATCTGCAGCGGGATCCCCATGCTCTGGCGCTGATCAAAAGCCTGATCTACTACTGCCAGCTCTCCGGTAGCCGCTGCATTGCCGAAGGGGTCGATAGCCTGGAAAAATTTAATATGCTGAAGGCGTTGGGGATCGATCGCTTTCAGGGCTATCTGATCTCACCGCCGATCACCAGCGATAATCTGGCGGATCTTATTCAGCGTTTTTCGCCGGGGCGCTATCCCACCAGCATTGCCGGGTAAATCCCGCCCATTTTCAGCTCCGTCCTGCATGAAAAACCCCGACTATCCTGGTCGGGATTCTCCGTTAAGCCTCAGCCCCGATGCCGATTGAAACCGCCATTGGGATCGATGGCAGAACCCCTGGATTACGGGGGTAGTCCGCCAGCTCTTGATGAGCAGCAGCGGGCTATTGGTAGCGGGGCGAGGCTGCTCAGCCGTCTCCGTTTCTCAGTCTGGTTACGTATCAGGCCGCTCACCTTGTGAGATCGACGGCACATTTCAAAGAGGCATTTGACGGCAGAAGCAATGAGTCCGAGGGTAGGTTTGAGCGAGGAGTGGGTATTCAACTTCAAGGGCATTATCTGATTTTTTCTGTGCTAAAGTGTTATCTCCGTTTCCAGTAGCGTACCGTTTCCGATGTAACGATTTTCTCTTTTTAACAGTGCTTATCTTCCGCGTTGCCTGTCGGCTACGTGGGTTTCTGTTATTTAAGATGAGAATCTTTCTGCATGAACACGTTGCTGTTTGCGCTCATTAGCGCACTGCGTAGCCATCGCTGGCTACGCCTGCTTGGTTTTGCCTATATCCTGTCATCGCTGGGCAATGGGCTTACTCAGGTCATTATTTTCGGCCAGCTTTTACACTGGCAGGCTTCTTCTGCCACGCTTACCCTGGTGTATATGCTATCGATGCTGCCCAGCTTTGTTGGCAGCATCTGGGGCGAAATGCTGTGTAAGACAACCTCACCACTGCTGATCCTGATTTTTACTGAGATACTTGGTCTGCTTGCGCTTGTTTTTCCATTGTATGGTTTGCTGCATCATAACGTCCCGGCCCTGTTGGTCGTGCAGTGTGCGGAAGCACTGTTCAGCGGCATAAGCTACCCGGCGCTGACGTTATTGTTTAAACGCGGATTACGTCATGATCAACTCCCTGCTGCAACGGCCATGGAAACCATCATTTTTGCCTCACAGGTTTTGTTGGGTACCGGCTTGGGGGTTCTCCTGTTTGACTTGATTACGCCTGTGCATCTACTCGCCATTGATGCCCTCAGTTTTACGGCTTCAGTGGTTCTGCTTATGATGTCCGTTTCTACCTTTCGCGGAGCACAACCGCAACCTGCAGAGGCTACGTCTGGCCGAAAGAAACCGCTCTGGCACGCCATATCTCCCTTGCAAAAAAGAAGCATTATGCTGTTACCCGCACTTGCCGCTGTGGGATCACCAGCAATGGCGCTTTTACCTGCACTGGCACAAGAAATCCGGCCTGAGGATTCAGCCAGACTGGCATTACCGCTACTTTTTGCGCGCAGCCTGGGGCAGCTCTGCGGGCCGCTCATGCTTGATGCCCGTAAATTGCAGCGATTTAGCGCGAATAACGGCATATTGCTTATATGCCTGGGGACATTTATCGGAAGCTATTTTTTATTACCCCTATCCGCCGGATATCCCTGCGTCGGCCTAAGTCTGATCTTCAGTGCGCATATGGCATCGAATATTGTATTTTCTTTGGGTACTTTCGGTATTCTTAGAAACTTCCCGCAAACACACGTTGCGAAAGCCAGTGCGATGGCATGGCGCGGACAGGTACTGACCGCCGCTGTTTCCACCGGTATAACCAGCGTGATAGCGCAATACTTTGGCGCATTTAACGCACTCTACAGTGTTTCGTTGTTCAGTCTGGGAGCGGTCGGCATTTTGCTCTGGTTGAATCGAATGAGCAACACAAAATAAAGTCAACCTCGCCTTCAAGTTTACGCTAAGTCCAGGTGGCAAAGCGCACGCCTTGCCACTGCCCGAACTCACAAGATATCGCACCTTGTCAGGCGGTAAAAAAAATAAAAGTCCCTGACGGACTTCGCACCAGGCCGGTACGACGATGCTGGCCGGAATATTGGCTTTAAATGGGATAAGACTATGGGTTCACAGGTATCCGCAGCGGATGATTCACTGCTGCGGCACAGGGCGTTCGTCACCTTTTGGCTGGCGCGCACCTGTTCATCGTTCGGTTTTCAAATGTTTTCGGTGGCCGTAAGCTGGCAAATTTATGCCATCACCCATAGCGCGATGGCGCTCGGGATGATCGGTCTGATGCAATTCTTACCCTCGGTCCTGTTGGCTCTCCCTGCGGGACACCTTGCGGATCAGTTCGATCGGCGGCGGATTGTGCTGCTTGGCCAGTTCATTGAATGGGTAGCGTTACTCGGACTGGTCGCGCTGACGCTGCTGCATTGGGCGGACAAGATTGAGATTTGGGGACTGGTCTTTTTAATCTCGGTGGCAAAAGCGCTGGAGTGGCCGGCGATCACCTCGATGCTGCCAGCCCTGGTGCCGCCGCCGATCCTCGCGCGCGCGATGGCGGCCAGTTCCGTCGGAGGACAGGCGGCGGTCATTATCGGCCCAACGCTTGGCGGTCTGCTGTACGTGGCGGGTCCGGAAGTCGTGTATGGCGTATCTGCGCTGTTCTATCTGTTCTCTATTGTGCTGGTTAGCCAGCTGCGCTACGAGCGGCCGCCGCAAACCCGTCTGCCGATGAATCTCACTAACCTGTTTGCCGGCGTGCATTTTATCCGCGAGCGAAAAGATGTGCTGGGCGTGATCTCGCTCGATCTGTTTGCCGTCCTCCTTGGCGGCGCGACGGCGCTGTTACCGATCTTCGCCCAGGATATTCTCCATACCGGCCCCTGGGGACTGGGGATGCTGCGCGGCGCGCCCTCGGTCGGCGCGCTGTTGGTCGGCGTCTGGCTCAGTCGCCACAAGCTGGAAAAGAACGTGGGCCTGATCATGTTCGCCTCGGTGGCCGGCTTTGGCCTGGCGACGCTGGTGTTTGCGCTTTCTTCTCAGCTGTGGCTTTCCCTGCTGGCGCTGGCCGCGCTGGGCGGGTTTGATATGGTGAGCATGGTGATTCGCGGCGCGCTGGTGCAGCTGGATACGCCTGATGATATGCGCGGCCGGGTCAATGCGGTGAACGCCATCTTCATTAATACTTCAAACCAGCTTGGGGAGTTTGAATCTGGTCTGCTGGCAGCGTGGATGGGCGCCGTACCGGCCGCGGCGCTTGGCGGGATTGGCACGCTGGTGGTAGTGGCTATATGGATGACCATTTTCCCCCACCTGCGCAAAAGGCAGAAGCTGGAAAATGAAGGGCCGGGCTGACGACAGAAATGCTCCCGGTCGCGACTTCAGACGTCAGGCGGCATGCCGAAACCCTGCTGGCGCAAGAATATTATTCGCCATCATCGCCAATAACAGGCACCCCGGATGCAGGAGCCCTTCATCATCTAAAATTAAGCACCGGCTTAGACCGGTGCTTTTATTTCAGGCCCGGATATCATCGTACTCGCGGGTATTATCAAACTCATGTTTCGCGAACGGACATAGCGGGATAATTTTACGCTGTTCTCCGCGCATCTTTTCCACCACTTTCGCTACCAGCTGTTTGCCTACACCTTGTCCTTTCAGGCTCTCATCGACATCGGTATGTTCAATAATGCTGAGATGCTCGCCGGTGGGAACAAACACAATTTCCGCGACCTGATTCCCTGCCGCATCGTTGACGTAAAACTTGTTATGGCCTTCCAGTATTTCCATCATTTCCTCACTTATTTCTGGCGATACTTCAGGGCGCCGCTCGGGCAGGTGTCGATCACGCGCACGACGGTGGCAACATCCACTTCATCCGGGATGATCCACGGCTTACGCTTCAGGTTGAAGAGTTTTGCACTACCGCGAACGCAGTTCCCCGAGTGCTGGCAGATGTCCGTGTTGAAGTAGACATCAATCTTCTCGCCGGTGTATGCGCGGTAGCCCGCCTCCAGTAATTCCTTATCCATGACATTGCCTCAGTTATTTTTCTTGTTCAGCAGCTAAGCATAGCCCCGCCGCGGAACGCCAGCTATGGTGAGATCAAAAATCACCTTCATATATGTCATAAGATTTATCGCATTGATGCGAAATAAACGATTTTATATTCACTTTTCCTGCGGGAGCGGCGCTGACGTTCCCATAAAATAGACAGCCCGTCTCTTCCCTTTGCTTTTATTTCCCCGAAAGGGCGATTAAACTCACTCCACAATGGTACGAGCGCTCAGGAATTATCCTTTGAATTATCGAGTGAAGCTGGCACGTCCGGCGCTATTATTCATGTTCTTATTTCTCTCTGGTTGTTCATTATCACCAGCGATTCCGGTATTAGGCGCCGCATTTCCTGGCTGGTTTTTCTGTTTATTGGGCGGCGTGCTGTTACTCATTCCCTGTCATATCCTGATCGTCCGCAAAGGCTGGCAATCACGTTTTTCTCCGCTGGTATTCAGCTACCTGGCTCTGATGTTCCTGTTCGCCACGCTCCTGTGGTTCCTTTTCTTTGTTTACTAAGCCCCTATGACAAACTCCAGCCCAAGCGTATTACGGAAAAAGTGGCCTCTGCTGGCCCTCGTCCTCGCCGCGATCGTGGCGCTTATCCTGGTTATCTGGCAGCTTCAGACCTCGCCGGAAACTAACGACGCCTACGTCTACACCGATACCATCGACGTGGTGCCGGAAGTGAGCGGCCGGATCGTAGAGATGCCCATCCGCGACAACCAGCGGGTGAAAAAAGGCGATCTGCTGTTTCGTCTCGATCCGCGCCCTTATCAGGCGATGCTCGATGACGCCCGGGCCAGGCTGACCACGCTGGATGCGCAAATCATGCTGACCCGGCGCACAATTAAGGCGCAGGAGTACAACGCCCAGTCCGTCGCCGCCGCGGTAGAACGCGCGAAGGCGCTGGTAAAACAGACCACGTCGTCACGCACGCGTCTTGAACCGTTAGTCCCGCAGGGCTTTGCTTCACAAGAAGATCTCGACCAGGCGCGAACCGCCGAAAAAGCCGCCCGCGCGGAACTCGACGCCACTCTGCTGCAAGCGAAACAGGCTTCGGCCGCCGTTACCGGCGTTGATGCCATGGTTGCCCAGCGGGCGGGGATACTGGCGCAGATCGCGCTGGCGGAACTGCACCTGGAATTTACCGAAGTCCGGGCGCCTTTTAACGGCGTGGTGGTGGCGCTGAAAACCACCGTCGGCCAGTACGCCTCGGCGTTAAAACCGGTATTTACCTTAATGGATGACGACCGCTGGTATGTCATCGCCAACTTCCGCGAAACCGATCTTAAAAATGTCCGCCCCGGCGTAGCGGCCAGAGTCACCATCATGACCAATCATGATAAATCGTTCGCCGGCGTAGTCGATTCCGTCGGCTCCGGCGTGCTGCCTGAAGGCGGGAGCGTAATTGAAGGTCTGCCGATTATTCAGAAGAGCATCAACTGGGTTCATGTTTCGCAGCGTTTCCCGGTGAAGATCGCGGTGAAAGATCCTGACCCTGAACTCTTCCGTATGGGCGCCTCTGCCAGCGCCGTTCTTCAGCCTCAGTAAGGAGGCGCTATGCAGAACGTCTGGTCATTTTTGCACCGGGAACTCCGCGACGCGCCGGGGCGAGCAAACTACACCCTGCGCCTGACCCTGAGCTGCGCGGTGCTGATCGTCCTGTTTATGACCCTGCAGATCCCTTTTTTAGCCGTGGCGCTGATCGTGGTGTTTTACGTCAGCCAGCCTAATGTGTTGATGATAAAGCTGGTGAGCGTGGTCTTTTTCCTCACCGTCAGCGTGGCGCTGGGCTGCGTGCTGCTGATCATCAAATGGACTTATGACTATCCGCTGATCCGCCTGGTCGCCTCGGTAACGCTGTTTTTCGGCGCCATCTATCTGATGCGGGTGCTGGGCAAGCTGGGGCTGGCCTTTTTCGTGGTCGCCCTGGTCGTTATTTACGCACAGACTTTCCCTTCGATGACCAGCCAAAGTGAGATTCTGGTACGTCTGCTGCTCTGGCTATGGGTGGTCATCAACCTCGCCATCGTGGTCACGCTGCTGGTCAACGCCGGTTTTCAGCAGGCTTTTCCCGGCTATCAGTTCAAAGCGAGGATGGTATTCTTGCTCCGCCAGGTGGCGGTGCTTCTCGCTCGTCCGGACGCCCGTTCTCCGCCGACGTTCAAAGAAATTGCCGAACAGTTCGCCCAGCTTCAGTCTCTGTATCAGCAGGCGACCCGCTCCAGCCCCGAGATAGCCGATAGCCCGCAGGCGTGGCAATCCCTGATGGCCGCCACGCTTCACTGCTATCATCTGGCCGCGCTGCTGCAGCCGGAAGCATCCCCTTCCGCCGGGCGTCTGCAGCTTGCCGCCGCGCTCTCGACGCTGGCGCAGAATCTGGACGTCAGCACGCTTCCGGCAACCCTGCCGGAGGCCAGCGCGCGGGATACGGCGAACGGCGTAATTTTGCAGGAGATGGTCACCACGCTGAGCCGGCTGGCGCGCGGCGAACCGGTGCCGCTGCCGGCGGGCGAAGAGGAAAAAGCCCCCCTGCTGCTGCCTGACGCCTGGTCGAACCCCGCGTATTTGCACTTCGCGCTCAAAACGCTGCTGGCAACGCTACTGTGCTACGTTTTTTATACCGCCGCCGACTGGCAGGGGATCCATACGATTATGCTCAGCTGTGTGATTGTCGCCCAGCCGGGGCTCGGCGCAACGCTGCAGAAAACCTGGCTGCGAACAGGCGGCGCTCTGCTCGCTACCCTGCTGGCGCTGTTAATGATCGTCTTTATTCAGCCGCATACCGAATCACTCGTCGGCCTGCTGGCGATGACTCTGCCGGTGATGGCGCTGTCGGCCTGGATAGCTGCGGGGTCTGAACGCATCGCCTATGCCGGGATTCAGATAGGCTTTACCTTCTCGCTGGCGTTTCTCAGTTGGTTTGGCCCGCTGACCAATTTGACCGAGCTGCGCGATCGCGTCATCGGTATTTTACTCGGCGTGCTGGTCTCTTCGATTGTCCATCTCTACCTGTGGCCGGATAGCGAAGCCCCGCAGCTCAAATCGCGGCTGGCCGATCTCTACCGGCGGATTGCGGATGACCTGCGCGCCAGTCGCGATGAGGTAAAATTAGTGCCGCTGTTTCACGCCCTGAACAGCGCCGAAACGCTGATGCATCGGGTGGCGGCTGAACCGCTGAATGCTTATGCTCACCCGCATCCCGAGGCAAAAACCTGGCCGGTGAAGGCCACCTGGACGCAGGCCCTCGAAATCGTACGCTTCAGCGAAGGGTACCGGCTGTACGCTGCCCCGGGAGATACCTTTCTGCGCCACTGCGCCGGGTCGCTCGAGGCCTATGCCGATGATATCGACCAGCAGCGGGCGCCCGTGCCGTTCGGCGAGCTTCGGCCCGCCCCCGGTAATCCTTTTGGCCCCCCGCTGGTCACCCTGCTGACGACATTACCGAGCTGGTCGTCCGCACCTTCACCGCTTTTGCGACAGGCAGATAAGTCATGACAAAAATGGACACCGCAGCCCGCTTCCTGCGCTACTCACCGCTCGCCTTCGTCCTGACGCTGGTCACCGGCTGCGCGTTAATTCAGGACGATCCGGGCCAGGTCACTATCGTGAACCCGCAGCAGGCTGAACTCGCGCAGGTGATTCACCTGGCCAACAGCGGCTGGCCAGCAGCCAGATGGTGGGAGGGTTATCACGATGCCCAGCTTAATATGCTGGTCAACCGTGCGCTGCAAAACTCCCCGACCATGCAGGCCGCCCGGCTGCGGATTGCGCAATCGCAGTCCACCGTAGAACTGGCGCAGTCGGCAATGGGTGTCCAGGCCACCGCCGTGGCGGCCCAGAACCGGCTGCGGGTTACCAACAAGCAGTTCACCTGGCCCTACTCTTACTCGCTGCCGGTCGATAAAAACGGTCCGTGGTACACCCTGAACACCGTCGGCGTCGGTGCCACGCTGAATATTGATTTATGGGGTGCCGATCGCGCCCGCGTTGCCGCCGCCATTGGCGAGAAAAATGCGCGTCAGGCGGAAACGGCGGGAATCGAGCTGGATCTCGCCAGCAGCGTGGCGCAGCTGTACTTTGCCATGCAGGCCACCTTCCAGAAGATGACGTTGTTGAATCAGCTGGAAGAGATTGCCCGTCTCTCTGTGCAGGCCCATGAGCACCGTACCCAGCGCGGCGTTGAGGATAGCGTGGATATCGCCAATGCCCAGGCCGAGCTGCTGGCGGCGCAGCAGCAGGTCATTACGGCAAACGGGACGCTGACGCAGTACCGGGAAACATTGCGGGCGCTGATCGGCGCCGATGCGCACAGCATGCCGGAGATCCACCCGGTCCCCCTGCCGACGCTACAGGAAACGCTGCCCGACTCGCTCTCCTTTGAACTGCTGGCCCGCCGCCCGGATCTCCAGGCGCTGCGCGGCTATGTCACGGCGTCATTAAGCCAGGTCGATGCGGCGAAGGCGGCGTTTTACCCGCACTTTGATATCAAGGCCTTCTGGGGATACAACGCCCTGAGCGTCGGGGATCTGTTTAAATCGTCCTTCCAGCAGATCAACCTGCTGCCGGGGCTGTATCTGCCGATCTTCGACGGCGGCCGGCTGAATGCCAATCTGCAATCGGTCCGTACCGCCAGCAATATTCTGATCAAACAGTACAACCAGGCGGTACTGGATGCCGTGCGCGATGTGGCGATCGGCTCCAGCGAGCTGAACGATCTTAATCAGCAGGTGGTGCTGCAGAAGCTGAAGGTGACGGCCGCCATGGCCACCTCCCGCAGCGCCAGCGCCCACTATCAGCGGGGGCTGGTCAGCTACTATGCGGCTCAGGAAGCGCGTCGGCCCGTCATCGCCCAGCAATTGCTCCTGCTGGATATCGAGGCGCAGCGGCTGAGCAGCGACATTACGCTGATTAAGGCATTAGGCGGAGACTACCGCGGCCCGGCGCTGGAGAATCTGGGGAAAGAGACGCGCTGAGGCGCCCCTTGCGTACCGGCGAGCGGGGTCAGCTGAATAACTGCCACTCGCGCGCCTGGTTCACCGCCTGAATCCGGCCATTGACCTGCAGCTTTTCGTACAGCTGCTTGAGATGCCACTTCACGGTTTCGGCCGTAATTCCCAGGGCCCGCGCGATCTCTTTGTTGGAGTAGCCTTCGGCGATCAGCCCCAGCGTCTGCTGCTCCCGCTCGGTGAGGCGAAGCTGCGCGGGCGCCCGACGGCTGATGGTCGGCAAGATCCCGGCGGCGCTGAATCTGGCGAGATGCTGCGCCAGCGCGTCGCTGAAGACCTCGTCGTGCCCCCCGCGTTGCTGGATAGCCGCCAGTAATGAGGCCATCTCTTCTCCACCATCAAACAGGCTGCGCCACAGCTTCTGCTGAAAAGCGCGACGCAGCGTCGGGATCGCCAGCGTTATCGCCCTCTCCCGTTCCCCGGCGCGCCACAGGGCGACGGTCTGAATAAGCCGCAGGCGTACGGCAAACAGCCACTCGCCGCCGCGCTCCTGCTCAGCGGCCAGCGTATCGAGCTGCCGCGCCGCCGCCAGCGGTTGTCCGCCGGCCATCAGCATCCGGCTCTGACTGAGGGTTAAACAGGCGCTGACCACATCATTTTTCTCCGCGCCGAGGGTCAGCCCCTGAAGGCGAAGAAGCAAACTGTCGGCCGCCGTGCGATCGCCTGCGTGGAGCGCATTGGCAATACGCTCAGCCAGCAGCGGCGCCTGCGCCCGCAGCCATCCACGCTGAACCGCCAGGCCTTCGGCATGCAGCAGCAGCGATGTCATCTCATCCGTCTGACCATGACGTTGCGCCAGCCTCGCCAGCACGATATAGCAGCGGCTAAACCCATCCGGCGGACAAAAGTCATCGATCATCTCAAGACGTAGCGTCAGCAGAGTGGGGATGCGCTGCACTTCCCCCTGCTCCCAGGCGATTTCGGCCAGAATCGGCGCCAGGGTGGCGCCGCTGCTGGAGTGAGGGCCGGTCTGCTGTTCAGCATACTGGAGCGCCCGCCCCGCCTGCCGCTGCGCTTCGGCCAGATTGCCCTGACGCAGGTATCCCTGGGCCATCACAAACGCCCGGTAGACCTCCACGAACAGGTTGCGGTTCGCCACCCGCACACCCGACACCCGCTGCTGGACATCCAGCGCCTGTTGCGGCCGGGCGTTCGCCAGATGGCAGTAGCTGAGAATATTGCACACCAGGCCATCCACCCAGATATCGCCGCAGGGCACCTCGTGCAGCAGCGGTTCCACGATAGCAATACTCTGGGCAATATTGTCGGCGAAAGCTTCGCAGATCGCCCGAACGACGCGGAGCTTCACCCACGAACTGTGGGCCATCGCGCTGCGGTTGGCGACCGCCAGCGACTCAATGGCGTCCAGCAGCTGGCGGGCATCGTGGAAACGAAAGCGGTGCGCGAGCGCCCAGGCGAGGTTCGTTTGCAGCTCGATGCGGGAAGGGTCCAGATTTGCCGGCAGATAGCGGATCCAGCGCACCATCGTCTCGATATCGCCCTCTTCCGCCAGCGACTGCACGCCGGCCTCTGCATGCCCGGCCCCCGTTTTTCCGGCTTCCAGCGCATGGCGAATCGCCTCTGCCCACAGCTGCTGGCCGGCAAACCAGTTGCTGGCCTGTTCATGCAGCACGCGGATATCCACTTCCGCACTGTGCTGCAGACGATACAGCAGCGCTTCGCGCATCAGCGGGTGGTAGCGGAACCAGAACCCGTCGGCATCGAGGGCCGAGAGAAACAGATTGTGCCGGGCTATCCATTCCAGCATGGCTTCCCCGTTGCGTTTCCCGGTCACAGCATCGCACAGCGATGGATGCAGGCGGTTGAGTATTGAGGTTTGCAGAAGAAAGTCCAATACCCCGGCGGGCAATGGCGCAAAGATCACCTCTTCCAGATAGCGAAAGAGGGCGCGGGAGGTGGTATTCAGCTTGCCGTCGCTCGGGCAACAATGGGCGCTGCCGCTTGCTAAAGCCGCCATTTTCATACCGGCAACCCACCCTTCCGTGCGGGCAATCAAGCGCGGAATCTCCTGCGGGTCCGGTGCCGGGGAGATCGACGTTGCAAAATAGGTTCTGGCCTCCTCAGCATTAAACCGCAGCGCATGGTCATCGATCTCCACCAGCCGATCCTCCATGTGCAGGCGACTCAGCGCCAGGTGCGGCTGGCTGCGGCTGGAAATAATCAGATGCAGAGACGGCGGCGCATGGTTCAGCAGCCAGTTCAGACCATCATCAATCTCCGGGTGAGCAATATTCTGGTAATCATCGAGGATCAGAGACAGCGAAATCGGATAACGGTGCAGCTGGTTGACGAGCCCGGCGAGAAACAGCCGGAAGTCGTCTCCGGGGGCGCTTTCCGGCAGAGTATTCGCCGCTTGCCAGAGCGGTCGCAGCGCCGCCTGCAGATAGCGCATAAACAGCAAGGGCGTGCTGTCATCTTCGTCAAGGCTCAGCCAGGCCAGCGTATCGCCCTGCTGCTGCCGATGCTGATACCACTGGGCCAGCAGCGTGGTTTTGCCGAACCCGGCGGGTGCGCATACCAGCGTCAGCGTGCTGGTGAGCGCGGCATCCAGCCGCTGCAGCAGACGATCGCGCGGCTGCAATACCCCCGGTGAGCGCGGCGGCGTAAAGCGAGTCGCGATAAGCGGCAAGGTGCGCGCAAGGCGGAACGGTTCTTGATGAACAAACCCGCTCAATGCGTCATCCCTCGGGGGTAATAATTCCATAGCGCCATAACCTCCTCATCCCGTGCATACGCCATTATCCCCCCCAACCGGGGGGTAGGCCACGTTTATCCATACCTATAAAGTAGTTTTATCCTTTGCCGCTGATGGGCAGTACGCCAGGCCTGCGCCTGCGTGCAGCGAACCTTTTCTCCATCAGGCATCCATCGTTTCTTAATCAGTACAAGGTATGTACAGAAATGGCTATCGAAAATAAAGTTGCATTAGTCACCGGCGCCGGTCAGGGCATTGGCCGCGGTATTGCTTTACGTCTGGCCAAAGAGGGTGCGTCGTTGATGCTTGTCGACGTGAACCCGGAAGGGATTGCGGCGGTCGCCGCCGAAGTTGAAGCGCTGGGCCGTAAGGCCGCCACCTTCGTGGCGAATATTGCTGAACGTGACCAGGTGTATGCCGCCATTGATCGGGCGGAAAAAGAGCTGGGCGGCTTTGATATCATCGTGAACAACGCGGGGATTGCCCAGGTGCAGGCGCTCGCCGACGTGACCCCTGAAGAGGTCGATCGCATCATGCGTATCAACGTTCAGGGGACGCTATGGGGCATTCAGGCCGCGGCGAAAAAATTCATCGACCGTAAGCAAAACGGCAAAATCATTAACGCCTGCTCCATTGCCGGACACGACGGTTTTGCTCTGCTGGGGATCTATTCCGCCACTAAATTTGCCGTTCGCGCCCTGACCCAGGCGGCGGCGAAAGAGTATGCCAGCCGCGGGATCACCGTGAACGCCTACTGCCCGGGGATTGTGGGGACCGGCATGTGGACCGAAATCGATAAGCGTTTTGCCGAAATTACCGGTGCGCCGGTCGGTGAGACCTATAAAAAATATGTTGAAGGGATTGCGCTCGGCCGTGCGGAAACGCCGGACGATGTGGCGAGCCTGGTCTCCTATCTGGCCGGCCCGGATTCCGACTATATTACCGGTCAGTCGATCCTGATCGATGGCGGGATTGTTTACCGTTAATCCTCGACCCGGGTTGTCATTTGTGCCAGCCCGGTCAACCGCCCACTCCGTTTTGTCTCCTCTCTTCTCTTAGCATTCGTAACCGTACTCGCCCTGTGTCAACGCAGCAGCAAAAGTGCTGGATTTAATTTTATACCGATCATAAACTTTTACCAGGTAAAAATTAAATCGCCAGCAGAGACCTGTTGAGGGAGCGCATCAATGAGTACCCGGCAAAAAGCGGAAGGATTGCGTGAGCAAAAAAAGCGCCTTACGCGCCAGCAGCTTTCCAATACCGCCACCGAACTGTTTATCAAGCAGGGCTTTGATAACGTCACCGTAAGCGATATTGCCGCCGCGGCGAAGGTATCGAAAATGACCGTATTTAACTACTTCCCACGCAAGGAAGAGCTCTACTTCGATCGCATCGACGAAATCCACCAGTTACTGCAGGACGCCCTGGAACGTCACCGTACGCTGGCGCCGGTGGCGGTGTTCAGGGCCCTGACCCGGGAACTGATTGAGCAGGAGCATCCGCTTATCAGGATCGATCGGCGGGTTGCCGACTTCTGGCAAGGAGTGGCCGCAAGCCCGGCACTGCGGGTATATGCCCTGGAACAGTTTGCCGAACTGACGCAGGCGCTCAGTAACATGCTCGCTGCGCGCCTCTCTGCGCCTGAGCACAATCCCGTTGCCGCTCTGATTGCCAGCATCATCCTGAATAGCTGGCGTATCGCTTTTAGCGACGCACTGCGCCAGCCCGAACATCTTGCCCCCGCCGTTCGCCAGCGCTTTCTGACACTGCTGGAAAACGGATTTCGCGCCGCTGAAGCGGCGGCCCAGGATACGCCCTATGCCTGAGCCACGCGGCAAATACTGAACGCCATTATGAACAGAACCCTTAGCGTTATTTTTATGACCATCTGGCTCGATGCTGTGGGCATCGGGCTGATTTTTCCGATTCTGCCACAGTTGCTCAAAGAGGTGATGCATACCGCGGATATCGCCCATTACATGGGGATCCTGGCGGCGCTGTATGCCCTGATGCAGTTTATCTTCGCCCCGCTGCTTGGCGCGCTAAGCGATAATTTTGGCCGACGGCCGGTGCTGCTGGTCTCCCTGGCCGGAGCGGTGGTTAACTACCTGATAATGGCCTTTGCCAGCCATCTGTGGCTACTGTTGCTCGGGCGGGCCATCGCCGGACTGACCAGCGCGAATATCGCGGTGGCGATGGCATGGCTGACGGACATTACGCCCGCCGGGAAACGCGCCAGCCGTTTTGGGCTATTTAACGCCACGTTTGGCGCAGGCTTTATTATCGGCCCGGTGCTCGGTGGCGTACTGGGAGATTACGGTGTCCGGCTGCCCTTTTTCGTCGCCGCGGTGCTGAACAGCGCGAACGTTCTGCTGGCCCTCTTCGCCTTACAAGAGTCGCGCCAGCCGGCCAGGCAGAAAATGGCGCTTGCCGGGCTTAATCCCCTGCGCCCCATGCGCTGGCTCTTCTCCGTCAAAGGACTGCTGACTATCGCGCTGGTGTTCTTTTTCCTCAGCGCCACCGGCGAGGTCTATGGCATCTGCTGGGCGCTGTGGGGCCAGGATATGTTTCACTGGAACGGTTTATGGATCGGCCTGTCGCTCGCGGCCTTCGGGGTGTGTCAGACCCTGGCGCAGGCATTTTTACCTGGCCCGGCAACCCGTCTGCTGGGAGAGCGCGGGGCGATACTGGGCGGGATAGCCTGCTCCAGCACGGCATTAATAGTCCTGTCGCTGGCCCAGCAGAGCTGGATAGTTTTCGCGGTGATGCCGCTGATTGCCCTCGGCGGTATCGGTACGCCGGCCCTGCAGGCGCTGGCCACCCGCCAGGTACAGGCCGACAACCAGGGGCAGCTTCAGGGGGTGCTGGCGTCAACCGTCAGTCTGGCCTCGATTGTCGCCCCGCTGGTGTTCTCAAGCTTATATTTTGGCTTTCGTACCTGGTGGCCCGGGGCTATCTGGTTATCGGTAGTGGTTCTCTACGTCTTCGCGGTACCGTTGATCTACCGCTGTACCCGCGCGCCGTCCTGACTGGCCTGGCAACCTCAGACGAAAAAAAAGCTGGCGCATTACGCGCCAGCTTACCGAGTGCCCGTTTCCGTTGCCGTCAGGCGTGGGTAACCGGTTTTTGTGCGGTTTTGTTCTGAGTGTTTTCCAGCATCCGGCGCACCGGTACGATCAGCACGCAGAGTACGGCGGCACAGATCAGCAGCGCAATCGAACAACGCGCGAAGAGATCCGGCAGCATATCCAGCTGGTCAGCTTTTACATGACCGCCGATCAGGCCGGCCGCCAGGTTACCCAGCGCACTGGCGCAGAACCACAGCCCCATCATCTGGCCGCGCATTCTTTCCGGCGCCAGCAGCGTCATGGTTGCCAGGCCAATCGGGCTCAGGCACAGCTCGCCCAGGGTCAGCATCAAAATACTGCCTACCAGCCAGAACGGTGATACGCCGGCCCCGCCGTTGTTCAGCACATTCTGTGCCGCCAGCATCATCAGGCCAAAGCCCGCTGCGGCGCAGAGAATGCCGATGACGAATTTGCTGATGCTGCTCGGACGGACGCCATTACGCGCCATGGCCGGCCATGCCCAGCTAAAGACCGGCGCCAGCAGAATAATAAACAGCGCGTTGATTGACTGGAACCACACCGCCGGGATCTCAAAGCTGCCGATCATACGGTTGGTATAATCATTGGCGAACAGGTTGAAGGAGGTCGGCTTCTGCTCAAATGCCGACCAGAAGAAGGCAGCGGAAACCAGCAGAATAAAGCACACCAGCAGACGGGCACGCTCTTTGCGACTCAGTCCGGCGAAGGCAAACAGATAGATGAAATAGAGAACGACCGAAGCGGCAATCACGTATACCAGCATGCTGGCAACGGCAACAGGGTTAACCACAATCACCCCCTGCGCAATCAGCGTGATAATCACTGCGGCACCCACCGCCAGCGCCAGTAGCCAGGCGCCCACGCCGTTCTTCTTCGCCACCGGGCTGTTCCAGGTTGAATCGAGGCCCACTTCGCTGTCGTAGCGCTTCATCGCCGGTACCGCGAAGACCCGGAAGATCACCAGCGCCACCAGCATCCCGATGCCACCGATGCCAAAGCCCCAGTGCCAGCCGTGCGATTTAATCAACCAGCCGGAAATCAGCGGCGCGATGAACGACCCCATGTTGATGCCCATGTAGAACAGCGAGAATCCACCGTCACGACGCGCATCGCCTTTCTTGTACAGCGTGCCGACCATAACCGAGATGCAGGTTTTGAACAGACCCGATCCCAGCACGATAAACATCAGCCCGATAAAGAACAGGTTGTCACCCAACACCGCTGACAGGGCAATCGACAGATGACCCAACGCGATGAGAATCGATCCGTACCAGACCGCCTTTTGCTGGCCCAGCCAGTTATCCGCCAGCCAGCCGCCCGGTAACGCCGCGAGGTACATACTGCCGGCGAAGATACCGACGATCGCCGAGGCATTTTCACGCGCCAGCCCCATGCCGCCGTCGTAAACGGTGGCGGCCATAAACAGTATCAATAAGGGGCGAATACCGTAAAACGAGAATCGCTCCCACATTTCGGTAAAGAACAACGAACCTAGCGGATAAGGATGACCAAAGAAGGTCCGGCTTTCATTTTTATTCACAGAGGAATGCATAACTTCTCCAGATAAGATGCACCGCAGTGCAGAGAGACCGCGGAAAGCGTGTTAGCCATGTTTACACTGGCCAATCATTTACATGAGGCGTGATATTTTTTAACTATTTGATAACCAGCTTCTGGTTTTGTCTAGCCCCTCAACCCCATCTTTTAGATGAAAAGTCGACAAACGTCTACTTTTATAGATTTAAACTTGGCTGACAACAAAATGTGATTGACATCTCAAATGATAATAATGAATACAATTATATGTTTATAAACAATATGTTAGCCAAACAGATATTCATGCTCATGGCGGATACGCATTGCAGATAAAACGCGATAAAAAGTAGGGTAAATACGAGGTTGGTCTTAACGACAGGAGAAAGTAGCGATAAGTCACGCTCTTGATTATTTAGTCACAGAGTGAGGTTCGCACAGGCAACCGATGGCGGGCTGGACAGAAGCCAGTATGACGCTGCCGCAGTATCAAACCTTACGCTTTGCACATATGTTCAGGGGGGAGCCAACGATTTCGCAGAGCCTCTGTCCCCGAACGGGGCGCTGAAAAAGAGCAGCAAAGTCCGCGGCTAACGCCATTTAATTTCGTCGCGGTTGCCTTTTGCAAGATTACAGTCGTGGCATAGCAGCTGGAGGTTATCCAGGCGTAGCGCCAGATGCGGGTATTTACTGCGGGGCCGAATATGATCGACATGGATGACCACCCCATGTTTTGCCGCTGAACGCCCGCAGGCGCTGCAGGCACCGCCATATTTTTTGAGCGCCTGATAGCGAAGCGCGCGCCACTCTCTGGACTGGTAGAACGCAGCAGAGGCACTCACGTCTTTTTCCTCTGCCGTGGCCTGTTGCCGCCGGTTGATCGACTGAAACAACCCCTCGTCATCTTCATCTTTCGTTGCGCGATTGACGCGACGGTACAGCGGACCTTCGCCTTCCTTGCGCCCCCAGGCATCGCGATCTGGTTTGGCGCTTATGGGTTCCGTTTTGTACAGAGTCCTGGCCAACATTTTCACGCCTTTATACAAAAGCCATATGACACAGGCGATGGCTATAAACGACCCCATTTCTCAATCTCTTCAATAACCTGACGCGGTACAGAATAGCAAATATCCGCACTCAGCGCATGGAGTACTGCCCGCCCTCGTCTGCGGACAGGGCCCGCCGTTCTGTCACGCAAGAGCCCCCAAGCTATGGCCAGTCCCGGTTCTGCAGCACCACCCGATAGCCGTCATTATCGACAAATGTTTTGCCGTTGGTATCCCAGTAGGGATTAAACGAACTCATCGCACGAAAACCCGCCTCCGTCATTCTGGCGCACGCCCGCTGCCAGTCTGCTTTATCGGGGTAATACAGCACGAGCAGGTCTTCATCGGTCGGTGCAGGTTGTCGCGGATGATCGTGGCAGTGGGTAAACTCAATATGCCAGGCCAGCTCCGGACGGCCCACCATGATCCCGCTAAAGCCGGCATGGTCGGTAAAATCAGCAATCCGTTGAAGCTCTAATCCCTGGCTGTACATGGCGCAAGCGCGCGCCAGGTCGGTGACGGGTCTGGCAATACGCATATGGCTGAACATGATAACGGGCCTCCCGCTGGTTAAAATAGGTTTCCGGAATGGACAACGCCGCCCCTACTGTACCCGGGTTTCAGATTGCTATTTGTCGAGAAAAGCCGTTGCCACTGGTCAAACGCTAAAGCGTGCTGAGTTCAAATGGTACAAGATCAACGACGCAGGCCAGGAAGCTGAATACTTCAACATGCTGTTATTTAGTCCCTTCAGAAGTTACCCAAGACGCTTTCCTGAAAGGTGTTGGAGATAAGTACCACTCCTTTTTATCAACAGCTGACGGGAGCGCAAAGGTAGACATAAGTGACGGAGCTATTCACCTGTTTACATGGCTCATAAGGCTACATATCGGGCTTAAATGCGGGTGAGCAGTCTGTCGATGAAATGACCATGCCCGGCCAGGCTTTTTCGTTCACGTGTTGCTATCGCGGTGTGACTCTGGAACTACCGCCGACGTTAAGTTAAACGTTCATCTAGCCGTTAACTTTCCGTGACAACTAACCGTGTATTTTTGAGGGGTGGAACGAGAGACTGACATGCTATAAGAGGTAAGAAACTTGTTTCAAAAACAGCGTCTTATTTAAGATGTGTGACCGCAAGAGAAATTCTGGAGCGGGCGAAGGGAATCGAACCCTCGTATAGAGCTTGGGAAGCTCTCGTTCTACCATTGAACTACGCCCGCTTTAAGGTGCGAGGGCCATTATAGACCTTACGCACCGTCTTACAAGACTGAATCACGCTAACTGCTGATAAAATAACCTCTTAGCACTTTGGCTTACTGCCCTGCGGCGGTAAATAGCGCTGTGGATCGATGGCCGTCGCCCGGTAGCGAATCTGGAAATGCAGGCGCACGGAATCGGCGTCGCTACTGCCCATCGTGGCTATCTGCTGACCAATCTTCACGTTCTGACCGTTATTGACCATCATTTTGTCATTATGGGCATAGGCGCTGATGTAATCCTCGCCGTGTTTAATCATGATCAGATTACCGTAACCGCGGAGCTGATTACCGACGTACACCACTTTACCCGCCCCGGCCGCATAAACCGGCTGGCCGCGCGTGCCGGCAATATCAATCCCCTTATTACCACCATCATTTGATGAATAAGGCAGGATAACTTTACCGCTGGTCGGCCAGCGCCAGCAGCGTTGCCCCACCGGTGGCCAGGAGACCGGCGGCAGCGTGGCCGGCGGCTTGCTGGCCGCGGTGCGCTTACCGGCGCTGCTCTTCCCGGATGCACCGCTCCTGGTGGAGCCCGAGGCCGGATTCAGCTTCAGACGCTGTCCAACCTCAATGGTATACGGTGGGGAGATATTATTCAGTCGGGCCAGATCTTTAATGCTGGTACCGGTCGTCCGGGAAATACGGTACAGCGTATCGCCGCGTTTAACGGTGTAGACGGAACCGGAATCAGATGAACTGGAACATCCTGCAATCACCAGGCTGCTGACCAACATCATCATGATAAAAAAGCGTTTTCTCATCAGGCGTCCTGCACTCAGCACAGCTCTCATCTCGTCACAACGGACGACTATCATACCAGCCCGCGGGCAGATCCCCAATCGATACGCGGGCGTTGTCGGATTCGGGTTCCTCCATCAGCAGCGCCAGAAGCGCGTTTTGGTAATGCCTTTCACGTGGTTATCGGCTACCCTAGTGGCGAGTGCGTGACCAGGCGAGTGTATGCCGGGTCATTTTTATTATCAGGAGTTGTCATGACCGGGGAACATGTCATTTTGCTCGATGAGCAAGATAAGCCTGTTGGCAGGCTGGAAAAATATGCCGCCCATACCCTCAATACCCCTTTACACCTCGCCTTTTCCTGCTGGTTATTTAACGACCACGGCCAGCTACTGGTGACGCGTCGTTCACTGGGCAAAAAAGCCTGGCCCGGCGTCTGGACTAACTCCGTCTGCGGACATCCCCAGAGCGGAGAGACCTTTGAACAGGCCGTGACGCGGCGCAGCCGTTTTGAACTGGGCGTTAACATTGCCAACATCGCATCCGTTCATCCGGCCTTTCGTTACCGGGCGGTGGCCCCCAACGGGATTGTCGAAAACGAAGTCTGCCCGGTTTACGCCGCACGCATTATCAGCCCGGTACAGGCTAATAGCGACGAGGTCATGGACTATCAGTGGTGTGAGCTGGAGGATTTACTGCAGGCGTTGGCGCTCACACCGTGGGCCTACAGTCCGTGGATGGTGCTCGAAGCGGCTGATGATAATGCCCGGCTCGCGTTGAGAAACTATGTCGCGCAGCTGCGCTATTAGCCGTATTGCCGGATAGCGGTTCTCCGCCGCCTGTCCGCATCCTCGCGCGCAGCGGGTGCGGAGGTACCAACAAAAAACCCCGGCCTGTAGCCGGGGTTGCGTTTTTGACGGTCGGTCTTATTTAACCGGTCGCATGGCCGGGAACAGGATCACGTCGCGGATGGTGTGGCTGTTGGTAAACAGCATCACCATCCGGTCAATACCGATACCCAGACCCGCAGTCGGCGGCAGACCGTGTTCCAGCGCGGTCACGTAGTCTTCGTCGTAGAACATGGCTTCATCGTCACCAGCAGCTTTCGCATTCACCTGGTCCTGGAAGCGCTGCGCCTGATCTTCCGCATCGTTCAGCTCGCTGAAGCCGTTACCGATTTCACGGCCGCCGATAAAGAACTCAAAGCGGTCGGTAATTTCCGGGTTCTGGTCATTACGGCGCGCCAGCGGAGAGACTTCCGCCGGGTATTCGGTGATAAAGGTCGGCTGAATCAGGTGCGCTTCCGCCACTTCTTCAAAGATCTCGGTCACGATACGGCCCAGACCCCAGCTCTTCTCAACGTGAATGCCGATAGACTCTGCAATCGCTTTTGCGGAATCGAAGTTATCCAGATCCGCCATCTCGGTTTCCGGACGGTATTTCTTGATAGCTTCACGCATGGTCAGTTTTTCAAACGGCTTACCGAAGTCGAAGGTCTGATCGCCATAAGGAACCGCGGTGTTGCCCAGAATATCCTGCGCCAGGGTACGGAACAGGGATTCGGTCAGCTCGATCAGATCTTTATAGTCCGCGTACGCCATGTAGAGTTCCATCATGGTGAACTCTGGGTTATGACGTACGGAGATGCCTTCGTTACGGAAGTTACGGTTGATTTCGAACACGCGTTCGAAGCCGCCCACAACCAGACGCTTCAGATACAGTTCCGGCGCGATACGCAGGTACATGTCCATATCCAGCGCGTTGTGATGGGTGATGAACGGACGGGCAGACGCGCCGCCAGGGATCACCTGCATCATCGGAGTTTCGACTTCCATAAAGCCGCGGCCCACCATGAACTGGCGGATACCGGCCAGAATCTGGGAGCGAACCTTAAAGGTCTTGCGGGATTCGTCGTTGGAGATCAGATCCAGGTAGCGCTGACGGTAGCGCGCTTCCTGATCCTGGAGGCCGTGGAATTTGTCCGGCAGCGGGCGCAGGGCTTTGGTCAGCAGACGCAGTTCGGTGCAGTGGATAGACAGCTCGCCGGTTTTGGTTTTGAACAGCTTACCGCGCGCCGCGATGATATCGCCGAGGTCCCATTTTTTGAACTGCTCGTTGTAGACGCCTTCCGGCAGATCGTCACGCGCGACGTACAGCTGAATGCGACCGCCGACATCCTGCAGAGTGACGAAAGAGGCTTTACCCATAATACGGCGGGTCATCATACGACCAGCAACGGAGACTTCAACGTTCAGTGCTTCCAGCTCTTCGTTTTCTTTCGCATCGAAGTCAGCGTGCAGTTGGTCAGAGGTATGGTCACGACGGAAATCGTTCGGGAACGGGATACCCTGCTCACGAAGCTTAGCCAGCTTTTCACGACGGGCTTTCAGTTCATTATTAAGGTCAATTGCCGCGTCAGCGCCCTGTGCTTGTTGTTCAGACATGTTGGTTCCTCATAACCCTGCTTTCAAACTTGCTTCGATAAATTGATCCAGGCTGCCGTCAAGCACGGCCTGAGTATTACGGGTTTCCACCCCGGTGCGCAGATCTTTAATGCGGGAGTCATCCAGCACGTAAGAACGGATCTGGCTGCCCCAGCCGATGTCGGATTTGGTATCTTCCATCGCCTGCTTCTCGGCATTTTTCTTCTGCATTTCCAGCTCATAAAGCTTGGCTTTCATCTGCTTCATGGCCTGGTCTTTGTTCTTGTGCTGTGAACGGTCGTTCTGGCACTGCGTCACTAAGCCGGTCGGAATGTGGGTGATACGTACCGCGGATTCCGTACGGTTAACGTGCTGACCACCCGCACCGGAGGCGCGGTAAACGTCAATACGCAGGTCCGCCGGATTGATTTCGATATCAATATCGTCATCCACTTCCGGATAGACAAACGCGGAGCTGAAGGAGGTGTGGCGGCGGCCGCCGGAATCGAACGGGCTCTTACGCACCAGGCGGTGGACGCCGGTTTCGGTACGCAGCCAGCCGTAGGCGTAATCGCCGATAATCTTGATGGTCACGGACTTAATGCCCGCCACTTCACCTTCAGACTCTTCAATAATCTCGGTCTTGAAGCCGCGCGCTTCGGCCCAGCGCAGATACATACGCGTCAGCATGCTGGCCCAGTCCTGCGCTTCCGTACCGCCGGAACCGGCCTGAATATCGAGATAGCAATCGGCGCTGTCATACTCGCCGGAGAACATGCGGCGGAACTCAAGCTGCGCCAGCTTCTCTTCCAGCACGTCAAGTTCGGCAACGGCTTCGTTGAAGGTCTCTTCGTCTTCGGCTTCGACAGCCAGCTCCAGCAGTCCGGAAACATCTTCCAGCCCCTGGGACATTTGATCCAACGTCTCAACGATGGCTTCCAGTGAAGAACGCTCTTTACCCAGCGCCTGTGCGCGCTCAGGTTCGTTCCACACGTCCGGCTGTTCCAGCTCGGCGTTTACTTCTTCCAGACGCTCTTTCTTAGCATCGTAGTCAAAGATACCCCCT
This sequence comes from Klebsiella sp. YJ, assembly GCF_002108615.1. Classification (NCBI taxonomy): domain Bacteria; kingdom Pseudomonadati; phylum Pseudomonadota; class Gammaproteobacteria; order Enterobacterales; family Enterobacteriaceae; genus Klebsiella; species Klebsiella sp. YJ. Next base: position 233,112 of record NZ_MTEG01000007.1, read on the forward strand.
AAGAACGTCAGAGCGCTCCGTGAGGTCCTGAATGCGGTTTTTTACCGGATTTATTTCAAACATGATCGATTTTCTTTTAATGGATTCGACAAAATGCGGTGATAAGAGCGGAATTGTACCGGATCCCCGCTCTCTTTTATATATACTTCGGCTTTCCGTGAGCCTGTTTGTTGACGGCTTTTTCGTCACACCGGCCAGAGATGGTCGATGATAAGCTGCAGGCTGCGGTTGCCACGGAACTCATTAATATCGAGCTTATAGGCCAACGTCACCTCACGCACGCCGTTATCCGGCCAAATCGAAGTATCAACGTTGAAGGCAATCCCGTCCAGCAGCGGGCCGCCGCCAACCGGTTCAACCATCACTTTAAGATGCCGTTCGCCCACCAGACGCTGCTGTAACAGGCGGAAACGACCGTCAAACAGCGGCTCCGGGAACATCTGTCCCCAGGGCCCCGCCTCGCGGAGCAGATGGGCAACTTCCATGCTCATCTCAGCAGCTTCCAGCGGGCCGTCAGAGACCACTTCCCCCTGCAACAGCGCCGGATCCAGCCACTCGGTGACCAGTTCGCCGAAACGCTGCTGAAACTCCTCAAAGCGCGCCTCTTCCAGCGACAGTCCCGCCGCCATCGCATGGCCGCCGAACTTGAGAATGAGCCCCGGATGCAGCGTATCAAGGCGCTCGAGCGCATCGCGCATGTGCAAACCCTGGATGGAGCGGCCGGAGCCTTTTAACAGTCCGTCGCCGGTTGGGGCGAAGGCGATAACCGGGCGGTGGAAACGCTCTTTAATCCGCGACGCCAGAATCCCGACCACCCCCTGGTGCCACTGCGGATGATACATCGCCAGCCCTCCGGGCAGCGTGTCGCCGCTACGTTCAAGCTGCTGGCACAGCGTGAGCGCTTCCGCCTGCATCCCTTGCTCAATCTCTTTGCGCGTCTGGTTCAGCGCATCCAGTTCATTGGCCAGCATCCGCGCTTCGCCGACGTTATCGCACAACAGCAGCGCCACGCCGACCGACATATCATCCAGCCGGCCTGCCGCATTCAGCCGCGGTCCGAGGGCAAATCCGAGGTCGCTGGCCGCCAGCTTTTGCGGATCGCGGTTGGCAATCTCCAGCAGCGCTTTGATACCCGGACGGCACTTACCGGCACGGATACGGCTCAGCCCTTGCCAGGTGAGAATGCGGTTATTGGCATCCAGCGGCACGACGTCAGCCACCGTCCCGAGCGCGACCAGATCCAGCAGCTCGGCAAGATTCGGCGGCGTGATGCCCCGTTCTGCAAACCAGTTTTTATCGCGCAGGAACGTGCGCAGCGCCAGCATCAAATAAAACGCCACCCCGACGCCGGCCAGCGATTTCGAGGGGAAATCGCAGTCGCGCAGATTGGGGTTCACAATCGCTTCCGCCGCCGGCAGCGTCTCACCCGGCAGATGGTGATCGGTCACGACCACCGGGATCCCCAATGCGTGGGCACGATCGACGCCGGCATGGGAAGAGATGCCGTTATCCACGGTCATGATCATCTGCGCGCCGCGGGCGTGGGCCTGATCGACCACTTCCGGGCTTAACCCGTAGCCATCTTCAAAACGATTTGGCACCAGATAGGAGACATTGCTGTAGCCCAGCGCGCGCAGCGCCAGCACGCTCAGCGCGGTACTGGTGGCGCCATCGGCGTCAAAATCCCCGACCACGACGATATGCCGCTCTTGCCGGAATGCGCCGTAGAGCATCTCAACGGCTTTTTCGATGCCATTCAGCTGCGTCCACGGCAGCATGCCTTTGACGCTGCGCTCCAGCTCCTGGGCATGCAGGACGCCGCGGCTGGCGTATAGCCGCTGCAGCAGCGGCGGCAGGTCGGCGGGGAGCTCAGCCCCTTCAACCACCTCACGGCGGCGTAGTTGTATCTGTGGTTTCACGCGAATTATTTACCGCTTGTCTGTTTTTGATGCTCATCAAGGAAGGCTTTCAGCTCTTTCGGCCCCTGATAGCCCGGAAGCACATAGCCGTTGCTCAGCACCATCGCCGGCGTGCCATTAACGCCGAACTGCACGCCAAGGGTGTAGTGTTTGCTGATATCGAGGTTGCAACTCGCCGTCGGTACGCCTTTGCCGGCCATGGCATCATCCAGCGCTTTGTTACGATCTTTGGCGCACCAGATGGCTTTCATATCCTGCTCGGTCTGGCTTTGCAGCCCCTGACGCGGGAAGGCCAGATAACGCACGGTGATGCCCAGCGCGTTATAGTCGCTCATCTCTTCGTGCAGCTTGTGGCAGTAACCGCAGGTGATGTCGGTGAAAACGGTGATAACGTGTTTTTCCTGCGGCGCTTTATAGATAATCATCTCTTTTTCCAGCGCGTTCAGCTTGCCCACCAGCAGCGCGTTGGTGACGTTTACCGGCTGTGCGCCGCCGACATCATACATCGGCCCCTGGATGACGTGTTTACCGTCATCGGTCACATACAGCACGCCGCTGTCGGTCAGTACGGTGCTCATTCCGGCAACCGGCGATGGCTGAATATCCGTACTCTGTACGCCCAGTTTAGCCAGCGACTGTTTGATAGCCGCGTTATCCGCATGGGCCGCACCGGACAGCGTCGCCGCCAGCAGAGTAAACATCAATAAACCTTTTTTCATACTCAGTCCTTTTATTCAGCACTCACGCCCGCGGGTGGTGCTGTTGATGAAGTTGTCTCAGACGCTCGGTCGCGACATGGGTGTAGATCTGCGTCGTTGAGAGATCGCTGTGTCCCAACAGCATCTGTACCACGCGTAAATCTGCGCCATGGTTAAGTAAATGCGTGGCAAACGCATGGCGTAAAACGTGCGGGGAGAGCTTCGCGCTATCTATCCCGGCCAGCACGGCATAGTGCTTAATCCGATGCCAGAAGGTCTGGCGCGTCATTTGCTGCGCGCGCTGACTTGGAAAAAGGACATCAGATGCCACGCCGTTCAGCAGCCAGGGGCGCCCGTACTCCAGGTAGTTCTCAACCCACAGCACCGCCTCTTCGCCAAGCGGGACCAGCCGTTCTTTATTGCCTTTGCCCACCACCCGCAGGACGCCCTGGCGCAGGCTGATGTCGCTCATCGTCAGGCCCACCAGTTCCGACACGCGCAGGCCGGTCGCGTACAGCACCTCAAGCATCGCTTTATCGCGGAGTTCCAGAGGCTGCTCGACCAGCGGCGCCTGCAGCAGACGCTCGACCTGAGCTTCACTGAGATCTTTCGGCAGCCGCTGCGGTAGCTTCGGCGACGCCAGCAGCGCGCTGGGGTCATCCGGACGAATTTTCTCCCGATAGAGGTGCTGGAAGAAACGGCGCACGGCGCTCAACAGCCGCGCGGTACTGGTGGCTTTATAGCCGCCCGTTTGTCTCTCGGCCAGCAGCGCCTGAAGATCCTCGCCGCTCACGCTAACCAGCGACGACTCGCGATGATGCAGCCATTCCACTACCATCGTCAGATCCCGACGGTAGGCGCTCAGCGTATTTTCCGCCAGATTGCGCTCCAGCCACAAGGTATCAAGAAACTGTTCGATTCGTGCGAGATCCTCTTTCACATCGCCCTCTTTGCTCGTTAAAACGGCTTCAGTATACCCAAATAAGTGGCCCGGCTGGGCAAAAACGGCTGCGCTGTTTTTCCCCGACTGGCTGGCCGCACAGCTTAAGTATGCGGCTGACGGCGGCTTTCTGATAAACTAGCCGCAAAATCACCGCATGAATTGAGATGTTTACGCCATGAACATAGGTCTTTTTTACGGCTCCAGTACCTGCTACACCGAGATGGCAGCGGAGAAGATCCGCGATATCATCGGCCCGGAATTAGTGACGCTGCATAATCTGAAAGATGATTCCCCTTCCCTGATGACTCAGTATGACGTGTTGATTCTCGGTATCCCGACGTGGGATTTCGGCGAAATTCAGGAAGACTGGGAAGCCGTCTGGCAACAGCTGGATACACTGGATCTGCAGGATAAAATTGTGGCGCTGTATGGCATGGGTGACCAGCTGGGTTATGGCGAATGGTTCCTTGATGCGCTGGGCATGCTGCACGACAAACTGAGCGCCAAAGGCGTTAAGTTTATCGGTTACTGGCCGACGGAAGGTTACGAATTCACCAGCCAGAAACCGATTATCGCCGATGGCCAGCTGTTTGTTGGCCTGGCACTCGATGAGACGAACCAGTATGACCTGAGCGACGATCGCATCCAGAACTGGTGCGAGCAAATCCTCGGCGAAATGGCTGAACAGTTCGCCTGACAGGCTCTTAATCCTGTGCCGGTTTTTGTAAAACCAACCGGCGCAGATCTCGCCACTCTTTGGCGTCCATACTGTCTGCAGCGACCCACAGATGCTGGCGGCGACGCGTTTGCATATCCTGCAGGCGCAGCAACATCCCGCTATTAATCACCCACGGCGTGCCGACAATCTCCCATTCCGCTTTTTGCCAACGCAAACGCGAATCGGTCATCAGCTTTATTTCACCCCGGCAGGCGTGGATCCGCCGCTGGCTGCGCACGCTGTCGAACACCACCAGCGACAGCAGCAATAGCCATAGCGGTGTGTAGCTCAGCGGCCAGGGCATCAGCAAGACAATAGCCGCCACAATGCCGTGCAGCAGCAGCGAGAACCACTGCGAGCGCCAGGAAATGCGTAAATCAGATTGCCACAGGACCACGTTCCCGATTCCGAGTCTGGATTAATTTTACCATCCGTTGCAGTTGTGCATCAGCCGGTTCGCCATGATTCATCAGCCAGTTAAACAGGTCCGGATCGTCGTTTTCTAACAGACGGATAAACAGCTGTTTGTCTTCATCGCTGAGCGTATCGTACTCATACTCGAAAAACGGCATGATGGAGATATCAAGTTCACGCATACCCCTGCGGCATGCCCAGTGGATGCGGGCTTTATTCGTAATGTCCATGTTGTCCTTCCAGCATAAAGAGAGTCTTACGCGCCCTTCAGGTCGCCGAAGGGCAGCCTGAAAAGACGTCGTTGATAGGTTAGTTTAACCCGTTTTTTGCACTTACTTTACAGCAATATCGAGAACAGAGAACGCCATTCCACAAAAACCATATTTAAAATATGGCTTTATCTTTCTCCTTTGTTTCCCCGTTTGTGCTTTCAGGGCACAAATGGCCTGCCAAAAGCGCTTGCATTGCACCATAGCTCTTTTACCATTAGCTATTCACTCTGCGTTAAGCTATTCAGGACATGACTATGGCTTTTACACCTTTTCCTCCGCGTCAGCCTTCTTCTTCCTCTCGTCTGCCGTTAACGCTGATGACGCTGGATGACTGGGCGCTGGCAACGATTACCGGTCAGGATGGCGAGAAGTATCTGCAGGGGCAGATTACCGCCGATGTCAGCGCATTAACCGACGATCGGCATCTGCTTGCCGCGCACTGCGATGCCAAGGGCAAGATGTGGAGCAACCTGCGGGTTTTCCGCCGCGACGGTGGTTTTACCTGGATTGAACGCCGCAGCCTGCGCGATACCCAGCTCGCTGAACTGAAGAAATATGCGGTGTTCTCTAAAGTGACCATTGCCGCCGATGATGAACACGTCCTGCTGGGCGTTGCCGGTTTCCAGGCCCGCGCCGCGCTGGCGCCGCTGTTCAGCGAACTTCCGGGCAGCGACAAACCGCTCGTCACCGACGGCGTGACCAGCCTGCTGTGGTTTGAACATCCGGCGGAGCGCTTTCTGCTGGTGACCGATGTAGCAACCGCCACCCGCGTGGCCGACGCGTTGCGCAGCGACGCGCAGTTGAACAACAGCCAGCAGTGGCTGGCGCTCAACATCGAAGCCGGTCTGCCGGTCATAGACAGCGCCAACAGCGCGCAGTTCATCCCGCAGGCAACAAACCTGCAGGCATTGGGCGGTATCAGCTTTAAGAAAGGCTGCTATACCGGTCAGGAAATGGTCGCCCGGGCGAAATTCCGCGGCGCGAACAAACGCGCGCTGTGGTATCTGGCCGGGAAGGCGAGCCGCGTCCCGGAAGCCGGAGAAGATCTTGAGCTGAAGATGGGTGAAAACTGGCGCCGGACTGGCACCGTGCTGGCCGCCGTGCTGCTGGATGATGGGCAGCTGCTGGTGCAGGTGGTGATGAATAACGATATGGAGCCAGACAGCGTATTCCGCGTACGCGATGATGCCGGCACCTTAAGCATCGTTCCGCTGCCCTATTCGCTGGAAGAGAGTTAAGCCTTAGCGCTGCCAGGCTCTCCGGGCGACAACATCCCGGACCGTGCGGCGCCGTAGCTCCGGCATGCGCCGCACCGCCGGGGAATTTCCCGCTGATGCGGCATCTTATTTACACCTGGCCGACGTACAAATAAATGGCCAGGAAGTGACATACGCTGCCGCCCAGCACAAAACCGTGCCAGATCGCATGGTTATAAGGAATGCGCTTGCAGACGTAGAAGATAACCCCCAGCGAATACACCACGCCACCGACCGCCAGCAGCGTTACTCCCCCTGCCGCCAGTTTGATCGCCAGCTGATATACCACAATCAGCGACAGCCAGCCCATCGTCAGATAGGTCACCAGAGAGAGGACCTTAAAGCGGTGCGCAATGGTGAGCTTAAACAAGATCCCCAGCAGCGCCAGGCTCCAGATAACCACCATCAGGCCGCGCGCGAGCGGTGAGTTGAGCCCGACCAGCAGAAAAGGCGTATAGGTTCCCGCAATCAGCAGATAGATGGCGCAGTGATCGAATTTTTTCAGCCACAGCTTAGCTCGCTGATGGGGAATAGCATGATAGAGGGTAGAGGCGAGGAACAGCATAATCATGCTGCCGCCGTACAGGCTATAGCTGGTAATCGCCGTTGCGCTGGCGTTACTGTCTACCGCCTGCACCAACAGGAGGACGAGGCCGACGATACCAAATACCAGTCCGATACCGTGACTGATACTGTTGGCCACTTCCTCTGCCAAAGAATAACCCTGTGTGATTAATGGTTTGCGAACCATATTTGACTCCGAAAACAAGAACGCTTTCAATGCTCACCTAGGGTAACTGAGAATGATTCCAGTGAACACCTGTTAGCTAAAATAAAAAGATGAATATTTGTAAACACTATAAAATCATAATGTTACATTAAAATTTCAACTAACAGTCGTTCGCTATTCCATCAAAGCCTTTTGAATTCAATAACATAAAACTGGTCTTCGCCAGGATAGATCTCCGCAATCACCTGCCGCAGCTGCGCCAGGGTCATATTCTCCTGTTCGGCGTGGCGTTCCGTGAGCGTATCGAGCGTCACCGTGGACGTCGCCACCACGCTTATCGTGCAAAAATAGCCGTCATCTTCATAGCGGCCAACGCGCAGCACGTCGCCGGTTTTAAAATGCGACTCGGCGGCATTACGAATGGTGATGGTTTTGCGCCCGGCGAGGATGTCGTCCTGAAAGCGCTGAAAAAAGGTTATGTCATTCGGCTGCATGATATAATTCCATCCTGGTCATTATGAATTGTGAGTTATTACTGTGAGTATGTTCTCCCACGCCGCGATCGCCAGTCTCAATAATCTTGAGATGATGGTCTACCACTACGTCATTAAGAATCGTGACAAAGTGATGTATATGACCATCCGCGAGCTGGCAGAAGCCGCCGGGGTCTCCACGACCACCGTCCTGCGCTTTTGTCGCAAACTGCAGTGCGAAGGCTACTCGGAGTTTCGCCTCCGCTTTAAATTATATCTCGAGCAGAACCAGCCTCAACAGGCAAATATCGGCGCCAGTGAAATTATGAGTTTCTTTAAAAGCGTCAACAATGACGAATTTGATAATTTACTCGAGCGCGCCGTCGATATTATTCTCGCATCAGAACGTATTATATTTGTCGGCGCCGGTACCTCCGGGGCGCTGGCAAAATATGGCGCACGGTTTTTCTCCAACGTTGGGAAATTCAGCAACCATATCGACGACCCTTATTTCCCGGTCACCAACGACATGGCGCGTAACGCGCTGGCGATCGTACTTTCCGTTTCCGGGGAGACCGAAGAGATTCTCCGCTTCGCCAGCCAGTTCAGCCTGCACAACTGCAAGGTGATGTCGGTCACCAGCCATGAGCACTCCCGACTGGCGAAACTGGCGGACTTCAACCTCTCCTGGCACGTCCCGCAAACGCGCATCGGCGGCGTTTATGATATTACCACCCAAATTCCGGTTATTTATATTCTGGAGTCCCTGGGCCGTAAATTAGCGCGTAAACTCGCCTGAAAATAACACCCTGTTTTTTCGATGTAACATATTCCAGCTGAGGGAAATTGTTATATCGTGACATTTATATTCCCTTTGTTAGACTCGCCAACAGATGCTATTTGATGAGACGAGCCAGGATGAAAAAAATTACCTTACCGAAAGACTTCTTATGGGGCGGCGCGGTTGCCGCGCATCAGGTTGAAGGCGGCTGGAATAAAGAGGGCAAAGGTCCAAGCATTTGCGATGTGCTGACCGGCGGCGCTCACGGCGTGCCGCGCGAGATTACTCGCCAGGTGGAAGCGGGTAAGTACTACCCGAACCACGAAGCCATTGATTTCCACGGCCGCTACAAAGAAGACATCAAGCTGTTTGCTGAGATGGGATTCAAGTGCTTCCGTACCTCCATCGCCTGGACCCGTATCTTCCCGCAGGGTGATGAAACTCAGCCAAACGAAGAGGGGCTGAAGTTCTATGACGACATGTTCGATGAGCTGTTGAAGTACAACATCGAACCGGTGATTACTCTCTCCCACTTCGAAATGCCGCTGCATCTGGTGCAGCAGTACGGTGGCTGGACCAACCGCAAAGTGGTCGATTTCTTTGTGCGCTTCGCCGAAGTGGTCTTCGAGCGCTATAAGCACAAAGTGAAATACTGGATGACCTTCAACGAGATCAACAACCAGCGCAACTGGCGCGCCCCGCTGTTCGGCTACTGCTGTTCCGGCGTGGTCTATACCGACTACGAAAACCCGGAAGAGACCATGTACCAGGTACTGCATCACCAGTTCGTTGCCAGCGCGCTGGCGGTGAAAGCGGCGCGGCGGATCAATCCACAGATGCAGGTCGGCTGCATGCTGGCCATGGTGGCGCTCTATCCGTTCTCCTGTAAGCCGGAAGACGTGATGTTCGCCCAGGAGTCCATGCGTGAACGTTATGTCTTTACCGACGTGCAGCTGCGCGGCTACTACCCGACCTACGTCCTCAACGAGTGGGAGCGCCGCGGTTTTAACATCGTTATGGCAGCGGGCGATGAACAGATCCTGCGTGAAGGCACCTGCGATTACCTCGGTTTCAGCTACTACATGACCAACGCGGTCAAAGCGGAAGGCGGCAGCGGCGATGCCATCTCCGGCTTCGAAGGCAGCGTGCCGAATCCGCACGTCAAAGCCTCCGACTGGGGCTGGCAGATTGACCCGGTGGGCCTGCGCTACTCGCTGTGCGAACTGTACGAACGCTATCAGAAACCGCTGTTCATCGTGGAAAACGGCTTCGGCGCCTACGATAAAGTTGAAGAGGACGGCAGCATCAACGACGACTACCGTATCGACTACCTGCGCGCGCATGTGGAAGAGATGATCAAAGCGGTGACTTACGATGGCGTCGAACTGATGGGCTATACCCCGTGGGGCTGTATCGACTGCGTCTCCTTTACCACCGGCCAGTACAGCAAACGCTACGGCTTTATTTACGTGAACAAACATGACGACGGCACCGGCGATATGTCCCGCTCGCGTAAGAAAAGCTTCAACTGGTATAAAGAGGTCATTGCCAGCAACGGCGAAAACCTCTGATTCCCTCTCCGTACCGCCCTCTCTTCGCCAGAGGAGAGGGCAATTGCCGGTCTTACAGACACTTCTTTACAGCTTTAACATTGCTAAAACGCGTTCGCCCGATAAGATAAGCCTCGTGAATCACAGAGGCGAAAATGATTAAGCAACAGCGAAAAGCCATTCTTCTTGTAGCCCTTGCCTGTCTGGTGGTGCTGGTATGCACCGCGCAGCGTATGGCCGGGCTGCATGCGCTGGTCATGAATGCCACCGCCGTGACGCAATCAGCCCAGCAGGGTCAGGATACGGCCGAAGCGCCGGTTACTCCCTGCGAGCTGAGCGCGAAATCACTGCTCGCCGCACCGCCGGTGCTGTTTGAAGGCGCCTTGTTTGCCGTCGCGCTACTGCTTACGCTGCTGGCGGCAATACCGCCGCGCATTGTCCGTCTCTGGCCTCCCCGCGTTATTTCCCCTCCCCGGCTACGGGTGCATTTGCGATTGTGCGTCTTCCGTGAATGAGGATTTCCTGACAGTTCAGGTTAATCAATCATTTACGGAGAAAATTTATGCTTATGGTATTCAGGCGACTGCTGGTCTGCCTGCTTTGGCTATGGCTGCCCGTCAGCCAGGCCGCCGACAGCGGCTGGCTACGCGCCGCCGAGAATCAACACGCCAGCGTCCGGCTGCGCGCACAACACGACGATGGCGGCACAACGCGCCTGCTGCTCGATGTGGCGCTGGAAAAAGGCTGGAAAACCTACTGGCGCTCCCCGGGAGAAGGCGGCATTGCGCCCGCTATCGCCTGGAAAACGCCGCTGGATGTCACCTGGCACTGGCCAACGCCGCAGCGGTTTGACGTCGCGGGGATCACCACCCAGGGCTATCACGGTAACGTCAGCTTTCCCCTGGACATCCGCGGACCGGTGCCACAGACCTTAAGCGGCGTGCTGACGCTTTCCACCTGTAGCAATGTCTGCATTCTGACCGACTATCCCTTTGCGCTGGATATGACCGTCCCTGCGGGAGATGGCTTTAGCTATGATTATACCCGCGCGCTGGGCACGCTCCCGCGCCCGGATGGCCTGACGTCCCGGCTGACCTCGTCCTATGGCGGCGGAAAGCTCACGGTGACCGCCGTTCGCGAAGCCGGCTGGCAACAGCCGTCGCTGTTTATCGACAGCGTGGAGAATGTCGATTTCGGCAAACCCACCTTCTCACTGACCGGCGATACGCTGGTCGCACAGATCCCGGTCACCGACAGCTGGGGTGAGGCGGCGCCTGACCTCAGCGGCAAACGTCTGTCGCTGGTCCTTGCCGACAGCGGTCTGGCGCAGGAGAGCGCGTCGATCGTTAGCGAAGGTCTCCCGGCGCAGGCGCCGGCTTTATGGTGGGTATTGCTGATGGCCCTTGCCGGCGGGCTGATTCTTAATGTTATGCCCTGCGTCCTGCCGGTACTGGCCATGAAGCTCGGTTCGCTGGTGCAGACCGGGACGCGCGAACGCGCAACCGTACGCCGGCAGTTTCTGGCCTCGGTTTGTGGCATCGTAGCGTCCTTTCTGGCGCTGGCGTTGATGATGACTCTGCTTCGCCTGGGGAATCAGGCGCTGGGCTGGGGCATTCAGTTTCAGAACCCATGGTTTATCGGCGCGATGGCGCTGGTGATGGTGCTGTTCAGCGCCAGCCTGCTGGGGCTGTTTGAGATTCGCCTCTCCTCCGGCGCCAGTACATTTCTGGCTACCCGCGGCGGCAAGGGTCTGATGGGCCATTTCTGGCAGGGCGCCTTCGCCACGCTACTGGCCACGCCGTGCACGGCGCCGTTTCTCGGTACCGCCGTCTCGGTCGCGCTGGTCGCGCCGCTGCCGCTGCTGTGGGGTATTTTCTTCGCCATGGGTGTAGGGATGAGTCTGCCTTGGCTGCTGGTTGCCGCCTGGCCAGGCCTCGCCCGGCATCTGCCGCGCCCTGGACGCTGGATGAACGTCCTGCGCGTGATACTCGGATTGATGATGCTGGGATCGGCCGTATGGCTGCTCGGCCTGCTGACGGTGCATATCGGTCGGATGCCGGTTATCGCCCTGACGGCACTTCTGGCCCTCGCGCTTCTGCTGGCGACGCTCTGGCGCTATCGCTGGCGCACGACGCTGAAAGCAGGCGCGCTAACGCTAGTTGTCGCCGGGGTCGTCGCTTTTCTGTCACCGCCTGACGGTCAGGCGTTACGACGCGACCGCGTGAACTGGCAGCCGCTGAGCGAACAGGCGATTAGCGATGCGCTGGCAAGCAACAAGCGACTGTTTATCGACGTCACCGCCGACTGGTGCGTCACCTGCAAGGCCAATAAATACAACGTATTGCTGCGCGATGACGTTCAGAGCGCGCTCTCTGAACCAGACGTGGTGGCCCTGCGCGGAGACTGGAGTCGCCCGTCGGCCACTATCAGCCGCTTTCTGACCACTCGCGGCAGCGCCGCCGTCCCCTTCAATCAAATTTACGGACCGGGATTAACGCAGGGCCGCGTGCTGTCTCCGCTGCTCAGCCGCGACGAACTCCTCGCCACTCTGTCCGCTGCAAAAGGTCAATAATCATGAAAATCATCGCTGCACTCCTTCTGCTGTGCGTTGCAACCTTCAGCCTTGCCGCTCCGGCAGAACAGCCGGAGGCATCCGCCAACGACCAGTTGGCAAAGCTGCTGTTTAACGATCCTGACAGCCCGCGACTGGGCGCCAAAGCGCCGCGCCTGACTATCGTCTCGTTTACCGATTACAACTGCCCGTATTGCAAGCAGTTCGATCCGATGCTGGAGAAGATCGTTGACGATAACCCTGATGTCCTGCTGATTGTAAAACTGCTGCCGTTTAAGGGGCAAAGTTCGGTCAACGCCGCCAAAGCCGCGCTCTCTACATGGCGCCAGCAGCCGGATAAATTCTGGGCGTTGCATCAGCGGCTGATGGCCAAAAAGGGCTACCACGACGATGCGAGTATTCTCGCCGCACAGCAGAAAACCGCCACCGATGGGGTGAAAACCGATGATAAAACAATGGACTCGCTGAAGATGAACCTGATTTTGTCTCAGGTGCTGAATATTCAGGGCACCCCGGCGACGATTATCGGCGATCAGATGGTCGCTGGCGCGATTCCTTATCAGGAGCTGGAGGGGCTGGTGAAAGAACAGCTGGCAAAAGCCGATGGCCAGTAAATTACGCCGCTGGCTACGCGAGCTGATTATCCTGCTGCTGCTTGCGGGCGCACTCATCGCAGGGATGGATTATCTGCGTCGGCCTGCGCTACCGCCGAACCTGACGACGACACCGCTGCAGACGCTGGAGGGTAACGTGGTCGATCTGCACGCCATGAGTCAGCAGCGTCCGCTGCTGATCTACGTCTGGGCTACCTGGTGCGGAGTGTGTCGTTATACGACGCCATCCGTAGCGGCGCTGGCAAGCAACGGCGGCAATGTGATGACCGTCGCGCTCCGTTCCGGGGACGATGCCACGCTGTCCAACTGGCTGGCGCATAAGAAAATGGCGCTGCCCACGGTGAACGACCCCGACGGCGGACTTTCTCGCCAGTGGGGCGTTCAGGTCACGCCAACGCTTATTGTCATCTCTCGCGGCGAGGTTAAGTCGGTAACGACCGGCTGGACCAGCGGTTGGGGAATGCGCCTGCGGCTGTGGCTGGCGTCATAACCCCCGACTGGCGCTGCGCTTAGCCGGGCTACGAGTGCCGTGGGGTAGCGGTTATTTACCGCCGGCCAGCGGTTGTAGCCCGGATAAGGCAGAGCGTTCGCACATCTTATTTGCCGCCCGCCAGCTCCAGGAAACTACCGGTCACGTAGGAGGCTTTGTCGCTCAGCAGCCAGGCGATGGCCTGCGCGACCTCCTCCGGCTGCCCGCCGCGCTGCATCGGCAGCCCCGCTTTCACCCGATCCACGCGTCCGGGCTCACCGCCCGACGCGTGCATTTCGGTATAGATAAAGCCGGGACGCACGCCGTTGACGCGAATTCCCTGCGCCGCCACTTCCAGCGACAGTCCGGTGGTCAGGGTGTCCACCGCCCCTTTCGAGGCGGCATAATCCACATATTCCCCCGGCGCGCCCAGACGCGATGCCGCTGATGAAACATTGACGATCGCCCCACCTTTTCCGCCGTGTCGATATGACATCCGCTTCACTGCCTCCCGGCAACAGAGGAAATAGCCGGTGACATTGGTACTCAGCACCTGATTAATCCGCCCGGCGGTCAGGTGTTCTACGGTGCTTTGCGCAAACAGGATGCCGGCGTTGTTAACCAGCGCGGTCAGCGGTTCCGCAAGACGGTCGATTCCGTCAAACATCGCCATGACCTGCGCCTCATCGCTGATATCGGCCCCCAGCGCAACGGCTTTGCCGCCAAGGACGACAATCTCATTGACCACCGCCATCGCCGCGCTGATGTTGTGATGATAATTGACCACCACGGTATACCCTTCCTGTGCCAACAGCAGCGCCGTCGCCTTACCTATTCCGCGGCTGGCGCCGGTAATCAGTGCTATAGCCATCCTCTTCCCCCAAAAAATAAAGGCGCCGAAGCGCCTTTAAAAGATAGTCCAGTCAGTGAATTACTGGTATTCGCTCATCGGTACGCAGGAGCAGAACAGGTTACGGTCGCCGTAAACATCGTCCAGGCGCTTCACCGTCGGCCAGTATTTATTCGCCAGACCTGCCGGGAATACCGCCAGTTCGCGGGTGTACGGATGGTTCCATTCGGCAACCAGCTCGCCCTGCGTGTGCGGAGCGTTAACCAGCGGGTTATCTTCCAGCGGCCACTCGCCCGCTTGCACACGGTCGATTTCACTGCGAATCGCCAGCATGGCATCGATAAAGCGATCCAGCTCGACTTTGCTTTCGGATTCCGTCGGCTCAACCATCAGCGTACCGGCCACCGGGAAGGACATCGTCGGCGCGTGGAAACCGAAGTCGATCAGACGTTTGGCAATATCCAGCTCGCTGATGCCGGTCTCTTCTTTCAGAGGACGAATATCCAGAATACATTCGTGCGCCACGCGACCGTCGCGGCCGGTGTAAAGCACCGGGAACGCCTCTTTCAGACGGGTAGCGATGTAGTTGGCATTCAGAATTGCCACCTGGCTCGCCTGCTTCAGCCCTTCGGCGCCCATCATGCGGATATACATCCAGCTGATTGGCAGAATGGAAGCGCTGCCGAACGGTGCGGCAGAAACCGCGCCCTGACGGGTCAACATCCCTTCGATCTGTACCACGCTGTGGCCCGGAACAAACGGTGCCAGATGCGCTTTGACGCCGATCGGCCCCATACCCGGACCGCCGCCGCCGTGCGGGATGCAGAAGGTTTTGTGCAGGTTAAGGTGCGAGACATCCGCGCCGATAAAGCCCGGAGAGGTAATGCCGACCTGGGCGTTCATGTTAGCGCCGTCGAGGTAAACCTGACCGCCGAACTGATGCACGATTTCGCACACTTCGCGGATCGTCTCTTCGTAAACGCCGTGCGTTGACGGGTAGGTCACCATGATGCAAGAGAGGTTCTCACCCGCCTGCTCCGCCTTGAGGCGCAGATCCGCGAGATCGATGTTGCCGTTTTTATCACAGGCAACCACCACAACCTGCATGCCGGCCATCTGTGCCGACGCCGGGTTGGTACCATGCGCAGAACTTGGGATCAGGCAGATGTCGCGATGGCCTTCATTACGGCTTTCGTGGTAATGGCGAATGGCCAGCAGGCCCGCGTACTCGCCCTGTGCGCCAGAGTTTGGCTGCATGCAGACGGCGTCGTAACCGGTCAGTTTTACCAGCCAGTCGGAGAGCTGGGCGATCATCTGATGGTAGCCTTCCGCCTGTTCCGCCGGGCAGAACGGGTGCAGCTCGGCAAACTCTGGCCAGGTGATCGGGATCATTTCCGCCGCGGCGTTGAGTTTCATGGTGCAGGATCCCAGCGGGATCATCGCCTGATTCAACGCCAGATCTTTACGCTCCAGTGAGTGCATATAGCGCATCATCTCGGTTTCGCTGTGGTAGCGATTGAACACCGGATGCGTCAGGATCGCGTCGTTACGCAGCATGCTTTCCGGGATCGAGCGGCTGTCGAGCGCCACGTCTTTATCCAGGGTATCGATATCCAGGCCGTGGTCGTCGCCAATAATAGCGCGGAACAGGTTCAGCACATCTTCGCGGGTTGTTGCTTCATCAAGGGTGATGCCAACGGCATTATGGATGTCGCTGCGCAGGTTAATTTCCAGCGCTTCGGCGCGTGCCAGCACCGCCGCTTTGTCGACCACTTCCACGCACAGAGTGTCGAAGTAGTGGGCATGGCGCAGCTTGAGCCCTTTTTTCTGCAGCCCGTCGGCCAGAATATCGGTCAGCCGGTGGATGCGGCTGGCGATGCGCTTCAGGCCCTCTGGCCCGTGGAACACCGCGTACAGGCTGGCGATGTTTGCCAGCAATACCTGGGAAGTACAAATATTGGAGTTCGCTTTCTCGCGACGGATATGCTGTTCGCGGGTCTGCATCGCCATACGCAGCGCGGTGTTACCGGCGGCATCTTTTGATACGCCGATAATACGGCCCGGCATCGAGCGTTTAAATTCATCTTTTGCGGCAAAGAAGGCCGCGTGCGGGCCGCCGTAGCCCATCGGCACGCCAAAGCGCTGGGCGGAACCGAAGACGATATCGGCACCCTGTTTGCCCGGTGCAGTCAGCAGAACCAGCGCCATGAAGTCCGCAGCGACGCTGACCACCACTTTGCGTGCTTTCAGCTCGGCGATCAGCTTGCTGTAATCATGAATTTCGCCGGTGGTCCCCACCTGCTGCAGCAGCACGCCGAAAACGTCCTGATGGTCGAGCGCTTTTTCCGCCTCATCAACGATGACGTCAAAGCCAAAGGTTGCGGCACGGGTGCGCACCACATCCAGGGTCTGCGGATGTACATCGGCGGCAACGAAGAAGCGGTTCGCATTCTTCAGCTTGCTGACGCGTTTGGCCATCGCCATTGCTTCAGCGCCGGCGGTCGCCTCATCCAGCAGTGAAGCGGAGGCGATATCCAGCCCGGTCAGATCGAGGGTCACCTGCTGGAAATTCAGCAGTGATTCCAGGCGACCCTGGGAAACTTCCGGCTGGTAAGGGGTGTAAGCGGTATACCAACCCGGATTTTCCAGCATATTGCGCTGAATAACCGGCGGCAGCTGCACGGCGGTATAACCCATGCCGATGTAAGACTTGAAGCGCTTGTTGCGACCGGCGATCGCCTTCAGTTCCGCCAGCGCGGCGAATTCGGTAGTCGCGTCACCCACCTGAGGGGGTGTCGCCAGCTGAATATCCTGCGGCACAATCTGGCCAATCAGGGCGTTAAGCGAATCGGCGCCGACGGTGTTCAGCATCTCCTGCTGTTGCTGAGCATCCGGACCGATGTGACGTTCAATAAAGGCGCCGCGGTTTTCAAGCTGACCTAAAGTCTGAGTCATGAGCGATGGTTCCTGAAACGTGCAGTGAATCGTATGTGTCTTTACTTACCTGAACAGGCAAAAATCATTCACGCTGCCGGCAGCAGATGCCCGCAGCGTGAAGGGACAAGATATTTACTCGTTTTCCAGCAGCGCCGCATAGGCATCCGCGTCAAGCAGGGCCGCAACCTGCGCTTCATCGCTGGCCTTAATTTTAAAGATCCAGCCGTCCGCGTACGGGTCGCTGTTCACCAGCTCCGGAGAGTCGTTGAGCTCTTCGTTCACCGCCACAATCTCGCCGCTAATCGGGGCATAAATATCCGAAGCTGCTTTTACCGACTCGGCAACCGCACAGTCGTCACCCGCTTCAACGGTTGCGCCAACGTCCGGCAGATCGACGAAAACCATATCGCCAAGCAGTTCCTGGGCATGTTCGGTGATCCCGACGGTGTAGGTGCCGTCAGCTTCTTTGCGCAGCCATTCGTGTTCTTTACTGTATTTCAGTTCTGCTGGTACGTTGCTCATCAATTAATCTCCAAAAAAGGGGAATCACACCACGGCTTTGCCGTTGCGTACAAAAACAGGTTTAGTCACTTTTACCGGCATTTCGCGGTTGCGAATCTGCACAATGGCCGTCTCGCCGATACCGGCCGGTACGCGCGCCAGCGCAATACTGTAGCCCAGCGTCGGGGAGAAGGTGCCGCTGGTGATAATACCTTCTTGCTGATTACCGTCTGCATCGCTAAAGCGCACCGGCAGACCGCCGCGCAGGACGCCTTTCTCGGTCATCACCAGCCCCACCAGCTGCTCGGTACCTTTTTCACGCTGCAGTTCCAGCGCTTCGCGGCCGATGAATGCGCGATCTGCGGGTTCCCAGGCGATGGTCCAGCCCATATTCGCCGCCAGCGGAGAGATGCTTTCATCCATCTCCTGGCCATACAGGTTCATCCCCGCTTCCAGACGCAAGGTATCGCGAGCGCCCAGACCGCACGGCTTCACGCCAGCGTCCAGCAGGCCACGCCAGAAATCAGCAGCCTGCTCATTCGGCATGGCGATTTCGTAACCGGCTTCACCGGTATAACCGGTGGTCGCAATAAACAGATCGCCGGCCTGCACGCCAAAGAACGGTTTCATCCCTTCTACGGCCTGACGCTGTGCGTCGGTGAACAGGGTTGCCGCTTTCGCTTTCGCCTGCGGCCCCTGTACGGCAATCAGCGAAAGATCGTCACGAACGGTCATTTCAAGACCATAGGGTTCAGCCTGCTGGGTAATCCAGGCAAGGTCTTTTTCACGGGTGGCGGAGTTAACAACGAGGCGGAAATAATCTTCGGTAAGGAAATAGACAATCAGGTCATCGATGACGCCGGCGGACGCGGTAAGCATGCCGGTATATAGCGCTTTGCCCGGCACCGTCAGCTTCGCGACATCGTTAGCCAGCAGATAGCGCAGGAACTCCCGAATGCGGCTGCCGTGGAAATCGACGATGGTCATGTGCGAGACATCGAACATACCGGCGTCGCCCCGCACCGCGTGGTGCTCATCAATCTGGGAACCGTAATGTAGCGGCATCATCCAGCCATGGAAGTCCACCATGCGAGCGCCGCACAGCGTGTGTTGTTCATACAACGGAGTCTGTTGAGCCATCTTTTCCTCATCGAATAAAACGGAACCAGCTACTGGGTTGGGCGATGTCATTGGGGCGATTTCGCCCCACGAAATCCGCCGTCGGCGCCATGTCCGGACGCCGACGCAAACGTTCTCTTTTGCCTGAACTTACCACCTAACCCGGCGCTAAACCATAAGCTAAATCAGGACATCACATTAGCTTATGACTAAAAGTCGCCAAAAAGACTACAGAGTTATTGACTGGAAAAAAGCGATTTATGCCACATAAAATTAACATCATGAACTGATAATACCGAGCATGATGGTATTTTATGCGAAAAAAAGGGCCTGTTTTCTGTTTCAAAAAAAGAGAGACATTAATAAAACTAATGCGAAAAAATGGGTGAGATTAGATTATTTCAAATGAGAGGAGAAAACCCGGCGCCGGGGCCGGGAGAGAGAAGTGTGACGCGCTTAACGTAACCAGGCAGGAAGATCGTTTAAGCCCATTGCCTGGCGAATCAACTGCGGTTTGACGCCGGGTAGTGTATCCGCCAGTTTGAGGCCAATATCGCGCAGCAGTTTCTTCGCCGGGTGGCTGCCAGAGAACATTTCGCGGAAGCCCTGCATCCCCGCCAGCATCATCGCAGCGCTGTGCTTGCGACTACGTTCATAGCGGCGCAGATACAGGTACTGACCAAAATCTTTGCCCTGCGCATGCAGACGACGGAGTTCATCGATCAGTTCCGCTGCATCCATAAAGCCCAGATTCACCCCCTGGCCGGCCAGCGGGTGAATGGTGTGCGCGGCATCGCCCACCAGCGCCAGGCGATGCGCGGCGAACTGGCGCGCGTAGCGACCGGTCAACGGGAAAGTCTGACGCTCGCTGGCAAGCTGGCACAGGCCAAGCCGGTTATCGAAGGCAATATTCAGCGCCTGATTAAACGCCGCTTCGTCGACCTGCTGCATCCGCTGTGCTTCCTGCGGCGACAGCGACCAGACGATCGAACACAGATGCGGATCGCTCAGCGGCAGAAACGCCAGAATGCCGTCGCCGTGGAACGCCTGACGGGCAATCGCCTGATGCGGCTCTGCGGTACGAATGGTGGCAACCAGCGCATGATGGCGATAGTCCCAGAACGTCAGCGGGATATCCGCTTTGTTGCGCAACCAGGAGTTTGCACCGTCGGCGCCGACCACCAGCCTGGCGGTCAGCATCTTGCCATCCTGCAAGCTGAGAAATGCTTCGTTTTCTCCCCACGCCACCTGCTGCAACTGCGCCGGGGCCAGCAGCGTGACGTCGGCGCAACGCTGCGCCTTTTGCCACAGCGCATGATGAACGACAGCATTTTCAATAATATGGCCAAGGTGGCTGAAGCCCATACTCTGGTCATCAAAGCTGATGTGGCCAAAGCTGTCCTTATCCCACACTTCCATACCGTGATAACAGCTGGCGCGCCGGGCGACAATCTCCGGCCAGACATCCAGCCGGTTAAGCAGTTTTTCGCTGGCGGCGTTAATGGCGGATACCCGCAGCGCCGGCGGCGCATCGGCGTTTAACGGCTGCGGCTCGGCTTGTTCCAGCACCGCAACCCGCAGCCCGCTCCCCTGCAAACCGCAGGCGACCGCCAGACCCACCATGCCACCGCCAACAATGGCAACATCAACACTTTGCACGTTCAACTCCTTAACGAGGAACCCAACCGAGGGTACGCTGCGCCAGCGCGTCGCGCGCCGGGGTAAATAATTCCATCGCCATCAGACCCACGTTACGCCCCGCCACCAGCGGCGCCCAACGATTAGCGAACAGATGCACCAGCCCATCGGTCACGCCGATGGTCGCGGCCTTATCATCCGCTCGCCGCGCCTGATAGTGACAAAGAAGTGAGTAATCGCCGGGATCCTGTCCGTTAGCGCCGGCCTGGGCCAGCGTTTCCGCCAGGCTCATCACATCCCGCAGACCGAGATTAAAGCCCTGCCCGGCGATGGGATGCAGCGTCTGCGCCGCATTACCGACCAGCACCAGGCGATGGGAAACCGGGCGCGTAGCGGTAGTCAACGTCAATGGATAAACGCTGCGCTTCCCGGTATGAGTGATGCGCCCCAGCCGCCAGCCAAATGCCTGCTGCAGCTGCTCGCAAAATTGCGCGTCGGACCAACCCAGAACCTCATCGCGCCGCGACTGCGGGTGACACCATACCAACGAACAGCGCCCGTGTGACATCGGCAGCATGGCCAGCGGACCATGTTCGGTGAAGCGTTCAAAGGCGCGCCCTTCATGGGGCAACGCCGTGCTGACGTTGGCAATAATCGCCAGCTGCTGGTAAGGCTGCTGCTGCCAGCTCATGCCGCAGCGAGCGCCCAGCGTGGAGCGCGAACCATCGGCGGCAACCAGCAGTCGGCCGGCGATCGTCTCGCCGCTGTCCAGGGTGATGCTGACGCCCTCCTCCCACCGGGTGACGTCTTCGACTTTCGCCGGGCAGTGTAAGGTAATGCCCGGCGCTTCGCGCAGTTGCGCAAACAATCGCTGGCCGACATCGTGCAGCTCGACCACCTGCCCCAGCGCCGCCAGTCCGTAGTCCTGCGCATCGAGCGTCACGAATCCCGCATGCCCACGATCGCTGACGTGAACACGCTGAATCGGCGTCGCGCAATCGGCAATGCCTTGCCAGATGCCGGTACGCGCCAGCTGCTGGCAGGTCCCCGCCGCCAGCGCAATCGCACGGGCATCAAACCCCGGATGCTGCGACGAGTCCGGCTGCGCGGCCTCGACCAGATGCACCGGGAGCGCGCCGTGGGTTAAGCGCGAGATAGCTAACGCCAGGGTTGCCCCGGTCATCCCTCCGCCAACGATCAGGATGCTCATGACCGCCGTGCCGCCGCCATCAGCGCCTCAATATCGTCGGCTTTTTTCACCACGCCGGCGGTGAGGTTTTCGTTGCCGTCTTCGGTGATGACGATATCGTCTTCAATACGCACGCCAATGCCGCGATACTGTGGCGGCACATCGGCGTCGACGGCAATGTAGAGACCCGGCTCAACGGTCAACACCATGCCCGGCTCAAGGAGACGCGAGCGATCGACATCGTAGTGGCCGACATCATGGACATCGAGTCCCAGCCAGTGGCTCAGGCCATGCATAAAGTACGGACGGTGGGCATTGTTTGCCATCAGCTCGTCGACATCCCCTTTCAGGATGCCGAGACGCACCAGACCGGTAATCATAATGCGCACCACTTCCTGGTTAACCTGCTGAATGGAGGTGCCAGGACGGTAAAGCTCCAGCGCGGTTTCCAGCGACTCGAGGACAATATCGTAAATCTCGCGCTGCGCCGGGCTGAATTTACCGTTCACCGGGAAGGTGCGAGTGATATCGCCCGCATAGCCGAGGTATTCGCAGCCGGCGTCAATCAGCACCAAATCGCCATCGCGCAGCTCGGATTCGTTTTCCGTGTAATGGAGAATACAGCCGTTTTCTCCACCGCCCACGATGGTGTTATAGGAGGGGAAACGGGCGCCGTGGCGGCTGAATTCATGCAGAATTTCCCCTTCCAGCTGGTATTCGAACAGGCCCGGACGGCATTTCTGCATTGCGCGGGTATGAGCCAGCGCGGAAATTTCGCCAGCGCGGCGCATCACCTCCAGCTCTTCCGGCGATTTAAACAGGCGCATCTCATGCACCATCGGCCGCCAGTCAATCACCGAACCGGGCGCCTGCAGATTCTGGCGCACGCCTTTACGCAGTTTTTCCAGCGCGTTGAAGACGATTTTGTCAGCATAGGCATATTCGCCCTGGGCAAAATAGATCGCATCAAGGCCGTTAAGCAGCTGGAATAGCTGCTGGTTAATTTCGCTGAACGCCAGAGCGCGGTCGACGCCCAGCTTCGATGGCGCGGCCTCCTGCCCCAGACGACGGCCGAACCAGATCTCTGCGGTCAGATCGCGGACGCGGTTAAACAGCACGCTATGGTTGTGGGTGTCGTCGCTTTTAATCAACACCAGCAGGGCTTCCGGCTCATTAAATCCCGTGAAGTACCAAAAATCGCTGTTCTGCCGGTAGGGGTATTCTGAATCTGCGCTGCGGACCGCTTCCGGTGCGGCGAAAATCAGCGCGGCGCTGCCTGGCTGCATCTGCGCCAGCAATGCCTGGCGACGAGAAAGAAATTCCTGCTGTGTCATGACGCCCCCTCAACAAATTATCGTTAGTGTAATGTTGGCTTGCGAACTTCCGGTGCGGTTGGCTGCTGGCGAGAAAAGGTTTCGTGGCACAGCAGCGCAGCGACGCGCACGTACTCGATAATCTCTTCCAACGACATCTCCAGCTCTTCCTGATCTTCGTCTTCGTCGTACCCCAGTTGCGCAATGTTACGCAGGTCGTCGATGGCTTCACCGGTTTCGTCTTTGATTTTATCCAGTTTAGGCTGCGTAACGCCCAGGCCGAGCAGGAAATGGTTAACCCAACCGGCCAGCGCGTCGGCGCGTTCAAACACGCTTACCGCGTCACCTTCCGGTAAATAGAGCTGGAACAAGAAACCGTCGTCTTCCAGCGAGTCGCTGGTCACGGAATGTATGGTGCGCAGAGACTCGGCCAGCTCGTGACCAAATGCGAGGCCTTCGTTTGTCAGGTCGTGCACCAGCGGCTGCCAGCTGCTGTCTTTATTGCCGCCGCACAGGATCCCACTGATCAAACCGTGCATTTCGGCCGGGGTTAAGCCCACGCCCTGTTGGTTCAGTAACTGGTCTACAGCGTTGTAACCAGGCATTTCGTTCTGTATAGACATGCGCATTCGTCATCGTTGGGAGGAATATTCATGGTATGCTACCACTTTGGACCCTGGTGAACCAGAATAGGGCTTGTACCTTCGCACCAGGGTAGCTATAGTGTCGCCCCTTTGCAGTCCCGGATTCGGGTGTGAAGGCCGCGCAGTCAATCAGCAGGAAGGTGGCATGTCTGCACAACCCGTCGATCTCCAAATTTTTGGCCGTTCACTCCGCGTGAATTGCCCGCCTGAACAAAGGGATGCCTTGAATCAGGCAGCTGATGACCTGAATCAGCGGTTGCAAGATTTAAAAGAACGCACTAGAGTCACAAATACTGAGCAGCTGGTCTTCATCGCCGCGTTGAACATCAGCTATGAGTTGACTCAGGAAAAAGCGAAAACCCGCGATTACGCCTCCAGCATGGAACAGCGTATTCGGATGCTACAGCAGACCATCGAACAAGCGCTGCTTGAGCAAGGTCGCATAAGCGAAAGAACCGGGCCGAAGTTTGAATAACACTTTGCAGTTAACTGTGTTAGAGTAAGCGCAAGAACAAAATTTCTCTGAGATGTTTGCAAGCGGGCCAGTCCCCTGAGCCGATATTTCATACCACAAGAATGTGGCGCTCCATGGTTGGTGAGCATGCTCGGTCCGTCCGAGAAGCCTTAAAACTGTGACGACGCATTCACCTTGAACCAAGGGTTCAAGGGTTACAGCCTGCGGCGGCATCTCGGAGATTCCCTTCTTTTCAGTTCCATCCCTCGTGCTTCCTTTTCGGTTTTTATCACCTTGTGTATTACACTACGCCTACAGGCAACTGACCCACGTATTATCGTGCTCATGCTAAATCAGGCGACCCGTCATGACTCAACTTTCTGACACGCAAACTACCCGACAGCTGATTCGTCAACAGATTCGCCAGCGACGACGCGCGCTGACGGCAGAACAGCAGGCGCAGTTCGCCCGCCAGGGTGCCGATCGCGTGATGGCATATCCGCCCGTCGCGCAGGCGCAAACCGTCGCCCTGTTTCTGTCATTTGATGGCGAACTCGATACCCGACCGCTGATTGATCGGCTGTGGCGGGCCGGCAAGCAGGTTTATCTGCCCGTACTCCACCCGTTCAGCCCGGGAAATCTGCTGTTTTTGCGCTATCACCCGCGCAGCGAACTGGTGACCAACCGGCTGAAAATCGACGAGCCGAAGCTCGATGTACGCGACGTCCTGCCGCTGGGCCGGCTCGATGTACTGATGGTCCCGCTGGTTGCCTTTGATACCGCCGGACAGCGGCTGGGGATGGGAGGCGGCTTCTACGACCGAACATTACAGAACTGGCAGGATTATTCCCTGCAGCCTGTTGGCTATGCCCACGATTGCCAGCAGGTCGACGCACTGCCCACTGAGCACTGGGATATTCCACTGCCCGCGGTGATTACCCCCTCGGCGCTGTGGCAGTGGCCATAAGCTATGGCGTACCGAGCTTCTTCAGTTGCCGGTTATGCCATCCGCTAAGTAACAAGATCGTCGTCAGCGCCCCCAGCAACGCGCAGAACATATCCGACTGCGTGTCCCACGGATCGCCCTGGGTGCCGAGAAAATCATCCGCCCCTTGCCCCATCGCCAGTGCCGCCCACCATTCGATAAGCTCGTAGGTGGCGCTGATCGCCAGCGCAATGCAGCACACCAGAAACGAGAGCATCTTGCGCCCGCGCACATAGCCGCCGCGCAGCAGAATTTCCCGCGCCGCCAGCGCCGGAACCAACCCCTGGAAAAAGTGGCCAAGCTTATCGTACGGATTACGACTTAAATTCAGCCACGCCTGCACATCAAATCCAATCGGCACTTTCGCATACGTATACATCCCCCCAACCATCAAAATAATGGCATGGAAGAAGATAAGCGTGTAGAGGAGCGGCGTGAGCGGGTAGCGTGAACGCGTCACAAGCAGCAGCGGAACGATGATAATGACCGGCGTCACTTCCATCAGCCAGGTGAGGCTATCGTGGGTGCCAAACCCCGTCCATGCCAGAATCAGCAACAGCAGGAAGACACCGGTATTCTGTAGCGATGTGCTCATCATGTAAAAGGATCCCCGCAGGGATCCTTGCGTCAATCAGAACAGCAGACGGGCGCGAATGGTGCCCGGAATCGCCTTCATGGCCTGCAGCGCCTGCTGGGCCACATCTTCTTCGGCCTCAATATCAATAACCACGTAGCCCATCTGCGGCGTGGTTTGCAGATACTGTGCTGCGATGTTGATGCTCTGCGCGGCAAAGATCTGGTTGATAGCGGTCAGCACGCCGGGACGGTTTTCGTGGATGTGCAGCAAACGACGACCGCCGTGCAGCGGCAGAGAAACTTCCGGGAAGTTCACCGCTGAAAGGGTCGAACCGTTATCGGAATACTTCGCCAGCTTACCGGCCACTTCCAGACCGATATTCTCCTGCGCTTCCTGAGTTGAGCCGCCGATGTGCGGCGTCAGGATCACGTTGTCAAACTCGCACAGCGGCGAGCTGAACGGATCGCTGTTGGTCGCCGGTTCGGTCGGGAACACATCAATCGCCGCGCCCGCCAGATGCTTACGCGCCAGGGCATCGCACAGCGCCGGGATATCCACGACCGTACCGCGCGAGGCGTTGATCAACAGCGCGCCGGGTTTCATCAGCGCCAGCTCTTGCGCGCCCATCATATTTTTGGTGGAGGCGTTTTCCGGCACATGCAGACTGACCACATCGCTCATATTCAGCAGGTCGGAGAGGTGCTGGACCTGGGTAGCGTTGCCCAGCGGCAGTTTGCTTTCGATATCATAGAAATAGACGTGCATCCCCAGAGATTCAGCCAGAATACCCAGCTGCGTACCGATGTGCCCGTAACCGATGATCCCCAGTTTTTTGCCACGCGCTTCAAAACTGCCTACCGCCAGCTTGTTCCACACGCCGCGGTGCGCTTTCGCGTTAGCTTCCGGTACGCCGCGCAGCATCAGCAGCAGTTCGCCAATGACCAGCTCGGCAACGGAGCGGGTATTTGAGAACGGCGCATTGAAAACGGGAATCCCGCGTTTCGCTGCCGCGTCTAAATCAACCTGGTTGGTGCCGATGCAGAAACAGCCGACCGCCACCAGTTTTTCCGCGGCGGCGAAGATCTCTTCAGTCAGATGAGTACGGGAACGCAGGCCAATGAAATGGGCATCACGGATCGACGCTTTCAGCTCTTCGCTGTCCAGCGCGCCTTTATGAAATTCGATGTTGGTGTAGCCCGCCGCGCGGAGATTCTCCACCGCTTTTTGATGCACACCTTCAACCAGTAGAAACTTAATCTTGTCTTTTTCCAGTGATACCTTAGCCATTTCCCCGTCCTGTTTTGTCTTATCTGATGTCGTGCTGAACGAAAGTTCTTCTCAGCAACATATCAAAAAAAACTATCGCGGCAATATGAACGTTTGCGTCGACGACCTGAAGAAATATCACGCAGAGGGAAATGGCAGGACAAAACACCAGAAAGAAAAGAAAAGGTAGATTGTTACTAAGCCTGGTTGCATAAATGTGACAGAAGTCACCAAATTTGGCCTGGAGAAAAAATATTTGCGAGGGAGCCATTCGCTCCCCCGATTATATTATTTTACGATGGTTTTTACGCCATCGGCGGTTCCAATCAGTGCCACATCCGCTCCGCGGTTGGCAAACAGGCCGACGGTGACGACGCCAGGAATACCGTTAATTTTGTTTTCCAGAGCGATGGCATCAAGAATTTCCAGGCCGAAGACGTCAAGAATCACGTTACCGTTATCGGTCACCACCCCCTGGCGATACTCCGGACGGCCGCCCAGCTTCACCAGCTCGCGCGCGACAGCGCTACGCGCCATCGGAATGACTTCGACCGGCAGCGGGAATTTGCCCAGAATATCCACCTGCTTGGAGGCATCGGCGATGCAGATAAACTTATCTGCTACCGAGGCGATAATCTTTTCGCGAGTTAACGCCGCCCCACCGCCTTTGATCATCTGCATATGGCCATTAATCTCGTCGGCGCCATCAACATAGATCCCCAGGCGGTCAACGCTGTTCAGATCGAAAACCGGAATGCCAAGGCTTTTCAGTTTTTCGGTGGAGGCATCAGAGCTGGAGACCGCGCCTTCAATCTGCCCTTTCATGGTGCCCAGCGCATCGATAAAATGCGCGGCCGTGGAGCCCGTACCGACACCGACGATGGTGCCCGGTTGTACATACTGCAATGCCGCCCAGCCTACTGCTTTTTTCAGTTCATCTTGCGTCATGATTATGGTCCGAGATGTGAATACCTGTGGCGCATTATAGAACACCGGGAGGGGAATTGTCCCTGCGACAGGGTCACACAACTGAACAGACCATTTTTCATCTTCATCAAAAACGAATTTATGTCATAGTGCGAGTTAATGAAAAGTGATAGGGGTACGCCAGAATAATGAAACGACCGGACTACAGAACACTACAGGCGCTGGATGCGGTGATAAGAGAACGTGGGTTTGAGCGCGCCGCGCAGAAGCTCTGCATTACACAGTCCGCCGTCTCTCAGCGTATTAAACAGCTGGAAAATATGTTCGGCCAACCGCTGCTGGTGCGTACCGTGCCGCCGCGTCCGACCGAACAAGGGCAGAAACTGCTGGCCCTGCTGCGTCAGGTTGAGCTGCTGGAAGAGGAGTGGCTGGGCGATGAACAGACCGGCTCTACACCGCTGTTGCTGTCGCTGGCGGTCAACGCCGACAGTCTGGCCACCTGGCTGCTGCCCGCGCTGTCTAATGTCCTTTCCGACTCCCCTATCCGCCTCAATCTGCAGGTGGAGGATGAAACCCGCACTCAGGAACGCTTACGTCGCGGTGAAGTGGTCGGCGCGGTGAGTATTCAGCCGCAGGCGTTGCCGAGCTGCCTGGTGGATCAGCTCGGGGCGCTGGACTATCTGTTCGTCGCCTCGAAAGAGTTTGCGCAACGCTATTTCCCTAACGGCGTCACCCGCTCAGCGCTGCTGAAAGCGCCGGTTGTCGCTTTCGATCATCTGGATGATATGCATCAGGCGTTTTTACAGCAGAACTTCGATTTGCCGCCTGGCAGCGTCCCGTGCCATATCGTTAACTCTTCGGAAGCCTTTGTGCAGCTTGCGCGCCAGGGCACGACCTGCTGCATGATCCCGCATCTGCAGATTGAAAAAGAGCTCAACAGCGGCGAGCTTATCGACCTCACGCCGGGACTGTTTCAGCGGCGGATGCTCTACTGGCATCGCTTCGCGCCGGAAAGCCGGATGATGCGCCGGGTCACCGATGCGCTGATCGATTACGGTCACAAGGTACTGCGCCAGGACTAAGCGCGGGTAATAAAAAAGCCACTTCATCTGAAGTGGCTTTTTATTTTATGGCTTACTGTGCCGCATCAGGCTGCTTAGCCGGCGCTGCGGGGGCCGGGGCTGGCTGAGCGGGCTGCAGTTCAAAAACAACATCGACCTGATCGTCAAACTGAATGGTCGCCTGCTCGTAGGTTTCCTGTGCGGAAACCGGGGCCGCATCGGCAGCCTTCATCATGCGTACCATCGGGCTCGGCTGGTAGTTCGACACATGGTAGCGAACGCTATAAACCGGTCCCAGCTTGCTGTGGAAACCTGACGCCAGCTCTTGCGCCTGATGCACCGCGTCATCAATGGCCGCTTTACGCGCTTTGTCTTTATAGGCATCCGGTTGCGCAACGCCCAGCGAAACAGACCGCACTTCATTCAGACCCGCTTTCAGCGCGCCATCCAGCAAACCGTTCAGCTTGTCCAGCTGGCGCAACGTCACTTCGACGGTGCGCACCGCACGATAGCCTTTCAGGATGCTTTTGCCATTCTGATAGTCGTAATCAGGCTGGGTGCGCAGGTTGGCTGAGTTAATATCTTTTTTGGCGATGCCGTTCTTTTCGAGGAAAGAGAGATACTGCGCCACGCGATCGTCGGCCTGCTTTTTCGCCGACGCGGCGTCTTTCGCGGCAACATTCACTTCAATTGCCAGGGTGGCGATATCCGGCACAGCGGCTACGCTGGCGGTCCCCGAAGTCACAATATGCGGGCCATTCGGCAATTCATTTGCCTGTACTGCCATCGCGCTCAATCCGATTGCTGCCGCCAGGGCCATGAGTTTTAACTTCACTGTCGTTTCTCCATCTTACATTGGGTCGCCCGTCTACGGACGCATGTCTGCAAGCTTAACGCGTCCGCGGAGAAAGTCCATCGGACTAAGCCTGGTAAAACAGAGCCTGGACATGCTGGAGACCGTCTTTCGCCAGCTGCAGCGCAATAAACCACATCACCAGGCCGACCAGCACATTAATAATCCGCTGCGCTCGCGCGGTACGTAAGCGTGGCGCCAGCCACGCTGCCAGCAGGGCCAGTCCAAAGAACCACAGGAATGATGCGCTAATGGTGCCTAAGGCAAACCAGCGCTTTGGCTCCACGGCCAGCTGCCCTCCCAGGCTGCCCAGCACGACGAAAGTATCGAGATAGACATGCGGGTTAAGCCAGGTAACCGCCAGCATGGTGACGATAATTTTCCAGCGTCCCTGCTTCATGACTTCCGCACTGGCCAGTTCCAGGTTGCTGCTCAGCGCCGTTCTCAAGGCGCCGAAACCATACCAGAGCAGAAAGGCCACGCCTCCCCAGGTGACCAGCGCCAGCAGCCACGGCGACTGCATCAGCAACGCGCTACCGCCAAAAATACCGGCGCAAATCAGCAGCAGATCGCTCAACGCGCACAGCAACGCGATCATCAAATGATACTGCCGGCGAATCCCCTGATTCATCACAAACGCATTTTGCGGACCGAGCGGCAAAATCATAGCCGCTCCCAGGGCAAGCCCCTGAAAGTAATACGATAACATGGTGTTTTTTCCGGTAGGTCGTTAATGCCGGGGAATATAGCGCGATAAAATCATTAGAGGAAATTGAAAATTTTAATCATTAATAAGTTTAACTAATACAGCAGTAGCAATAAAGGCCAGCATCGCTGGCCTCTGGATCAGCGGCTGAATTACTCCACTTTCTCCTGCGGACGAACCATATGAACATCCATCTGCGGGTACGGGAAGCTGATGCCGTTAGCGTCAAACTCGCGTTTAATACGCTCCAGCACATCCCAGTATACGCTTTGCAGATCGCTGCTCAGACTCCAGACGCGCACCACATAGTTCACCGACGACGCCCCCAGTTCATGCAGACGTACGGTCATTTCGCGATCTTTGAGAATACGATCTTCCGATTCGATAATACGGGTGAGCAGTTGCTTGACCTTGTCGATATCGGCATCGTAGGACACGCCGATAATAAATTCGTTGCGCCGCGCCGGCTCACGGGAAAAGTTAATGATATTACCGGCGATAATTTTACCGTTCGGAACCACCACAATTTTACCGTCTGCCGTACGCATGGTCGTAGAGAAAATCTGCACGCTCAGTACCGTACCGGCGACGCCGCCGAGATCGACATACTCACCCGCGCGGAACGGGCGGAACATCACCAGCAGTACGCCAGCGGCCAGGTTAGACAGCGATCCTTGCAGCGCCAGACCTACGGCTAAACCGGCGGCACCGAGGACGGCGATCACCGATGCCGTCTGCACGCCTACGCGGCCTAATGCGGCAATCAGGGTGAACGCGACAACGGCATAGCGTACCAGGGCGGACAGAAAATCGGCAACGGTCGCATCAATCTTACGCGCCAGCATCAGTCGGTTCACCGTATTAGAGATGACCCGTGCCACAATCATACCGACGATAATAATCGCGATAGCGGCAACGATATTGACGGCATAGCTCAGCAGTAATTCCTGATTGCGCACCAGCCAGGAACTGGCGTTGTGTAGGCTATCGCCAACGTTCAACTCTTCCATTTAATCTTCCTTATGAATACCCGTAGGGGGAATAAAAAACCCAACCTGTACAGCGACAGGTTAACTAAGGGTAAACAATATGCACATGATTTGCCAAGTTGATCACAATTCTCAGCGAGATATCGCGTTGTTCAGCCATAAAAAAAGCCCGCTATTCAGCGGGCTTTCTGGCAAGAAACAGACGTTTCTTACAGAACGTCGATCGCGTTCAGCTCTTTAAATGCCTGCTCCAGACGCGTCACCATGGACGTCTGTGCAGCACGCAGCCATACGCGCGGATCGTAGTATTTCTTGTTCGGCTGGTCTTCGCCTTTCGGGTTGCCCAGCTGGCCCTGCAGGTAAGCTTCGTTGGTTTTGTAGTACTGCAGGATACCGTCCCAGGTTGCCCATTGGGTATCGGTATCGATGTTCATTTTGATAACGCCGTAGCTTACGGAGTCTTTGATTTCCTGAGCGGAAGAACCGGAACCGCCGTGGAAGACGAAGTTCAGGCTGTTGTGCGGCAGGTTGTGTTTCTTAGAAACATATTCCTGAGAATCGCGCAGGATGGTCGGAGTCAGCACGACGTTACCCGGCTTGTACACGCCGTGTACGTTACCGAAGGAAGCCGCGATAGTGAAACGCGGGCTGATTTTGCTCAGTTCAGTGTACGCGTAATCAACGTCTTCCGGCTGAGTGTACAGGGCAGAAGCGTCCATGTGGCTGTTGTCCACGCCGTCTTCTTCGCCACCGGTGCAACCCAGTTCGATTTCCAGAGTCATGTCCATTTTGGCCATGCGCGCCAGATATTTAGAGCAGATTTCGATGTTTTCGTGCAGAGACTCTTCAGACAGGTCAATCATGTGAGAAGAGAACAGCGGTTTGCCGGTAGCAGCGAAGTGTTTTTCACCCGCGTCCAGCAGGCCGTCGATCCACGGCAGCAGTTTCTTCGCGCAGTGGTCGGTGTGCAGAATAACCGGCACGCCGTAGTGTGCAGCCATCTGGTGAACGTGATGTGCGCCAGAGATAGCACCCAGGATTGCTGCGCCCTGAGGAACGTCAGTTTTCACGCCTTTGCCCGCGATAAACGCTGCGCCGCCGTTGGAGAACTGAACGATAACCGGAGAACGAACTTTTGCAGCAGCTTCCAGAACGGCGTTGATGGAGTCAGTACCCACACAGTTAACCGCTGGCAGAGCAAAGTTATTTTCTTTAGCTACCTGGAACACTTTCTGAACGTCATCACCAGTGATCACGCCAGGTTTTACGAAATCAAAAATTTTAGACATGTTACGTAGTCCTGTATCTTCGGCCGTTTATGCTCGCCATCATTCGTGCGGCAGTCCTCTGGCTTACCTCGCTTACCCCGGTTACGTAAGAACCTGGCGTTCGCGCTGTCGCCACCTTCCGGCAACACGAATTATTTAGAGCAACAAATTGAATTTTATTTGCAAAACAGGCGGGATTTCCCCGCCTGATCAGACTTACTTCTTAGCGCGCTCTTCAAGCATAGCTACTGCTGGCAGGACTTTACCTTCCACGAATTCGAGGAATGCGCCGCCGCCAGTGGAGATGTAGGAAATTTTGTCCGCAATGCCGAACAGGTCAATCGCTGCCAGGGTGTCACCACCGCCAGCGATGGAGAAACCTTCGCTGTCAGCGATGGCGTTAGCCACGATTTCAGTCCCTTTACGGAAGTTCGGGAATTCGAATACGCCAACCGGACCATTCCACAGAATAGTTTTAGCGTTTTTCAGGATATCAGCCAGTTTCTGTGCAGAAACATCGCCCAGGTCCAGGATCTGCTCGTCATCTTTGATGTCGTTAACAGATTTCAGCGTCGCGGTCGCCGTTTCGGAGAACTCAGTTGCCACGCGAACGTCGGTCGGAACCGGGATATCGCAGGTGGTCAGCAGGCGTTTCGCTTCGTCAACCAGGTCAGCTTCGTACAGGGATTTACCCACGTTGTGGCCCTGAGCGGCAACGAAGGTGTTGGCGATGCCACCACCGACGATCAGCTGGTCAGCGATTTTAGACAGGGAATCCAGAACGGTCAGTTTGGTGGAAACTTTAGAACCACCTACGATGGCAACCATCGGGCGAGCCGGTTCTTTCAGCGCTTTACCCAGCGCGTCCAGTTCGGCGGCCAGCAGCGGGCCTGCGCACGCAACATCGGCGAATTTACCGATACCGTGGGTAGAGGCCTGCGCACGGTGTGCAGTACCGAAGGCGTCCATGACGAACACGTCGCACAGCGCCGCGTATTTTTTGGACAGCGCTTCGTCGTCTTTCTTCTCGCCTTTGTTGAAGCGAACGTTTTCCAGAACAACCAGTTCACCGGCTGCAACTTCAACGCCATCCAGGTAATCTTTAACCAGACGTACCGGGTTAGACAGTTTGTCTTTCAGGTAATTAACAACCGGCAGCAGAGAGAATTCTTCGTTGTACTCGCCTTCGGTCGGACGACCCAGGTGAGAAGTGACCATCACTTTAGCACCCTGTTTCAGCGCCAGCTCAATGGTCGGCAGAGAAGCACGGATACGCGCGTCGCTGGTTACTTTCCCGTCTTTGACTGGTACGTTCAGATCGGCACGGATAAAAACGCGTTTACCAGCCAGATCCAGATCGGTCATCTTAATTACAGACATGGTGAATCCTCTCAATGATTCTTAAAGTTTTGCAGACGCCATACGCTCCATCGCGAACAATGTTGCGCAGGGATGTCTCACCTGAAACCAATAACGGCCATCGCTAACGTCGTGTCGAGCATCCGGTTAGCAAAGCCCCATTCATTATCACACCAGACCAATGTTTTGATCAGATGAGCACCACTGACTCGGGTTTGGGTGCCATCAACGATGGCGCTATGCGGGTCGTGGTTGAAATCTATCGAGACCAACGGCAATTCCGTATAGTCAACTATACCATGAAATGCACCTTGTGCTGCTTTTTGCAGCAACTGGTTGACTTCATTAGCCTTTACAGGTTTTTTCACCGTCACGCTAAGGTCAATCGCCGTCACATTAATCGTCGGTACGCGGACCGCAATCGCCTCGAAACGATCATTAAACTGCGGGAAAATTCGCGTGATCCCCGCAGAGAGTTTGGTATCAACCGGAATAATCGACTGGCTGGCCGCGCGCGTACGGCGCAGATCCGGATGATAAGCGTCGATCACCTGTTGATCGTGCATGGCGGAGTGGATTGTCGTTACCGTTCCTGACTCAATGCCGTAGGCATCATCTAACAGTTTTATGACCGGGATAATGCAGTTGGTCGTGCAGGAGGCGTTGGAGACAATACGGTGCTCCGTACGCAACTCATCATGGTTCACGCCAAATACAACGGTCGCGTCGAGATCGCTGCTGCCGGGATGGGAAAAGAGCACTTTCTTTGCCCCTGCCCGAATATGGGCTTCGCCATGCTCACGGCTGCCGTAAACACCGGTGCAATCGAGAACAATATCAACCGCCAGCTCCTGCCAGGGCAGCGCCTCAATCGAAGGTTCATGCAGCAGGCGTATGGCATCATCGCCGACATACAGCTGCTCTCTCTCCTGGCGAACATCCCAGGCAAAGCGCCCATGGCTGGTGTCATATTTCAACAAATGCGCGATGCCCGCGGCATCCGCCAGCTCGTTGATTGCCACCACGGTAATTTCCGCACGACGCCCGGATTCATATAAAGCGCGAACCACGTTGCGTCCTATGCGACCGAAGCCATTAATCGCGATGCGTATGGTCATAGGTCTCCTGCAAGGTTGTCCCTGATTTGAGATGGCTGACAGAGTAATCCAGCCACGCCCGAAGGGAAACCTTACCCGTCGCAAACTGCGACTGATTGATTAATTGTCGAACATTTAATCGACTGAAACGCTTCAGCTAGAATAAGCGAATCAGGGAATAAAAGGAATGACTGTCCAGCCAAAGAAGACAGTTATCTGACGTACGTCACATTTTACCTACTGAGACGGGGGGCAATTATCCCAGTAAGTCGTAATAATCATTACGGCATAACTGGAATAATTTACCTTCACGCAATCCGATACTCACCTGATTCCAGCATCTCCAGCGTCAGGTCGCCAGGCCGGCTAGTTTCCAGGACCCGACGAACATTCGGTCCGTCGGTACGCTCATAAAATGCCTCAGCATCAGCTCGCGATAATCCACCAGCCAGTTTACGGCCCACCAGTCGTGTACGAAGCGCATTGGCTGGGGCGCGAATAAACAGCGAGTAATCACAAAACGCAGCTAACGCTCGCCATCTTTCGTCATCGCGCAATAACCAGTTTCCTTCCACAATCACAATCGGCGCCGTCACTGTGATGGCCGCTTCTACCGGATCATGCTTTTGCCGGTCATATTGCGGCCAGCATCCTTCCCCTTCCCTTATCTGGCGCAGATTCTGCGCAAGTTTCCCCACATCAAAGGTTTCCGGCGCACCTTTGTAGGCCCGCAGATTATGGGTATCCAGCCAGCTGTTATAATGATGGAAGCCATCCATCGGCAGCGTCTGGATCTCCGGCAAGCAAGGATCATGGCGAGAGAGGTATTCCCAGAAACTTGTCAGCGTCGATTTACCCGTCCCCGGCGGTGCGCTGAGAAAAACGATCGTTCGTCGCTGCGGGTTAGCGGCATGTATTTTTGACAGCTGCTGCAATAACGGTTTGTGAACGTTCTGTATCTCATCATCCTGGTAATGTGCTTCAACCTGGAGCCCATTCACCGTTAGTTCGATTTTCACGGCGTTAATTCCTTTAAAATCGCCGTCACTGCCAGCGTCATTGCCGTCTTGACCATTGCGCTAAAGCGCACTTCAGACCACGCAGCAAAGTCAGCAAACTTCATCGACTCCAGCGCACCATAAAGGGTCGCGTTGCGGGTGATACTGTTGACGTTGCTGACAAAATCCCAGGTAATGTCATCGGCAAAACCGGGGATATTATCCTGCTCGTTCAGGTACTGATAAAACTGAGAAAAATGAGTAATGTCGGCATAAAGCCACTTATCCATTTTCCCCAGCGCATAAATCAGACGTAACGCAACGTCGATATCGTCAAGCGGCCCACTCTGGGCGAGTAACGGCTTCACTGCATATTCCACGATCTCTTCATCGTTATTGACGAACAGCGACGGTAGAAAGCGCTTAATGCCCTGGAGCAAAATGTTATGTGCCGTCGTCATAAACGAGAGTAAATTATTTTGAGCATCCAGTTGCTCAAGCACATCGTCTTCTGTCAGCGTCGTCATTCGTTTCTCGATGAATCACCATGAATGCAGGGAGTCTATTATATTACACGTTCGATCCGCGCCGCCGATCAGTAAAGTTTGCGTGCGCACACCATTCGCAACCTGTTGGATCCCTTTAACAAGATCGCCGCCCGTGACCCCCGTCGCGCTGAAAAGGATCTCATTTCCCCCTACCAGTTCGTCGAGCGTATAGATTCGGTTGATCTCAACGCCCATCTCCGCGCAGCGCTGACGTTCCTGGGTTGCAATCAGACGATGATCTGCGCTATCCCCTTTCGCTTCGCAAAAATCGATCAGCTCAGCCTGCATATCGCCCCTCAGCGCTTTAACCGCACAGGCTGAAATAACCCCTTCAGGCGCCCCGCCAATGGTATACATCAGGTCATAGGGATTATCTTGCATACAGGCCAGCACGCTGGCGGCAACATCGCCATCGGGCAGAGCAAAAACCTTGACGCCAAGTCGTGTCGCCTCAGCAATCGCCGGTTGAAGGCGCGGTTTATCCAGCGTCACCATACGCAGTCGCTCCAGCGGTTTGCCCAACGCCTCTGCTACATTACGCAGATTGTCTGCCAACGGCAGCGCCAGATTAATCGCCCCTTTGGCGCAGCGATTAACAACCAGTTTTCTCATGTACATATCTGGGGCGTGTAACAAACTGCCACGGGGTGCAAACGCCATGACGGCCAGGGCGTTGCTTTGCCCCATCGCCACCATTCGGGTTCCTTCGATAGGATCGACGGCGATATCAACCTCAGGCCCGACGCCGTTTCCCACCTCTTCACCAATCCACAGCATCGG
Organism: Klebsiella sp. YJ; assembly: GCF_002108615.1. Classification (NCBI taxonomy): domain Bacteria; kingdom Pseudomonadati; phylum Pseudomonadota; class Gammaproteobacteria; order Enterobacterales; family Enterobacteriaceae; genus Klebsiella; species Klebsiella sp. YJ. The sequence continues at coordinate 270,580 of NZ_MTEG01000007.1, forward strand.
GGCTCGATCAATCTCCCCTTCGCCAATGACGATTCGTCCACGGATGCCAATACTGTTCAATGCTTCCCGCATTGCCGTCACGGCCAGACCGTCAATCTTGTTTTTATCGCCGCACCCGGTTTGTGGCCAGGCGGCCAGCGCAGCCTGCTCCGTGATGCGAAATAGCGGCCATGCCAGCGACATCATATCGCCGCCTCCCCGATATCAACGCCAAAGTGCGCCAAAAGGTATTTTTCTGCCTTTTCATTCCAGATACCGTGCGTCTCTTCCACCAGCTGCGCCAGTTCTTTGAATAATGGGTCAGTTTTCCCTTTCTCCGCAAAATCAGCAATGGCAGTCAACGGCATGGTAACGCCGTTATATATAAGCTTTTTACCCCCGGGGATCGCAGGTAAATTCAGTACGGTTTCCGGAACCGCATCAAGGCCGCCAATATGCGTCACCATAAACGACGGTTGCAGCTGGCCGGTTGCACTGAGCGCAATTGCCTCTTTCATATCATCCGTTGAACCACCGGATGTCCCGACAACGTGAGTACTGTTGTAGTGCACGTTATAAAAATTAAACGGCACTTTGAAGTGACTGTCCGTAGGGCCGGCAAAGAAGTTCAGACAACCATCTTCCGCGAGCAAATCATCAGCCATTTCAATGACTGCAGGTACTGCCGCATACACAAAGATATCATCAAAACCTATGTCATTGGTTAACGCACGCAGCATCGCTGTCGGAGAGTCCATGCCGGAAGTATTCACATAGATAAGCTCAATCCCCTTTTCTGCCGCCAGCTCAACCGGCAACAGTTTTTTAGCCTGCGCCAGTCGCGCTTCGTCAATATCGACCACCACCACGCGTGACGGCTGAATACTGCCGTTAATGGCATAATCTATTGCGCCAATACCCATCGGCCCGGCGCAGGCCAGAAGGGCAATGCTTCCCCCCGGCTTAATCCCCATACGATGCTCATAGACGTAAGGCGTCGTATGATAGTTTGCGTTATAGGCGCCAATAATGCAGCACATCGGTTCTGCCAGTGAGGCGGCGGCAAAGTAAGATCCGTGGTAAGGCAAAACGCATCCCAGGTTAATCGCGACCTCCGGGATAATCATATATGTCGCATTGCCGCCAAAATATTCATAGCTGTACCCCGCTGAATAGCCACTTGGCAATCCCATCGCGGGTTGCAAAACAAAACGCTGACCTTTCTTATATTTATCCGTCAGGTTTTTTCCAACCTCAACAATGATACCTGCACATTCATGCCCGGTAATAACCGGATGATTTTCCAGATCGTCCGGTACGCGTTTATGATCGCTCCCTAAGGCTGCCGCTTTCCAGGTGGATAAACAAACGCTATCGGATATTACGCTGACTAATAATTCATTATCTGTAATGGCAGGCAGTTCAAACTCGCGGATACGAATATCCTGCTTGCCATATATGGCAGCAACTTTCGTTTTCATATTCACTCCAATAATAGAATAGGGTTAGTTCGCAGTAATGCGTTTAAATAAATCGTCCAACAGTGGGTCACCAATATAATTTTTAATCAGCACTAATGGCTTGTCACTCACACGTTTAACACGACCTTCAAGACTGGCATGGGTGACAATAATATCGGCATCTTGCGGAACGTTTTCGATGGCGTAATGCGTTACATTAATATTCAATCCCGCTTTTTCCAGACGTTTACGAAACGTGGTTGCCCCCATGGCACTAGAACCCATTCCCGCATCACAAACAAAAGCGACGCGTTTAATATTTTTATAAGAAAACTTACCTTCCTGCTTCATTGCCTTGACGGTTCTGGCTGATTCAGCGAAGCCATCTTCACTTTCTGTTTCGACGTTCTTTTCCATTTTCAGGATTAAAGAGGTAATAACAAAGGTGACAATCGTTCCCGCGGTGACTCCTGCAATAGTTGCGAGGAAAGAACCTTTTGGCGTTAATGCCAGGTAAGCGAATATTGAGCCGGGGCTCGGTCCTGCAACCAACCCACCGTTCAGCAGATAGAACACCCACGTCCCGGTCATTCCCCCGGCAATCATACCAATCAGGGTCAGAGGCTTCATCAACACATATGGGAAATACAGTTCATGAATACCACCGAGGAAGTGGATAATCATAGCGCCTGGCGCAGATTTCTTACTCATCCCCTTGCCAAAGATGGCAAAGCCAAGTAACAAACCTAACCCCGGTCCAGGGTTGGATGCCACCATGAAAAAAATCGATTTTCCCGTTTCTGAAGCTTGCTGCATTCCCAGCGGATAATACACGCCCTGATCGATGGCATTGTTCAGAAAGAGGATTTTTGCAGGCTCATTGATCACGGACAGCAACGGCAGATAACCCGCATGAACCAACGCTTCAATACACTCCTTCACAAAATTATTGGCAATGAGAACCGCTGGACCAATGACTTCAAACCCCAGCAAGCATAAAAGCATCCCCGCAATACCAAGTGAGAAGTTATTGATAACCATCTCGAACCCTGCAGGAATGCGTTTTTCCAGCAGCTGGTCAACATGCTTAATCACCCAACCGCCAAGCGGTCCCATCACCATCGCGCCAAGGAACATCGGGATATCCGCGCCCACAATCACGCCAATAGACCCAATACCTCCCATTACCGCGCCACGTTTCCCCCCCACCAGATGCCCCCCTGTGGAGCCAATCATGACGGGCAGTAAATAGGTAATCATCGGACCGACAATTTTGGCGAAATGCTCATTCGGCATCCAACCGGTAGGAATAAACAATGCGGTTATAAAACCCCAGGCAATAAAAGCGCCGATGTTGGGGATGACCATTGCAGTCAAAAACCCACCAAAAGCCTGGACTTTGGCACGAGCAGACTTGTTTTCCATAATAATATCCTGAAAGGAAACGGTTAATTATGCGTGGGCGATAATATCCGCCAATTGTTTCTCTGATTTAGCCGCTAACAACGCGGTCAGTACTTCCTCTTCACATAATAATTCGCTTAAGGCCTGAATAGCGCCAATGTGTGAATCTGCATTTGCCGCCGACAATCCGATTAATAATCGGACACCTTCATCATCTTCGGCAAATTTAACTTCCTGTTTGAGGAGTGTTAATGACATCCCGGTTTTTAACGCGCCACATTCCGGACGAGCGTGTGGCATGGCGACGCCAGGCGCTAAAATATAATAAGGGCCATTGTTAATCGTTGAATCTTTAATGGCCTGAATATAACCTGAATTGACATAATGATTAGCGAGTAAGGAAGACATAGAAAAGTCAATTGCCTCCTGCCAGTTCTTTGCGGAATTTTTTATTGAGATAGATGCTTCTGGAAAGTAATCAATCAGCCGCATATATTTTCCTTATTTTTAGGGTACGAGTGAGCGTTAAAAACAAAATACTCGAGCGGCAAAATGAAATCAATCGAGGAGAAAAACACATACAGCGCAGGATGCTTTTACATGAAGCCTTTAAAAACAATTAGTTGTTAACAAAAATATAAAAAGCAATACAAATTATGTGACGCGCATTACAAAACTCAAACATTGCTAAATATCATATTTGTGATTCAGATCTACAATATTGGGTTGCACAGACTTAAATAAATTTAATCCCATAAAAAACGGGCCGCCTGAGCGACCCGTTTTCACCTGTAAACGTAATTACAGCAGCGCTTTTGCCTTCGCAACCACGTTGTCGACGGTGAAGCCGAACTCTTCGAACAGCTGCTCTGCCGGCGCAGACTCACCGAAGGTGGTCATGCCAACGATAGCGCCATTCAGGCCCACGTATTTGAACCAGTAGTCGGCGATGCCGGCTTCGACGGCCACGCGAGCAGAGACCGCTTTCGGCAGCACCGATTCACGGTACGCCGCGTCCTGCTTGTCGAACGCGTCGGTGGACGGCATAGAGACCACGCGCGCCTTCACCCCTTCGGCCGTCAGTTTATCCCACGCGGCCACCGCCAGTTCGACTTCAGAACCGGTGGCGATGAAGATAAGCTCCGGCTGACCGGCGCAGTCTTTCAGCACGTAGCCACCGCGGGCGATGTTCGCCAGCTGCTCTGCAGTACGATCCTGCTGTGCCAGGTTCTGACGGGAGAGGATCAGCGCGGTCGGGCCGTCATGACGCTCAACGCCGTATTTCCACGCCACCGCCGATTCCACCTGGTCACACGGACGCCATGTGGACATGTTCGGGGTCACGCGCAGGGACGCCACCTGCTCTACCGGCTGGTGCGTCGGGCCATCTTCGCCCAGACCGATGGAGTCGTGGGTGTAGACCATCACCTGACGCTGTTTCATCAGCGCCGCCATACGCACCGCGTTACGCGCATATTCCACGAACATCAGGAAGGTGGAGGTGTACGGCAGGAAACCACCGTGCAGAGAGATCCCGTTGGCGATCGCGGTCATACCGAATTCACGCACGCCGTAATGAATATAGTTACCGGCGGTGTCTTCATTAATCGCTTTAGAACCAGACCACAGGGTCAGGTTGGATGGCGCCAGGTCAGCGGAGCCGCCGAGGAATTCCGGCAGCCACGGGCCAAACGCTTCAATCGCATTCTGCGACGCTTTACGGCTGGCGATTTTCGCCGGGTTAGCCTGCAGCTTCGCAATAAACTCGTTCGCTTTGGCGTCGAAGTCTGCCGGCATTTCGCCCTTCATACGACGGGTAAACTCAGCGGCTTCCTGCGGGAAGGCTTTGGCATACGCGGCGAACTTCTCGTTCCAGGCCGCTTCTTTCGCCTGACCGGCTTCTTTGGCATCCCACTGCGCATAGATATCAGACGGGATGTCGAAGGCCGGGTGTTTCCAGCCCAGGGCTT